>JASLLH010000077.1:0-9561 GCA_030747115.1 Arenicellales bacterium
GTCAGTACGCCGATGCGGCGGCAGCCCAGCGCTTTGAAGGCGGCGAAGGCGGCAGTGATCGGAGTGGTGGCGGCTGCCTCGGGCCGTGTGGTGTGAATCAGTTCGAACACCCGCTCCTCGCCGATCACCATCGAGGCTGAGGTGCAGCCGTAGGCCACTACGTCGAGCGGCATGCCGGGCAGGATTTCGGCAGCGCGTTCGCTGATGTGGCCCGCCATCGCTTGCAGGGTGTCGGGGTTGACTGTCGGTGAGTTGGGGATGCGCGAATGGTAGAACGCGACCCCAGGCAGAGTCACGATCTGGCGAAACTCGTGCTCCATGGTATGGTCGGTTGCCAGCACCACCAGGCCGATCCTGGCCCGCGCGGCGATGCCTTTATCCACCTCGAAAGGTATGTGGTTGATGTTGTGTAAACCCGCCCCCGTTTTTAGTTGTGTCGGCATCAGTGACCCCCCATGACCGCCGGGTTTATCCCGTCCAGTGGAATTTCTGGTGTTTTGTTGCCCAGCAGGTCGGCCAGAATGCGGGCCGAGCCGCAGGCCATGGTCCAGCCCATGTGGCCGTGGCCGGTATTGAGCCACAGGTTGCCCCAGTGAGTCTTCCCCACAACCGGTAGTCCGGTGGGAGTCATCGGCCTCAGCCCAGCCCAGTATTCGGGCGTTGAATAGTCGGCGGCCCGGGGCAGTATTTCTCTGGTTGTGGACAGCATGCGCTTGAAGTCACTCGGTTTGTGGCTGGTGTTGTAATTGCCAATCTCTGCGGTGGCAGTGATCCGAAACCGCTTATCCATCGGGCAATAGGCCAGCCAGTTGTCCTCGTCCAGGCCGCCCAGGAGCGGCGGGCGGTGAACGGCGTCTACCGGCAAAGTCACAGAGTAACCCTTAACCGGGTAGATGGGCAGTTTCAGACCGAGTCGCCTGACCAGGAGTGGGCTAAAAACGCCGAGCGCAATCACGAACGCATCCCCCTCAAGGGTCCCACCAGATGTTTGCACTGCACGGATTTGGCCGCCGTTGGTTGTAAGGCCAGTGACGTCGGTCTGCATGCACAATCTGGCGCCACCTTCCCGGCATTTCTGGGTAAGCGCGAGGGCGAACAACCGCGCGTCCCCACTTTCGTCGGTTGGGACAAAGAGCCCCCCGGCGATATGGTCGCGCGCGTCAACCAGTCCGGGATCCCGGGCAACCAGTGCAGCGCGGTCCAGCGACTGAATATCGAGACCCTCGCTGAGCAAAATATCGCTTTTTTCGGCAGCAGCATCAAAGGTTTTCTGCGAGCGGTAGAAGTAGATGAGCCCGCCGCTGTTATGCGCAAAGTCGAAGCCGGTTTCTGCGATCACCTCAGCAAAGCGCGCCTGGGAGTAGATGCACAGCCGGGTCTTGCGCCGGGTGTTGATGGTAGTACGCGCCTCGGTGCACTGGCGAAGAAAGCGCATGATCCAGGACCACTGGGCGGGGTTGACAGCGGGGTGAAAGCGGATGGCCTGGTCGTTGCGCCACAGCGACTGCAGCATGATTCGAGGCGAGTGAGGTGAGGCCCAGGCGTATGAGTGCCCCGGCGCGATCAAGCCGGCGTTGGCATAGCTGGCGAAACTTGCCGGTTCGGCAGCGCGGTCGACCAGTGTGACTCGGTGGCCATCGCGCAGGCACTCCCAGGCGGCAGTGACGCCGACGATGCCAGCGCCGAGGATAACCACGCGCATGATCTGTTCCGGGCGTTGCTCTAGTTAAGGGCCGCGATCACCGCGATCTCGACGGTGAACTGGGGTGTGGCCAGCTTTGCCTCCACGCAGGCCCGGGCTGGTGTCGCACCCGGAGCAACCCAGGCATCCCAGACAGCGTTCATCTCGCCAAAAGTGTCCATGTCAGAGATCCAGATGGTAGCGCTGAGCAGCCTGGACTTGTCGCTGCCGGCCTGCGCCAGCAGGCTGTCTATGCGCTTCAGTATGTCCCGGGTCTGGTCAGTGACGGGCTCACCCGGTGCGTCCAGTGCGACCTGGCCCGCGGTGTAGACCGTATTGCCGTGGATGACGACCTGGCTCATGCGCTCGCTGGTCTGGAGTCTTTGAATACTCATGGCTCATTTTCCTCTTCTGAAATATCGAGTCTGGCAGTTGGCGTTTCGGCGTAGCCGGATCAGCCGTACTCTGGTCGGGGTACTACCAATCATTGTAGCTTGGCTTGGCTTATTTTTTTGCGGTTTCAGCGACAGCCCTTTTCCGGCTAGCATTGCACCATGGCTTTTGCGGAAGTGGAAATGGTATGAAACTCTGTATTTTCTGTGGCTCCAGGAGTGGTGATCGGCCAGGCTACCTTGCTGGTGCAAGGGAACTTGGTCAGGCTGTTGCCGGACGCGGCTTTGGGCTGGTCTACGGCGGCGCCCAAGTAGGGCTGATGGGTGCGGTTGCCGATGCTGCGTTGGAGGCCGGTGGTACCGTAATCGGGGTGATTCCACAGACACTGATGGACAAGGAGTTCGCCCACCCCGGGGTGGAAGATCTGCGCATCGTGTCCTCGATGCATGAGCGCAAGGCGTTGATGGCCGGACTGTCGGATGGGTTCATCGCTTTGCCGGGTGGTATCGGCACACTTGAAGAGCTGTTCGAGGTCTGGACCTGGGGCCAACTGGGCGAGCATCGTAAGCCGTGTGCGCTTTTGAACCTCGATGGGTACTTTGACCGCTTGATCGCGTTCCTGGATGAGGTGGCAGCGGCACGATTTCTCAAGCAGCAGACCCGCGACATGCTTATTGTCGCCTCGACACCAGCCGAGGTCATCGATGCCTGTCTCTCCTACCAGACCCCGGTCAGGCACAAGTGGCTCACCGAGGGAAAGACCTGATCCGCCGATATCGTTAAAGACCAACCCGTGCTGCAAACCGTTTCCGCGGCCTCGTTTACAAACTGAAAGCCTGAGCAAAGTTGGTTGGGTTTTAAGGCTCGCGTTTACAGAAATTGTCCCACTGGCTACACTGAACTCATGAGGGGGTCGTACTATCCGGCACTAACAGCAGATGGGAGAGGGCAAAGACGTGGCTGACCAAGATACAGAAAGCGCGAGAAGTTACCAGGCTGAAGTTCCTGCGCGCAGTGAACCCTTTTTCCTTAAAGGTTCAAACCACCTTGACTGGGGAATGCAAAATCGCCTGTCGCAGATTTTCGATCCCGGGTCAGGCCGCACCGTGATGCTCGCGTTTGACCACGGCTATTTTCTTGGCCCGACCAGTGGACTCGAGCGCATTGACCTCGATATTGTGCCGCTCACGCCATACGCCGATACCCTGATGCTGACACGGGGTATCCTGCGCAGCTGCATCCCGCCCACCTATAGCGGTGGCATCGTTTTAAGATCGAGCGGCGGCCCCAGTATCTTGAAGGAATTATCCAATGAAGAGATCGCTATCAGCATCGATGAAGCCATTCGGCTGAATGCTGCAGCTATGGCAGTGCAAGTATTCATCGGTGGAGACTACGAAACCAAGTCGATCCACAATCTGACCCGTCTAATCGATCTGGGCAATCAACACGGTATCGCCACCTTGGGGGTGACTGCCGTCGGCCGCGATCTGGTACGTGATGCGAATTACATGCGGCTTGCGACCCGGATCTGCGCAGAGCTCGGTGCAACGTACGTTAAGACCTATTTCGTTGAACAAGGGTTTGATACGGTAGTTGCATCCTGCCCGGTTCCCATAGTCATCGCGGGTGGCAAGAGACTGCCTGAGCGGGAAGCACTGGAGCTCGCTTTCAACGCGGTCGACCAGGGTGCCTGCGGGGTGGATATGGGCCGCAACATCTTTCAGTCTGAATGCCCGTTGGCCATGATCCAGGCTGTGCGCAAGGTAGTACACGAAAATGCCAGGGTGCAGGAAGCCTACGATTATTATCTTGAAATACGCGCTCAGCAGGATTCTCAGCCTTGAGAATGACTTGTGACTCGAAGTATCTGCTGTTCTGTCGGCGGCCCGCGGCTGCTGCTGGTTAATGAAAAACCGCTGGTCCGATCGCGATGCCCAAGCGTTGTTGTCGTATTACGGCGAGGACTGCCCGCGAGAGCTGATTCTGCGTAGTTATTCAGGGCGGCTGCTGGGTGCAGAACCTTCCCTGGTTCTGCATGGTGGTGGCAATACCTCCCTTAAGGATCACTTCCCAGATGTATTTGGTGAACCGGTGCCGGCGCTGTTCATCAAGGCATCCGGTTTTGACCTGGCTGCGATTGAACCGCAAGACCACGTAGCCGTCGATCTGCAGCGGTTGCAATCACTGCAGACGCTTGCGGCCATCTCCGACCAAGCAATGCTGAATGAACTCTGCGCCAGCCGCTTTAACCAGAGCGCACCGGTCCCCTCGATCGAAACGTTGGTGCACGCGCTTCTGCCAGGCCGTTTCATCGACCATACCCACGCCGATGCGATTCTTGCATTGACCAACCAGCAGGGCGGGGCAGACCATGTCCACCGAGCGCTCGGGGAAGAGGTGGTGGTTTTGCCTTATGTGCGCCCGGGTTTTCCATTGGCGCGGCAGGTGGCGGAGGCATTGCCCAAGTTCCCGCAGGCCCGAGCCATGGTCTGGGAGCAGCATGGCATCGTTGTCTGGGGAGATACGGCCCGGCAAAGCTATGACTGGATGATTGAGTTGGTTTCCCGAGCTGAGCAATATCTCACCGAGACTGCACCAGCACGGGCTTATTCACGTACCGACGAATCGGCCGAAATCTCCGACCGTCGGCTGGCCCGGCTCGCACCTGTTCTGCGTGGCCTGCTCGCAGCCTCGACCGGGGACGACTGCCGCCCTTACCGGCGTTGTGTGTTGCGGCCTCTGGTCGACGCCCGGACAGCCGGTATCCTGGCGGGCGGGAGCCGTTCTCAGCATGTCTCGCCACCACTGACCAGTGATCACCTGATCCGAACGAGGCTCTTGCCGGCGTGGGTTGAGGCGCCTGATTTTGATGACGAGCAACGGTTGCGATCCCAACTCGAAGAAGTTTTGGCTCAGTATGCACAAGACTACCAGGACTATTTTGCACGCCACCTATCGAGGCTACCGACCACTGCCACAGCCACTGATCTGCGGCCGCGGGTGGTTCTGATTCCCGGCCTTGGTGCCTTATGTGCCGGCTCGGATGCGGCAGCTGCGCGTATTGCCCGGGATGTCACAGCGCACACCCTTGAAGTGAAAGACCGTATCGCCGCTATGGGCGGTGTTTACCGGGTGCCAAAGGAGGAACACCTGTTCGACATGGAGTACTTGCCCCAGCAGCAACTCAAGCTCGGCGACGACGAGCAACCGCTGACGGGCGACGTGGTCATGGTGACCGGTGCAGCCGGCGCAATCGGTTCGGGAATCTGCAGCCGTCTGCTGCAGGCGGGCGCACATGTGGCGGCAACTGACCTGGATGATGCTCGTCTCCAGAGCCTGGTTGGGGAACTGTCCGAGCGTTATGGCGACCGCGTAATCGGGTTGCACCAGGACGTATCTGAGGCCGAATCAGTGGCTGCAAGTTTTGCCGAAGTATGCCGGCTCTGGGGCGGTATGGACGGGCTGGTTATCAACGCAGGCCTGGCCCATGTTGCTACGCTGGAAGAGATGGATATGGAACATTTTCGCCGCCTGGAACGGGTCAACACCGATGGCACGGTGCTGCTGCTGCGGGCGGCGGCTGACCTGTTCCGGCGTCAGGCTACGGGCGGCGATATCGTTTTAGTATCGACCAAGAATGTGTTTGCCCCTGGTGCTGGTTTTGGCGCCTACAGTGCAACCAAGGCCGCCGCACACCAGTTGGCGCGAGTAGCCAGCCAGGAGATGGCCGCCAACGATGTTCGGGTCAACATGGTTGCCCCGGATGCCGTCTTTGCCCAGGGTGAACGCCGTTCAGGGCTGTGGGCTGAAGTAGGGCCGGAGCGAATGCGTGCACGCGGCCTGGACCAAGCCGAACTCGAAGAGTACTACCGTAACCGCAACCTGCTGAAAGCAAAAATTACGGCAAGCCAGGTCGCAGAGGGTGTGCTCTTTTTCCTTGAGCGGCGTACGCCCAGCACCGGCGCCACCTTGCCGATTGATGGCGGCTTGCCAGAGGCAACACCCCGGTAAATCGTATTGGTTTTCAGATAATCGACAGGTAAGATTGTGTGCTGCTTCCCGGCCCGGGCAAGCCCAATCCCGAAGGTGGCAACGAGCAACAGCCCGCGAGGACCCCACTGATGCAAAGTGCCGTGCAGTCTCCAGAGGTCAAGCACTTCCAGGGGTTGCTGGAGCCGGCCGGCATTCGCCTGGATGGCCCCAATGAGTGGGACGTGCAGGTCAATAACCCTGACCTTTTCCGTCGCGTTCTGCGTGATGGCACGCTGGGCCTGGGCGAGGCGTACATGGACGGCTGGTGGGACTGCCAGCGGTTGGACGAGATGATCAACCGTGCGTTTCGTGCCGGCCTGGAAGATCGGGTGCGCAATAATTTCCGATTCCTGGTTTTTTTCCTTGGCTTTCGTCTGTTCAACCGGCAAAGCCGGAACCGGGCCTTCCAAGTTGCGGAACAGCACTACGATATCGGTAACGACGTTTTCGAGCACATGCTGGACCCGTACATGAATTACAGCTGCGGCTACTGGGACAGGGCCGAATGTCTTGCGCAGGCGCAGGTGAATAAAATGCAGATGATCTGTGAGAAATTGGGTTTGGAACCCGGCATGCAGGTGTTGGATGTCGGCTGCGGTTGGGGTGGGCTGGCCCGCTGGATGGTTGAGCATCATGGCGTCAGTGTTACAGGCATCACGGTCTCAAAGGAGCAGGCACAACTGGCGGGTGAGCGCTGCGCCGGATTGCCTGTCTCGATCAAAATAAAGGATTACCGCGACCTGCAGGGGCAGTTCGACCGAATCGTCTCGGTGGGGATGTTCGAGCACGTCGGGCAGAAGAACTACCGTACTTTTTTTCGCCAGCTCCAGTCGCTACTCAAAGCAGACGGGCTTTTCCTGTTACACACAATCGGCGCCGGGCGGGGTGGCTATGCTACCGATCGCTGGATCGAAAAGTATATTTTTCCGAACGGGGTATTACCGCCAGCGGCCGCCCTGGCGCGGCATGCCAGCGCGTTTTTCACGATTGAGGACTGGCACAACTTCGGTGCTGATTACGACCCCACCCTGATGGCCTGGCACCGCAACTTTAACGCGGCCTGGCCAGCGCTACGCGGACGCTACGGCGAGCGTTTCAAGCGCATGTTCGACTACTATCTACTGGTTAGTGCCGGCACCTTCCGTTCGCGGGAGAACCACCTGTGGCAACTCGTGCTTTCGCCGGGGGGTCTTGCCGGAGGTTACCGGACCCCGCGCTGGGCAGTGCCGGCGGGTTAGATTCTACAGACCAGCCTACCAGCCACCACCGCCACCACCGCCACCACCGCCGCCGGAAGAGCCGCCGCTGAAGCCGGAACTGGAGCCGGGTGGGCTGGCGGCAGAGGCGACCGTTGACGACAGGGAGCTGCCGAGGCTGTTGCCGAAGTTGGCCGGCTCGTGGGCATCCCAGGAGCTGCCGTGATACCAGCGCGGTTGGTACGCGCTGTCCTCGCTTTGGGCGGCGCGAGCCAGCACTTCGCTGAAGTTCTCGGACCATTCTTGTTCGACATCCAGAGCCAGCGCATAAGGCAGGTATTTTTCATACAGTTCAGGGGTCTGTTCCGGCGGCGTGAGCATGTTCAGTCGGTCGGCCTCAGCAGTGCCAAGATATTTCCTGAATCCTTCTATCTCATCCATGGTCTTACGGCCAAGCCGCGTAGGCGCTTTGAGGAGAAAGTAAAAAAAAGTGTTGATGCCGAAAAGAAGTATCACAACCAGTACAAAAGCCAGATTCACATCTCCAACAAATGCGAATCCGAAATTCGCTGTAACGAAGAATCCAGGAACCAGCAAAACCACTCCTGCAATCAATCGCCTGCCCTGCTTCCAGAGCCGGCCCGCTTGCAAAAGAAATACCGACAGAAAAATCATAGGCATGCCGGAGAGCAGGAGTTGTTCGGGCTCGGCAAGGGCGATGCCGACCAGCATGATCACAGAAATTGCCAGGCCCGGTATCAGCCACTTCAGGTTCTGGAAAAAGTAGCTTGCGTGGTACTCGTCCGAGAGCCGGGACTTAAGTTTTTTTCGCGCACTTGAGATGGCCTTGTGGTTAGTATTATTCAGACGAACAGCGCCCGTGAGACTGAGTAAAGCTTTGTAGAGTGTTTTCTCGCCGATAGACAACATATCGCTGCTGCCGGAATCGTCGCGCTCAATAATGGTTTCGTCGTTGTCAGGTTGCCGGATGCGAATCCGGCCTTTGACGGCCATGCTGATCAGTGCGACAGCAAATACGCGGTTGTCAAACCGCATCTTCAGAATGTAGCGGACTGCGGCGGGCGAGAGCCCGTCAGGAGGCGCAAAACGGGGGATGATGACTCCTTGCTTAGGGTCACGGCCGACAAAATGCCAGCTGCCGAGGTAATACAGCAGCAGCAACGCCAATCCTCCAGCGCCGATGACCAGGGTTAACTGAGCACGCAGGAAAAAGCCCAGGCGCTCGGCGCGACTGGGCGCATCCACGTGGTGCTTGGGCCAGCCGACCACCACCGTGATCCCCTCACCAGGTGCGAGTGCTGTGGTAGTGGCAAAGCGCACCAGGCCCTCGCCGGTTAGCTGTGCGCTGTAGGCGCTGGCGCTAGACCCGGCCGGGCCGGTATAAGCACGGAATTCGATCAGGTTCACCGGTACGGTTGCCGGCAACTTGACCCGGACCGTTGCCCGGTCGATAGGAAATGGCCAGTCGTTGCCGGTAGCGTTCCAGTAGAGTTCGTCGTGCGTATCGAAAAAACCGATCTGCCGGTTGCTGCGATAAGTCAGGGTGTAAGCATATTTTCCGGGTTGCAAGAAGGTGTTGCTCTCCCCGACCTTGACGCGGACCTTGTTGTCGAGCTCACGGATGTGATGTGGCTCCGGCACACCGTCTCTGGTTACCGACAACAATTCGAAACCGACTGTGTAGTTGTTGCCTGCGCGGTCGCGGTAGCGGGTTGGAAAGTCGCGGTATATCCCGCGCTTGATCTGGCGCCCTTCTGCTGTGACCACGATCGTCTCGCGAACGGTCAGCGTGCCGCTTTTCTCTACGCTAACCAGGCTCTCGAACGAGAGAATGCGCTCGCTGGCGAGCGCCGCTGGTGCAGCGGCGAAGGCAGCGAGCAATGCTACCGTATGCAGGAGCCGGCCGGGCGCCCGCATCGTTAGAACTCGACGCTGGGAACAGCCCTCTCGGTAGCCAGTTCGATCTCGAAGAACTCGGCTATCGGGAAGCGAAAAGCACTGGCAATCAAGTTGCTGGGAAAGGACTCGACCAGGATATTCCAGTTTCGTACGGTGCCGTTGTAGTATCTGCGGGACAACTGGATCTGCTCCTCTACCTCGTGCAGCTTGTTCTGCAAGTCGAGGAAGTTGTCACTGGCTTTGAGATCTGGATAATTTTCAGCAACAGCCAGCAGGTTGCCGAGCGCCTGAGAGATCAGCGTTTCCTCGCGCGCCGTTTCGGCCACGCTCGTGTCA
>JASLLH010000078.1:0-9497 GCA_030747115.1 Arenicellales bacterium
GGTGTCGACCACGACTGCGAGCCCGTGCAGTTTCACCTGCCGCGCACCGGCCACAACATCGGCCTGGGGTTCTTCTCGCGTAACCGCACGCCCATCCTGGCAAGCAGCCACTCGGTACTCGGCTGACCTCCAACCAGCCGGGGTAGAAGGTACCCCTGATCTGCCGGTCGCCTGAACCGGCTCAGTCGCCCTGGAATCGCGCTTTTCGCTTTTCGTTGAAGGCCGCGATCCCCTCGCGCCGGTCCTTGGTCGGTACGGTCTGGTTGTAGGCCTGCAATTCGACCTCGTAACCGGCCTTAAGTTCGGCGTAGGCCGCATGGTTCAGTGCCCGACGGGCACTGCGCACAGCGATCGGGCCATTATCCGCGATCCGCTGCGCCACGGCGCGCACGGCATCGACGAGTTCACTGGACTCACAGATCGAGTTGACCAGTCCCCACTGCAGCGCCTGCTGTGCGTTGAATGGCTTTCCCGTAAACACGATCTCCCGGGCCCGGCGAATTCCTACCGCCAGCGGCAAATACTGGGTGCCAGCCATGCCGGGCATGATTCCGAGTGTGGTCTCAGTCAGGGCAAAACGGGCGTGGCTGGCCGCATAGGCGAAGTCACAGGCAAGTGTCAGTTCCATGCCACCACCGAACGCTGCGCCGTTGATGGCGCCCAGCAGCGGCACCGGGCAATCCATCAGCGCTCTTGCCAGGTCCTCGAATACCACGTGCTGGGCATGCCATGCGTCATCACTCATGCCGTGGCGCTGCTTAAGGTCACCGCCAGCGCAGAAAGCGCGATCACCGCTGCCGGTGAGAATGATGCAGCGTGCCTGGCGGGCGCCTGAAACGAAATCGCCGAACACATCCCGCAGCTCTTCAGCCATCTGAGTATTGAATGCATTGGCCGCCTCGGGCCGGTTCAGAGTTATCCAGGTCAGGTGTTCCTGGGGCTCGACTATGATCGTCTCGAAGCTGTCTCTCATGGCACTATTCCATTCTGGCCGGTGTTCGTTCCGTTACCCGCGCAGCAAGTATCAGGTGGGCCGAACCGGGCATACATCGTCACTGGGTTTACCCCGGTCGCTGCACCGGAGCAGGTGTGGGTGCCCGGGTGCACGGCTACTCCCCGTCCAGTTCCGTAAATACCTTCTTGGCAATACGATGGCATTCCACCGCCACCGGCGCACCGCAGTAGATTACGATCTGGTTCAGAATGGCTCTTAACTCGTCACGGCTCACACCGTTGACCATGGCGCCGCGAAAATGCAACTCCCACTCGTGCATGCGGTTTAATGCAGCGATCATGGCAACATTCAGCATGCTGCGGGTCTTGCGATCCAGCGTCTCATCTCCCCACACCGCACCCCAGCAGTACTCGGTAAGCAGTTCCTGGAAGTCGCGGGCAAATTCGCCGGCATTTTCGAGCGCATTGTCCACGTACTCGGCACCAAGCACCTCACGGCGGATCGCTAGGCCCTTGTCAAATCGTTCCTGATCCATAAATCTCTCCTGTCAAGGCGATACGGTTATGCCTGTACCTGTGCTGCACCCCCACGGTGCTGCCAGGGGTGCGCAAACCAAGCAATACACCAGACCAGGCACACGGCAATAATCAACGTGCCGTACCTCAGCGACAATGGGCCGCCAGGAATTATTGTCGGCGGCATCAACCCTTGATCTTAAGCTTGTCGCGGGCCTCTTCTGCCGAACAGGGCCGGCCACCGAGTTCACGGATAATGCGTACAGCTTTTTCGACCAATTCACCATTGCTGGCGTGCACTCCTTTTTCGAGATAGAGATTGTCTTCCAGGCCTACCCGCACATTGCCGCCCAACATCATTGCCTGCGCCACCATCGGCATTTGCCCACGGCTGATGCCAAAGCCTGACCAGAAAACCCCTGGCGGTAATTGCGCCACCATGGTCATCATGGTGGCTGGATCAGCGCCTGCACCCCAGGGAATCCCCAGGCACACCTGGTACATGGCGGGCGCTTTGATCAAGCCCTCGGCAACCATCTGGTTGGCAAACCTCAGGTGCCCCAGGTCGAACACCTCCATCTCGGGCTTAACACCAGCTTCCTCGTAACGCTGGGCTATGGTACGCAGCATATTAGGGGTTTGCACATAAACATAGTTGCTGTTGTCGAAGTTGATGGTGCCGCAGTCCAGCGTTGCGATATCAGGTCGTAGCAGTTCCACGTGCGCTATGCGAGCCTCGGCGTTGATCAGGTCCGTACCCTCGCCAGGAATCTCCGGGTTCTCATCGTCAACAATAAGATCACCGCCCATGCCGGCGGTGAGATTGATCAGTACATCGCTATTACTGTTGCGCACTCGTTCGACAACGTCTTTGAACAAATCGATATCTCGACTGCCTTTGCCAGTCTCAGGATCACGCACGTGCAGGTGCACGATCGCGGCACCTGCGTCAGCGGCCTCGATTGCAGCATTGCCGATCTGCTCTGGGGTTACCGGTATAGCTGGGTGCATATCGACAGTATCGCCTGCCCCTGTCACCGCACAGGTGACAACGACCTCTGTGTTTATTGCCATCATTTACTCCTATAGTTCTTTGGTTTTGTTAGTCGGCTTGCCTCAGTGCTGACATCTTATATCACTGCATTTCGGGCCAGCCGTCCTCTCCCTGCGGATACCAGTGCTGCTCCAGAACCTTTTGTATCTCTACGAGGCAGCGATCACGACGTTTTTCAAGTTCATTGAAATCCCGCAGCCCCGACTCCTCCTCACAACCCTCGACAATGCGACGCTTGAGTTCATCGGTCAATTCCGGTGCCTGCATATGTGACCAGGGCAGCTCCAGGGCCGGGCCGAACTGTTCGATGGTATGACGCATCCCACCCGGCCCGCCACCAAGGTGCCAGGCGAGAAATGTACCCATAAACGCCCAGCGCAGACCCGGACCGCCAGTTACCGCTGCGTCGATCTCTGCCACGGTGGCAACGCCGTCGTTAATCAGGTGCAAGGCCTCCCGGTACAATGATTCCTGCAGGCGATCGGCAAGGTATGCCTCGATCTCGCGGCGCACGTGCAAGGGCCGCATACCGATGCTCCGATAGAAGTCACCGGCCCGGGATATGGCCTGCAAACTGGTTTGCTCGCCGCCTACCACCTCGACCAGGGGCAGCAGGTAAACCGGGGCAAAAGGGTGCCCAATTATCAAGCGCTCGGGATGTTTGCAGCGTGACTGCAAGCGACTGGGCAGCAGGCCGGAGGAGCTCGACGCAATGACCGATGCGGGCGCTGCATGCTGGCTGATCTCCTCGTGCACCGCAATTTTCAAGTCTTCTCTTTCGGGCACGTTCTCCTGGATGAAATCGGCAGCCGTTACCGCCGCGGCAATATCATCGGCAAAGTACAACCGATCACGATTGCCTTGATCAGTTAACCCAGCTTCCTCAAGCACTGGCCAGGCATCGGCCACCGTCTTCTCGACATAATCGCGAGCCTTATGTTTAGGATCGGTAACCACCACTTCCAGCCCGTGGGCAAGGCAGCGCGTGGCCCAACCGCCGCCGATTACCCCGCCTCCCACCAAGGCTACCCGCCTTATTTCACTTGTCGACATCGCCACTTCCTCCCATCGCCGGCTGGCGGATTACTCCCCACGGAACTCGGGTTTGCGTTTTTCCACGAAAGCCTTGACCCCCTCCTTGGCATCCTTGGAGCGCAGCATCTTGCGATAGATCGGCAGATCCCCTGTGCGCATGGTCTGGAAAGAATCCTCGATGGTATCCCCCTCGATCGCCCGCAGCACCTCTTTCACGGTTTGCACCGCAAGTGGCGCCGAATCGGCTATTTGTTCGGCCCATTGCCTGGCCCGGGTCATCAGCTCGGCCGCAGGTACTACCGCATTGACCAGGCCATGGGCAGCAGCCTCCTGGGCGCCCATGCGCCGCCCCAGCAACAGCATCTCAACCGCAACGTTGTAGGGAATCCGCCGTGGCAGTCGTTGAATGGCTCCGGCATCGGGCACGATTCCAAGGGGCATTTCCGGCAACTGAAACTCAACATGATCGGCTGCGATGATGAGATCACAGGCCATAACCAACTCGAATCCGCCGCCGACAGCCAGGCCGTTGACTGCCGCAATAACGGGTTTATTAAGGCCCCACATCTCGGTCAGGCCAGCAAAGCCCCCAGGCAGGTCGGCGTCCGCCTCCCACCAGGCATCGAGCTGCTGGTCACCCTGATCAAGCGCCTTCAGGTCCCAGCCAGCGGAAAAGATCTTCTCACCCGGGGCCGTGATCAGTCCCACCCGCAAGTCAACGTCATCACGCAACATGACTACAGCCTCGTTGATCCTGCGGCTGAGCTCGAAATCGATTGCATTCACCTTGGGCCGGTTGAGGGTTATCTCAAGCACCGCGCCACGGCGCTCAACCCGTACTTCTTCACTTCTGTCGCTCATAGGCCCCCCCTTGTCGTTTCCTTATAGCCTCTCAATTCCCGGCCTGATTGCGGCCTACCCCAGGCACTGGGCCCCGAGTCACCCACAGACCAGAATAATCCTGAATCGGGCACGATATGGCATTCGCTTGCCGAGGGCAATATGATTCGACAACTAAAGATGTCGGATGGCCGCTCCCTTGAGTCAAGGATCGACGTCTGGACACCTGTTCAGCAGCAGAGGTGGGAAAACCATGGATATTGATCTAACCGAAGAACAACGCATGCTGGCCGAGTCGGTGCGAGCCTTCGTGGAAAAGGAGTTGATGCCCCACGAAAAAGAAGTGGAACACCTCGGTGAAGTTCCGGTGGCGCTTGGTGAAAAGATCACGCACAAGGCGCTGGCGCTGGGCTTCTATGCAGCCAACTTACCTGAGTCGGTCGGTGGGGGTGGCCTCGATTACACCAGCCTCGCCATTATGGAGCGGGAGTTTGGCAGGGTATCTCATGCGCTGAACGGTTTTGCATGGCGCCCCACCGAACTTTTGATGGCCTGCACGGGTGACCAGGTAGAGCGCTACCTGATGCCTTGTGTCCGCGCCGAGAAAGTTGAGTGCTTCGCCATTACCGAGCCTGGCGCAGGCTCGGACATCATGTCCATGACCACCCACGCAAAAAAAGACGGCGCCGACTGGATCATTAATGGCGCTAAGCATTTTGTCAGCAGTCACCAACTGCCGGACTTCGCTATTGTCTTTGCCACCACTGGCAACGACCAAACACCGCGGGGTCCGCGCAAGCGGGTCACTGCATTCCTGGTCGATCGTGGACACCCGGGCTTCGACATCACCCGTGGGCCGCGCTGTGTCAGCCAGCGGGCGTACCAGAATTTCGTGCTGTCGTTCAACGACTGTCGGGTAGGCCCCGGGCAGGTGCTGGGCGAGGAAGGCGAAGGCTTGGCGCTCGCAGACAAGTGGATAAAGATGGGGCGTGTCTGGGTGGGCGCTGGCTGCTGTGGCCGTGCCGAGCGGTTACTGCAGCTGTCACTCGACTGGGCTGCCAACCGCAAACAATTTGGCCAGCCCATTGGCAAATTTCAGGGCACCTCTTTCAAGCTGGCCGACATGGCGACCGAGTTGCAAGCCGCTGACCTGCTGGTGATGCATGCTGCTCGCAAAGCGGACGCTGGACAGATGACCCCCATGGATGCGGCTATGTGCAAACTATTCGCCTCAGAGATGCTGGCGCGCCTTGCCGATAATGCAGTACAGATCTACGGCGGCATGGGCCTGATGGAAGACCTGCCGGTGGAACGACTCTGGCGCGACTCGCGGCTGGAGCGCATCTGGGAGGGCACCTCTGAAATTCAACGTCACATCATCAGCCGTTCGCTGCTGCGCCCGCTTGGCGCATGAATCAAAGGCAAAGCGAAAATCTCGCCCGCCTGCTGGCGCCTCGACATGTTGCCTTCATCGGTGGTGACGAGGCGTTATTTGCATCCAGGCAGTGTGCCGAATCTGGCTTTACCGGAAACATCTGGGGGGTCAACCCCCGACGTAAGTACTTTGGAGATGCGCCCTGTTTTGCCAGCGTCGCCGACCTGCCCGCGGCGCCGGACGCGGTGTTCCTGGCCGTGCCCAGGCAGGTAGTGCCCGACGTCGTCGAGCAACTTGACGCCATCGGTGCTGGCGGCATCGTCTGCTATGCAGCTGGCTTTGGCGAATTGGGTGGTGAGGGTTTAGCGCTGGAACAAGCCCTGGTCGAGGCTAGCGGCGACATGGCACTTGCCGGGCCCAACGTGTTCGGTATGCTCAATTACGTTACCGGCGCGCATCTTTGGCCGTTCAGCCATGGTGGCGAGCGAGTAGAGAGCGGCCCGGCCATCATCTCCCAATCCGGTATGCTCTCGAGTTATTTGCTGACCAACCGGCGCTCACTGCGCTTTTCCTACGTAATTGGTGCTGGCAATCAATCAGTGCTCGGGGTCGAGGACTACCTCGAGGGCCTCGCTGACAACCCGGCCGTCACCGGCTTCGGCCTATACCTGGAAACGTTGCGCGACGTGCCCGGTTTCGCCAGTGCCGTCAACCGGGCACTTGCAAGGAATGTGCCGGTCGTTGTACTCAAGGTCGGCCAATCCAAACTCGCCTCGCGCACTACCGTCACCCACACGGGCTCGCTCGCCGGCAGCGATGTCCTCTACCAGGCACTGTTCGACCGGCTGGGGGTCGCGCGGGTCGGCAACCCCAGCCTGTTGCTCGAGACCTTGCAGATGCTGACGGCCGCTGGTGGGCCGGCAGGCCCGGCCTTGGCGGCATTTACCTGCTCCGGCGGCGATGTGGCCATGCTGGCCGACTGCGGCGAGGCCCAGGGTATCGTTTTCAACCAGCCTGACCAAAAAACCGAGCAAGCGCTGCGCCAGTGGTTGCCGGAGATTGCAACGGTCTCGAATCCACTGGACTACACCACCCCGCTCTGGGGCCAGGAACAGATACTCGAGAAAGTGTTCACCGCGGCACTAGACGGCAAACACGATGCGGCGCTGTTGGTACAGGATTATCCTCCGCCAGGGCTCGACGCTGACCGCCCACTCTACCAGGCTGATGCCCGGGCCTTCATTCATGCAACCCAGGCCGCCGGCGTACCAGCGGCTGTTTGTTCCAGTCTGCCGGAAAATCTCGACAGTGAGACCCAGGCTCTTCTCATTGCCCAGGGTATCGCACCACTGCAAGGTATTAGCGAAGCCGTCACTGCGATTGCCGCCGCGGTACCATTTGGTCGGGCGCGCCGCACCTGCCAGGACGGCATTCCATCTTTTGTACCCCGCCTTGTCGCAGCAGATGAAGCGGCCCTCAAGTCCCTGGACGAGTGGGAGGGTAAACGGTTACTCATCAAACACGGCGTGCCTGTTCCCGATGGCCGGATTGTTAGTGCGAGCACAGCTGCTGAAAAAGCGGCAGATATCGGCTTTCCGGTAGCACTTAAACTTGCCGGTGATCAAACGCCACACAAGACAGAGGCCGGCGCCCTACGTCTTAACCTGAACAGCAAAGAAGCAGTAACCCAGGCAGCGGCCGAGATTCTGGCATCGGCATCTAACTATCTTGGTAACCCGGCCGAGGACCGTTTCCTGGTCGAGCAGATGGTGACCAATTCGATTACCGAGTTGCTGGTTGGCGTACAAAACGAGCCTCAATTTGGCCTGGCACTCACCCTCGCAAGCGGGGGCACCCTGGTGGAAGTGCTGGCTGACAGCCGCACACTGCTGCTGCCGGTAGATCAGCAGGACATTCGCGGTGCACTGCTGTCGCTCAAGTTGGCACCTCTACTGGTCGGCTATCGCAACCGGCCGGCGGCCGATATCGATGCATTGGTCGACGCAATTTCAGCAATTGCCAATTTGGCCCAGGCTCTGGGATCACGCCTTGGTGAACTGGACATTAACCCGCTCATGGCCATGCCCCGGGGCTGTGTCGCGGTGGACGCGCTGATTCGCCTGTGTCCGGATTGAGCTAAGAGTCGACTGTTATCGTGGACAATATTTGTGGCCTGGTGCTGCTCGACTATGACGGTGTTATTGTCGATTCCGCTGCTACCGTGCTGGAGCAAACTGAAATATTCTGTACCAGGCACGAACTGCCGTTCACCCTTACCCTGGCCGACCTTGACCGCCTCGACCCGCTCACCTTGCCGATGCTTGCTCACATCGCCGGCATACCCGATGCCAAGTTCAAGGCCTACAGCCGCCTCTTGTTCGACTATTTGCAGGCCCACAGCGGGGAGATTCCCCTGGTTACCGGCATCGACACCTTACTGTCGCAACTGAGCAGCCATTACACTCTGGGGGTGATATCGGCCAACCACTCTGCGGTAGTGAAGACACGGCTCGCGATGGCTGGCTTGATGCAACACGTCAGTGCCTGCTACGGCAACGATCATCCTGGCGGCAAACGTACACACATTGCTGATGCTCTTACCCGCTTCGATATCCCCCGAAAAATGGCCTGGATGGTAGGCGATTCGGTCAGTGATATCGACGCGGCACAAGAAAGCGGCGTCGCTGCGCTGGCCGTCAGTTGGGGTTGGCAATCGGCCGGTAGGCTTGCTGCCCGCAAGCCCGACCAGTTGTTCCATCAGCCACATGAGCTGCACAATTTTTTCGACAACGCCCGGCTGCAACTGCCTTGAAATAACGCGTGAACTATCTCGCTCACCTTTACCTCTCTGGCGCTGATGAGAACCTGCTACTGGGCAATTTTATCGGCGACTCGATCCGGGGAGACCAGTTTGAGCGGCTTGACCCTGCAGTACAAGTGGGCGTTTCTCTGCACCGCTCCATCGACCGCTTCACCGACTCTCACTGCATTGTCGGCCGTGCCAAGACACTGATGCGAAACGATTTCGGACGTTATGCCGCAGTGGTGGCAGATGTCTTCTTTGATCACTTCCTGGCCCGCGACTGGCCAGACTACCACCCTGTGGCACTTCCCGAATACGCATCACATATTTACCGCACGCTGGCATCGCGGCTGCAACAATGTCCGCCACGCTCCAGAGATTTCTTTCAGTACATGGTGAGGGTAGATGTACTGACAAACTACGCGACAATAAAGGGCATTGAAGATGTGCTCTGCAAAATGGCGCAGCGCACCCGGTTTGCATCCGGCATGGAGCAGGCAGGTGAAGTGCTGCGGCAGCGCTATGATGCGCTGGAAAAATACTTTCTCGCTTTTTTCCCTGAACTTACTGCTTTTGCCGGCTGCGAAATCGACCGGCTGAGAAATGGCTGAGAACCTGTGAGCAGGTCAGGCCGGTATCAGGCAGAACCCGCGTTGGCATCGCGCGGCGTGTGGTAGTAGTCGCTCTCTTCGGCCGACTGGCGAATTTCCTCAAGCAATTTATGCAGGCGCTTCTCGGCAGTGTCGCACTCCTCGCAGGAATCACACTCGAGATCGCCGCAGGGTTGGCGTGAGTACAGCCAGAAGTGCACTGCCCCAGCCAACAGGCCGGAGGCCACCTCCCAACTGTCGGACTCGTCGTCCTGCTCCAGCAGGCGATTACCAAGTTCGATCATGCGTTCGGCGGCGTCATCGAATTGC
>JASLLH010000079.1:0-9423 GCA_030747115.1 Arenicellales bacterium
GATCGTGTTGGTCGACTCGCGCACTCCAAACTGGGTTGCTAAAGGCACCATTCCCAGCGCCATCAACCAGCCGTGGACCACACTCAACCCAGCCAAGGGTGCCACCCCCATTGAAATCGCCGAAATCATGCAGGAAGTGTTCAACGTTTCCGAGAGTGAAGGCCTGTTTGACTTCTCCAACTGCAAGACCGCGGTGATGTTCTGCAACGGCATGTGGTGCGGTCAATCGCCCAACAACATCAAGAACCTGCTGAAGTTCGGCTACCCGGCCCACAAGATCAAGTGGTACCGTGGCGGCATGCAGGACTGGGAGATTCTGGGCCTGAGCACTGCCAAACTATAAGCGGTTTTCCTGACATTGAAAAAGGCGGGGTCAACCCCGCCTTTTTTTTGCCTACCGGGTAACACTATTGCCCAGGAAGCGGCCGGCTACCGCTGGACTGGACCGTTGACAGCGGCCTCCAGCCAGATCAACGAAACCATTCGCCCACAGGGTGATTCGCGCCGGTGTGAAAACCAGCGTGCGCTGTCGCTGTAGGTACAGACTGGGCAAACGGCCGCGTAGCCAACCCCTTGCCGCTGCAGATGCGCCAGCACCAACCCCGGCAGGTTGGCCAGGTAACGCGCCCCTGTGGTGACAAAAAGTGCGTGGTCCTCGGGATAATCGTTCAGCAATTGTTTGCGCACCTCGCCACCAACTACAAAAGCACCGGGGCCGATGCCCGGTCCAATCCAAGCGAGCAGGTCGCTCGTGGCCGCTGGGACCGTGGCCAGACCAGCCTCGATGATGCCTGCAGCCAGGCCGCGCCAACCTACGTGTAGAACAGCGGCAAAAGTACCGGTGCGGTCGGTGAGGAAGACCGGCGCACAGTCCGCAGTTAATACCGCGCAGACCACACCAGTGCTGGTGGTGAAGATGCCATCGGCCGCCGGCCGCTCCCCAGGCTCCCCGGCCTGTACCACCAGCGGGCCGTGTACTTGCGCCAGCCAGTGTGGCGCTGCGGGTAAGTTGAGCGCCGTGCGCAGCAACGTACGGTTAGCCGCCACCGCCTGTGGATCATCACCGACGTGACTGGCCAGATTCATCCCACCAAAAGTACCCACACTGTGCCCACCGCTGCGTTCGGTGGTCAGTGCCCGCACGTGCGCCGGTGCCGGCCATTGCGGTTCCATCACCTTTATGCCGGCCGCCATCAAGACTCAGCGACGGCATCTGCCGCCAGAATATCGATCAGATCCTGGAAATCAGTCGGTAGCGGACTCTGCCAGTGCAGGCTCTCACCACTGACCGGATGGGTGAGCGCTAGTGCCTGCGCGTGCAGGGCCTGGCGGCGGAAACCGCGCAACTGGTCGGTGAGATCGACTGTTGCCCCCGGCGGCATCTTCAGCCGACCGCCATAGAGCGGATCGCCCAGCAGCGGAAAACCGATGTGCGCCATATGCACCCGGATCTGGTGGGTACGCCCGGTCTCGAGGCTTACACGAAGCAGGGTATGGGCACGGAAGCGGCGCTCGACCCGGTAGTGCGTCAGTGCCGGCTTGCCCTTATCAGTCACCGCCATCTTCAAGCGGTGGCGTGGATGGCGCCCAACGGCCGCCGCGATCGTGCCGCCAGCAATTGGACAACCGGTAACCATAGCCAGATAGTCACGCTTGACGCTGCGGCGCTCGAGGTCGCGGATCAGGGCGGTTCGGGCCCGTGCACTGCGCGCGAGTACCAACAGGCCGCTGGTGTCCTTGTCCAGGCGATGGACGATGCCGGCCCGCGGCAGGGCTGCAACTTCCGGATACCGGTGCAGTACCGCGTTAGCCAGAGTCTGCCCCGGGTTGCCGGCACCGGGGTGGACCACCAGCCCGGCAGGCTTGTCGATGACGGCGATATCGGCGTCTGCAAACACTATGGTCAGCGGTAATGGCTGCGCAATCCACGCTGATTCGGGCGGCGGTGGCAACTCGAGTCGCAGCGCCTCCCCGCCGCTTACGCTTTGGCGCCGGCGCGGTACTGCACCGGCCAGGGTGATGCGACCCTGCTCCAGCCAGGCCTGCAGTTGCGAACGTGAATATGGCGGAAATACTTGCGCCAACACCTTGTCCAAGCGCTGACCTGCCGCCACAGCCGGCACAAAACCTTCCAATATCTGTTTCTCGTCCTCCATCAGGTTGACCGGATGCTGCGCGGGCCGCGCGCCAGTGAGCAGTATAATGGAGCCTGATAGCCCGACCCCGATCTACCCATGTCCCGACTCTTGTCCGTTGCCGTGCTGTCTCTTGGTTTCGCGCTGCTGGCAGGTGGCTGCGCTAACCTGGAGGCCGACAAAACGGCAAACTGGACGGTCGAACGCTTCCTCGCCGAGGGCCGCAGCAAATTGCAGGATGGCAAATGGGAAGAGGCCATCACCACTTACCAAAAGTTGCTGGGTCGCTATCCTTTTGGTAGCCACGCCGAGCAGGCTCAACTCGATATTGCCTACGCCTACTACAAAAATGGCGAGCGGCCACTGGCGGTAGCTACAGCCGATCGCTTCATCCAGATGCATCCCACCCATCCCCGGGTGGACTATGCCTACTATCTGAAAGGGCTGGCCGGCTTCCAGCCGCCCAGCGGGATATTCTCCAGAATCACTGGTGACAGTCCCAGCGAGCGGGATATTAGTCCGGTGCGCGAGGCCTTCGACGCCTACCGCGAACTGATAAACCGTTTTCCGGACAGTCACTACGCCTCTGATGCCCGGGAACGGCTGGTCCATATTATCAACGTGCTGGCTATGCACGAAGTCAACATTGCCCGTTATTACTATTCCCGGGGCGCTTTCGTCGCCGCAGTCAACCGGGCCAAACGCGTGCTTGAGATTTACCAATCCTCGGCCGTCGTCGAGCACGCTCTGGGGGTGATGCTTGACGCCTACCGGAAAATGGGGTTCGCGGACCTGCGTGCAGACACAGCCCGGGTACTCAAATTGAACTATCCGGGCAGCCGTTATCTCAACTGAGGATGTTGCGACCGTTAACCAAAGCGTGAGGTGATAGGATAACGCCGGTCGCGACCAAACGCACGGCTAGTGATCCGTATTCCCGGCGGTGCCTGCCGGCGCTTGTACTCGTTGCGAACCACCATCTGTACCACCTGCTCTACCGTAGTCCGGTCAAACCCGCCGGCAACGATCTCTGCCACCGAACGATCCTCTTCAATGAAAGCTTTAAGAATGGGATCGAGCACCTCATAGGGCGGCAGGCTATCGGTGTCGGCCTGGTCCGGGGCCAGTTCGGCCGAGGGAGCACGACTAATAACTCGCTGCGGGATAACGGCCTTGCTGCGGTTACGGTGTTTGGCCAGGCGGTAGACCAGCGTTTTGGGAACGTCCTTTATCACTGCAAAGCCCCCGGCCATGTCACCGTAGAGGGTAGCGTAGCCTACTGCCATCTCACTCTTGTTGCCCGTGGTCAGCACCAGCCGCCCGGTCTTGTTGGAGATCGCCATCAGCAGGTTCCCGCGGATTCGCGCCTGCAAATTCTCCTCGGTCGCATCGGCCGGCAAACCGGCAAAAAGTGGGTCCAGTTGCTCGCGGTAACTTTTCACCAACGCCTCGATGGGCAACGTCAAATGCGCCACCCCCAGAGCCTGGGCCTGGCTGATCGCATCCTCGAGGCTGATCTGCCGGGTGTACCGAGAGGGCATCAGTACAGCCTGAACCCGCTCAGGCCCGAGTGCGTCGGCAGCAACGGCCAGAGTCAAGGCCGAGTCAATACCGCCGGAAAGTCCCAGCACGGCACCCTTGAAACCGTTCTTATCAACGTAGTCACGAACTCCGCTCACTAATGCTCGATAGACGCTGTCCTCGGGCCCCGGCAAAGGTGTACAGGTATCCACTACCGGGCCGCCGTCACCAAGGTCAACCCGGGCCAGGTCCTCGGTAAAACAAGGGCTGCGGTGCAGTACCTGCCCGTTCGCAGCGGTGACGAACGAGCCACCATCAAAAACCAGTTCGTCCTGCCCGCCGACCAGGTTGACGTAAACCACCGGCACGGCCGATTCGCGGGCCCGCTCTGCCACCACCTGTTCTTCACGTTGGTGCGCCTTGCCAAGGGCAAACGGTGAGGCATTGAGGTTCAGGATCACCCGAGCGCCGGCAGCGACAGTGTCACTGACCGGTTGCGCATACCAGATATCCTCGCACACAGTGATGCCGCAAGAAATACCATCGACACTGACAACGCACGGTTGCGCACCCGCTGTAAAATAACGCTTCTCGTCAAACACGCCGTAGTTGGGCAACTCACGCTTGTAGTAGCGTCCCAGCACCTGGCCAGCATCGACCACCGAAGCGGCATTGTAGAGGGCGCCATTATCGCGCCACGGGTGGCCGACCACAGCGCAGATCTCGCCCGCCTCGCGGATAACGCGGGCAAGTGCGGCCTCCGCGGCGACCAGGAAATCCTTCCGGAAAAGGAGGTCTTCCGGCGGATAGCCAGTTATGGCAAGTTCTGGAAAGACCACCATACGGCAGCCCAACTCGTTACCCGCCCGATGGCAGGCAGCGAGAATCTGGTCTGTATTGCCCTCGACATCGCCGACAGTAAAATTCAACTGCGCAATGGCAAGTGGGAGTTTTTTCATTGACAGATAAGACGGGTGTGGAAAAAGCGGTGATACCGGCGACCGGAGGTGGGAATGATAAGTGGCTTGGGGCCACTGTCACAACACAGGCGGCGATATCCGATATCCCAGGCGCAAAGTGGAACCGTCTGGTACCCACAGATGCGCCAATGCTGCGCCACGAGTTCCTACACGCACTGGAGGCAAGCGGCAGTTGCAGCGCTGCCACCGGCTGGCTGCCATGCCACTTAACGTTGTATCTTGGTAAGCGTTTAGCCGCCGCTGCACCATGCTACCGCAAGGACCATTCCTGGGGCGAATACATCTTCGACTGGGCTTGGGCCAACGCCTACCGGCGTGCCGGCCTGGAGTATTATCCAAAACTGCTCGTCGCCGTGCCTTTTACCCCGGTTACCGGACCGCGACTGCTGTTTGATCCAACACTGTCCAACAGCGTACTCGTAACTCAGCTGGTGCGGGCACTGCCGGAGGCAGCACAACAACTCGGCGCTTCTTCCATCCACTGCCTGTTTACCACACCCGCTGATAACGAGTACCTGCGCCAGGAAGGCTTTGTCCACCGCGAAAGCTACCAATTTCACTGGTGTAACCAGGGCTATACCGATTTTAGTGACTTCCTTGCCCGACTGGCTGCGAAAAAGCGCAAAAACATCCAACGAGAAAGGCGTCGCGTGCACCAGGCTGGAGTCACTACCCGCTGGCTGGGTGGTAACGAGTTAAGCGATGAAGTGCTTGATCTTTTTCTCGATTGCTACCACAGCGCCGCCATGGAACACGGCGCACACGCATACCTGAACCACGATTTCTTTGCACGCCTGATTCGGGACATGCCTGGGCAGGTGCGGCTGCTGGTTGCAAGCCGCTTAGGTCGTGATATCGCCTGTGCTTTTTTCCTCGAAGGCAGCGAGTCGTTGTACGGCCGCTATTGGGGTGCACTCGAGCACGTACCAAACCTGCACTTCGAGGCCTGCTACTATGCACCGATCGCCTACTGTATAGACCGGGGACTCAAGCGCTTCGAGGCCGGCGCCCAAGGCGAGCACAAACTTAGCCGCGGACTGGTACCGCGAACCACTCTTTCAGCCCACTGGCTGCACCATCCGGGCTTCCACCAGGCGGTTGCTGACTACACCCGCGAAGAGCAGGGTCACCTGTCACGGTACACGCGCGCGCTACGTCGGCACACGCCGTTTCGCCAGGGCGGCGGCGAACAGCCCGGGTGCTAGAATGCTCCACGCCATGGCACATCAGGCAGGCAAGTACTCTTTCCCCCCGCTGGATGCAGCCACCCCTGAGGGCCTGCTGGCGATCGGCGGTGACCTCTCCAGCGGCCGACTGCTGGCAGCTTACCGGCGCGGCATATTTCCCTGGTATAGCGCTGGCCAGCCTATCCTCTGGTGGTCACCGGACCCGCGCACAGTGCTTTACCCCCGACAACTAACGGTGCGCCGCAGCCTGCGCAAGTCCCTGCGGCAGCGGGGTTTCGCGCTGACGACGGACAGCACCTTTACTGAGGTAATCGACCGCTGCGCCGAGCCGCGGGCGAGCGAGGCCGGCACCTGGATTACCCCGCAAATGCGGGCCGCCTACACCGACTTGCACCGGGCCGGTCATGCCCACAGCGTGGAAACCTGGCAGGGCGGCCAGTTGGTCGGCGGCCTGTATGGCATCGCCATCGGCCAGGCCTTTTTCGGCGAGAGCATGTTCAGTCGGGTGACCGATGCTTCCAAGGCCGCGCTGGTGGCACTGGCCCGGGTGCTGGTGGACCGCGGCTACCGATTCATTGATTGCCAGGTGAGTTCCGAACACCTGTTGTCGCTGGGTGCGAGAAACATACCGCGGGCACTATTTGTGCGCCAACTGCAGCAGGCAGCCGCGGCAGACACAAATCCGGAACACTGGGCAGTCCGGTTTGAGGGGGCAGAACTCGCATGACCCACCAGCAGTCGGCACCGGACCTGTACCAGTCAACCCAGCATGTCTGCCCTTACCTCAACCAGCACACTGCGGCAAACCTGCTGGTCGACCCGCGCTTCAACGTCACTCCCGCGCTGTATGACCAGCTGATTCTAAATGGCTTCCGCCGCAACGGTGCCTTGTACTACCGACCGCATTGTCCAACTTGCCAGCAATGTCGTTCGGCCCGCATTGCAGTGAGCGAATTCCAACCAAGCCGCTCACACCAGCGGGCGCTGCGCCGAAACCATGACGTAACGCTGGAGCTGCGCACGGTCGGCTTTCGCGACGAGCACTTTGCCCTGTACCGGACCTACCAGGCGAACCGACATGCCGGCGACAGCATGGACGATCCGGACCCGCAGAAGTATGAAATGTTCCTGACCCGCTCGAACATAGACACTTTCATGGTTGAACTTCGACTTGGCAGGCGGCTGCTGGCAGTGTCGGTGATGGATCACGTGGCTAACGGACTGTCTGCGGTATACACCTTTTTCGATCCCGAAGAGGCTGCGCGCAGCCCCGGTACCCTGGCGATCCTCAAACAGATTGAACTCACTCGGCGAATTGAGTATGACTGGCTGTACCTCGGCTACTGGATCAAAGACAGCCCTAAAATGACCTACAAGACCCGTTTCCAACCGCTGCAGGTGTTCTTTCCGGAAAACGACAACTGGCACTCTGTCGGCTAAATACGCAGCCGTGCCCGGCATCTCATTCACCCGAGAGTATGACTTTCGCTACGGCATCATCGAGCAGGTCGCCCCCGACATCCGCCGACTGACCGCCAGCAACCCAGGGCCTTTCACCTGCTACGGCACCGGTACCTATATCGTAGGCCGCGGTGAAGTTGCAGTGATCGACCCGGGCCCGATTGACCCCGCTCATATCGAGGCTCTGCTTGCAGGCTTAAGCGGCGAGCATATCAGCCACATCCTGGTTACCCACTGTCATCGCGATCACTCCCCTGCCGCCCAGCCGTTGCAACAGGCGACTGGCGCGCCGACCTGCGGATATGGCCCGCACAGTGGGGTTGAAGACAACAGCGACGCCCCGGTAGAAGAAGGTATAGACCAAAAATTTATTCCCGATCAACGGCTGCGCCCAGGTGAACGAATACAAGGTGCAAACTGGGCGATCGAATGCGTGCACACACCGGGCCACACCAGTAATCACCTGTGCTTTGCCCTGCCAACTCGGCGAGTGCTTTTTTCAGGAGACCACGTCATGGCCTGGTCTACCAGTGTGATCATCCCGCCCGATGGCAGTATGAGCGATTACCTTGCCAGCCTGGCACAACTGCTACTAAGAGACGATGAGTGCTATTGGCCGGCCCACGGCCCGCCGCTGCACGACCCCCACGACCACGTTACAGCGTTGATAAACCACCGACAGCAGCGCCTCGACCAAATTTTAGAACTGCTGGAAACTGGTGACTGGCATATTGGTGACCTGGTGTCCCGCCTGTACCCGGATATCAACCCCCAGCTGCTGGGTGCGGCTGCCCGCTCGACCCTCGCCTCGTTGCTGCATTTGCAACAAGCCGGCGAAGTGGAATCGCAAGGTACCGTAGCGCTTGATGCCCGCTACCGCAGCCGGAGCTCAACGCCAAACGATGCGAGGACCGCTGCGCCAGGTGAATAATGGCGCAGGCTGCTCGGTTGCCGTACCTTGTAGCAGCGCCACCGCCCGCTCCAGCATAAAGCGGGTCACATCCAGCATGGGCACGTCAACCAACTCACCCACTTGCCACCATTCAAGGTCGCACAATTCGCCGTCACCGCTCAAGTTACCCGTCAGATGGCTGGCGTCAACCATGAAGAAGCGGGCATGGAAGCGGATCCGGCTGGCAACCGGGGTTATCGCCCGGCCGACGTAACGTAGTGCGCCCAGGGCCGGGGCTTTCCCCGCCTCGGCGAATGCCTGCCACGATGGATGGCGGGCGTTGCTCAACTGCCCGGGCACTCCCAGTAGCAGCCCGGTCTCTTCCCAGGCCTCTCGCACCGCGGCCAATGCCAACACCTGCGCCTGCGCCTGCGCAACTGGACCGTACGCCGCCATGGCCTCAACACTGGCCGGACCAAGGGCACAGGCCAAGCGCAGCGCTCGGTCACTTGCATCCACCGCACCGCCGGGGAAAACCAGCATTCCCGGCATGAAACGCGCATTCAGGCGCCTCTGGCCCATCAACACCTGCAACTGACCTCCCTGCCAGCGCAGCATGATGAGGCTGCCGGCATCCTGGGGCTTTACCGGCCGACTGGCATTGTCAGCGGCTGCCGTTATTGAGACACCCTGGAGCAAGGATACTTTCTGTACCATTTGTACATTCTTCGGGGCCTTCTCAACTCGCCAGTAACAGGCGCAGGCGGTTGCCGACGCGCTCAGAAAGATCTGCAAGCGTCGCGATCTGGCGAATAACCTGGTGCCAAAAGATAGTGGCGACGCCCAGTTCTTCTTCGATTGAAAAAAGTTTACGCGCAGCCCTGTCCAACTGAGCATCAGTTTCGGTCTCAAGGCGCCCCAGCTCAGAAATCATCTCGTCTACCCGCCCGACCTCGCTTTCACCAAAGCCCGTTTCCACCAGTTCGTCAAGTTCATCAATGATGCGCTGGCCCTGCTCACAGGCAGCCAGCACCTGCCTGGCGAGTGACAGTACCGGCTCTTTGAGCGCCTCGGGCAAGTGCATACGGCGCTGATCTGCCAGTTCAGCTATATCCTGGGTGACATCAGCGATCGAATCCTGGTAATCCAAAATCTCCAGCATGGTGCGACGATCCAGCGCCATCATAAACCGCCTGGGGGTGTGGGATCGGATTTCGTGCTTGATCTGATCCGCCTCGTGCTCCAGC
>JASLLH010000007.1:0-39660 GCA_030747115.1 Arenicellales bacterium
TCCATGTCTTGGATTTCCTTATGCACCATCTCGTACTCATAGACGCCTTCCTCGACAGTGATGTTTGCCTTCCATTTACCGAACAGGTATCTGTCCTCATGGACTGTTGCGCCCATCACAACCCTTGGGCCATGAACCCATGCACCAGAACCCAATATTCGGTGCATTGGTGATCCAAGATTACCCTTGGTTAGATGATTGAGAGCGATGATTGCTACGCCTGTTGTCTCGCAGAAACCTTTGAGCCTCGTCGCCATGCGCCTTACCGAGGTGACGCTGTTGTTATCAAAGCCCTCTTGCATGAAGCAAGTAATAGGATCAATGATTATCAGTTTCACATCGTGGTCAAAGACGAACTCCGTCAGGTTGTCGAGTACATCTATCAGGCAGATTGGCTCGTTATCTTCTGTACTTGCCTTTAGTTGCTTGAAGTTGGCCTCGTTACCGCCGCAAGCCATGAAACGCGGCCCTATGGTGGTATTCAAATCATCCTCGCCAGAGAGATAGACAACCATTCCCTTCTCACATGGATATTTCATGTTCGGGAATATGCCGCCTCTGCTGATGATGGCAGAGATATTGCACAGCAGTTGAGTCTTGCCGATACCAGACTCGCCGGCCATTACATGGAACTGCCCTTTGGCAATCATTTCATCCCACAACCATTCAGGTTGCTGGAGTGTTACATCCTCAATACCAACAAACTGCAATCCGCCGTAGTGCTTTGGCTTTCCGCCATTCAGTGTTTTAAAGGTTCTTGTTACATCGTTAATCTCTGCAAGGTATCCATTAGGCATCGAGTAGCCTCCTAAGGTCTTGAGCCGCACCTTGCAGAACCCATAGATCACGCTTGTCGAGATTGAGCGCACCCGCAAGCGCCTGCCACGTTTTAGGCCGCATCATCTCTGTAACGTAGACCTGCACCAGCGTGGCGGATGGTTTGCAGCCGTCAATGACTTGGCGCAGGTTCCTGCGTGGCCGGGTGTCGTAGCGCCTCGCCTTGATCAGCTCGTCAGGCGGATAAAGATCGCTTAACTGCAAACCGACAGACGCCAGTACATCCGCAGCGCCGCAGCCTGCAAAGCAGTGCACAAGGGCAGCGCCGCTGTCGGCCTCGCCTATGGATAGTGTCAGCCCCTTGCTCTCATGCGCCGGACAACGGGCACGCCACTGGCCGGGAGCGGTTTGCTTTACCCGTTCGAGCCGCGTCAGCAGCGCATCTACCGGTGTGCCGCTCACAGCATCCGCTCCCGCAGCGCGACGATCTGGCGGTGTACCTCGGCCAGGGCCCTAAAGGCTTCCTTGCTGCCCGGGACCACGCCATATGCCATGTGGGCAAACCGGCGTTTGTCGCGCTCAAGTTCCGCCAGGGTGGCAAAGCAAGCCGCGCATCTGCACTTCAGCCCCTGCTGCGCGTCTGAGCCTTCCGGGGTTTGGGCTTGCGTATAATCCGCTGCAGGTTTTCCAGGCGAGCAGATAACCTCAGCGCCCCGTCCTTGCGGGGCGTTTTTCTTT
This sequence comes from Arenicellales bacterium, assembly GCA_030747115.1. Lineage (GTDB taxonomy): Bacteria > Pseudomonadota > Gammaproteobacteria > Arenicellales > UBA868 > UBA12578. The sequence continues at coordinate 1,516 of JASLLH010000007.1, forward strand.
ATCGTCATGGCGTGCCCTTAACCTGCAAGCTCTTTAATCAGAGCCTGAATGTCCTCGGCGCGCCACGCCGTGGTCGCTGGGCCGAGTTTCACTGGTTTGGGGAATTTCCCGCTTGCGACGCCCGCCCACCAGGTGGACTTGCTTACTGGAATAATCGGGGGGGTATTGGTTTTGGGGTTACCGAGGATATGGCTAATCCTCAGGAATCCGGTTTCAGGTAATGTCTGCATGGAATTGATACCGTGTTACAGGGGACAGGGAATTCCGCCGCTATGACATGGCGTCGCCAGCGACCCAGAGCAGTCCGAGGGCATAAAAAAGCCCGCAATATGCGGGTTTCTTGGTATTGTCGCTGGCGACAATCAATCATGATCAGCGACCTCGCTCGAGGATGTCGCCCCTGTTACTAGAGGTCAGCCTCGGCGCTTGGTGCTCAGGAACTCTGCTGCTGGGTCGTTTGCCAGATCACTCTCGTCAATGGGGTACTCGTCTGCCTTGGTACGGGTTGCCTCTCCCGATGTAGATGCCGGGCCCGTCGTGAGTGAGCCCTGATGGGCCAGATTCGCTTCATCAAAAGAGACTGTCTTACGCTCGGCACTTTCTTTAGCTCTTTTGTCGCCTGCATCGCGTCTATCAAGTAAGTGGAATTGGGGTGTGTATATGCCTCTTACCAAGGGTAGCGGATTAGTTGTTATGCCAAAGTACGTTTTCAGCGATCGTCTTAACTTGTAGGCGTGATGTTTTATGCTTTTGGCTGTTTGGGCAGAGACTTGACCACCTTGCGCCCAAGCGTTTAATAACACAAACCTCTCATTAGTTTTTTTGGTTCCTCTTCTGCTGATCAGATTCAATTCTGACAGGGAAACTCTTCGAGTCAGGCCGGCGGCCGATGCCTCAAGATCATCTCCCCGGAGTAAGGTGAGGGTGATGTCCGCCCAGGTAAGTCCTTCGATGTTTTTAAATTCCTCAGGGTTGGAAGCTTCGTCTGAAAGTAGGTCCGTAGCGTTTGCCAATCCCTCCAATTCTTTCGGCAGGCCCCACCCTCTTGAAGTTGCCCAATTAACGAATTCTTTTGGATCAATTTGACTCAAATGTGGATACAGAACACCGCCGCTACTTGGCAGTTCACTTGACCCAATCCAGTTAAGGATCACCTCAAGTCGTGGCTTGTAATCATTTAGGAAAATTGATTCATGATCCCCCGCTCTCCGCCCCTTGCTGGCTGTTTCAAAAGAAACCGCTCTAGGGTCTTTCCCGAGAGAAAGCACTATCGCCTGATGTACAGTCCAGGTCCGAAATTCAAGCCAGTACTCAAAATCAGCCTCACGTAGCCCAGTATCGAACGAAACGGCTCCTTCGCGCCTCCAACCGTGTAACTTTTTGTAGAGATCGGAAGACTTGAGATCATCTTTGAGTGGTTGTTTTTTCGCCATGGCACGCCCTTTCGTACCCCTTACTGGATGGAGCCGAGCCAGGCCGGGCAAGGGAACCCGGCTTTTCGCCCCGTCGGGCTAGGCAGCGGCGTAGCCGTTACATCGGCAGTGACATGAGGATCGGACGATTCTCGGTCTACGCTTTCCTTCGAATTGGAACGACAGAGGCACCGTTTTTCAGACTGTCCAGATAATCAGCCCAGGCTTGCATCATTTTCCGCCGCTCAGGCAGGTACATCGCACGGTTATAACTAGCGCGTGATTGGTTGCGCTCCTTATGGGCTAGCTGACGCTCGATCACATCGGGACGAAAATTGAACTCGTTGAGTAGTGTCGAGGCAGTGGTGCGAAATCCATGCGCAGAGAATCCGATAGTCCCTTTACCGTTGTAGCCGATGTTTTCTAGCGCTCGATTGAGAGTCGTGGCAGTCATACATACCTTTGGTCTCCTAACATTTGGGAATAACAATTCCTGATGCCCAGTAAGCAGATGCAGTTCCCCTGCAAGTTCGACTGCCTGTCTGGACAGTGGAACTATGTGAATCTCGTTCATCTTCATGCGTTCTGCTGGGATACGCCATTCGCACTTATCAAGATCGAACTCCTGCCATTTAGCCTGACGCAATTCTCCAGGGCGTACGAAGGTCAGTAGCAATAACTGTAGAGCAATGACAGTAGGGCGGTTCCCGCCGTAGGAATCGAGCACTTTAAGAAACCTTGGGATCTCATCCTGAGACAGGGCTCTATGGTGCTGCACCTTGTGCGAGATCAAAGCTCCCTTTAAGGCGTACGTTGGATCGTTATCCGCACGCAAGGTGCTTACGGCATATCGGAATACTTGCCCTATCCACTGGTTCTCAAGCTTTGCCATCGTGGTGGCGCGCTTTTCGGTTTCCTGCAGTAGGGCGAGAATCTGGTGCGCTGTTATCTCCCGCATCGGCACATCACCAAGCGCCGGGAATACATCTTGCTCCAGTCCGCCAGTTACCTGTTTACGGTACTTGGCTGACCACTTCTGTTGTTTCTCCATCCACTCACGGGCAACAATCTCAAAGGTGTTTGCGCTCTCGGCATCTCTAGCGGCTCTCAGCGCCTTCTTATGGCGGGATAAATGCAGCCCCTGCCTGACTAACCCTCTGAGCCTCTCGCATTCCAGGCGCGCCTCAGAGAGTGTCAGTCGCCCGGATTCTTTCCGGCCCTTGGCTGCGGCTGGGGTTTCTCCCGAAGGAGGGCGGCAGTGCTCACCAAAAGTGAAATACGTGTCGGCTCCACCGGGCTTCCGATAGCGGATACGCCAGACTTTTCTGCCGGAGGGCAGAACGACTAGGTAGAGATTTCGCCCGTCACGGAGCTTCCTGGGGCTTTTGGCGGGCTTTTCAGTCCTGATCTTGGCGTCTGATAACAGCATTTGTGGGTATAACGGGTTTCGTACCCATAAAAATACCCACTTTTGGTTTGGATTGCAAGAGTTTGGCTTGGACTACATAGAACTATAAGTTATTATTTTATATTACTTTTATAGGTTCTATTGGATAGCATCGGATTAACATAGACATAAATGCTTTTTTTCGATCATCAACAGCATATCGGCTCATTCATCGAGCGTAGCTGGATCGAGGCCGGCTGCCGCCATGGCCACGGCGCGGAAAATCGCCCGGCCTTTGTTCATGGTCTCCTGCCATTCGTTGGCCGGTACCGAGTCGGCGACGATCCCGGCGCCAGCCTGTATGTGCAGCAGACCGTCAGCGATAACCGCCGTGCGGATCGCGAGCGCGGTGTCCATGTTGCCATTCCAACCAATGTAGCCCACGGCACCGGCATAGATACCGCGACAGTCCGGCTCCATCTCCTCGATGATCTCCATCGCCCGAACCTTGGGTGCGCCGGAGACAGTCCCCGCTGGAAAAGTCGCACGCAGCACATCGATCGCGTCCAGCCCATCGCGCAATTCACCGGTGACGTTAGAGACGATGTGCATTACATGGGAATAGCGCTCGACTTCCATCTTCGAGGTCAGCCTGACGGTGCCGGTAGTGGCGATGCGGCCCAGGTCGTTACGGCCCAGGTCTACCAGCATCAGGTGTTCGGCCAGTTCTTTAGGGTCGGAAATAAGTTGCAACTCGAGGTGCCGATCCTCCTCCTCACTGTGGCCACGCCGACGGGTACCCGCAATGGGCCGGACCGTTACCTCGCCATCCTCCAGTCGTGCCAGAATCTCGGGTGAGGAACCAACGATGTGAAAATCATCCAGATCGAGGAAGTACATGTAGGGTGACGGGTTGACCGTGCGCAATGCGCGGTAGAGGGTGATGGGCTGTACGTCGAAGGGTATGGACAAGCGCTGCGACAGAACCACCTGAAATATATCGCCGCTTTTGATGTAGTCCCGACAGTGTTCCACCGCGGCCTCGAAATCGGCGCGCCTGAACGACGAGGTGAAATCCTCTTCTGCGACCGCCTGAGTCACGGGCAGCGGGCGCTGAACGGATAAACCTTCTATCTGTTCTACCAGCTGCTGCAAGCGCTGGTTACCGGACTCCCAGGCGTCTTCAGTTTCGGGATCAGTATGCACCACCACATACAGGCGGCCACTCAGGTTGTCGAACACCACCAGTTCGTCCGACACCATGAGCAGGATATCTGGTGCGCCGACCGGCTCCTGGCGGGACTGGGAACCAAGGTGGGTTTCGATGAACCGCACTGTGTCGTAACTAAAATAGCCGACCAGCCCGCCACTGAAACGGGGCATGTTGTCGATCTGCGGCACGTTGAACTGCTGCTGTATCTTCTGGATGGCCGCCAGCGGGTCATCCGTATCCTGGCTGTGAATCTCCTGGCCGTCCTGTTCGATCAGTAAACGCTCGCCCACCACCCGGATGATGGTGGCGCAGGGCAAGCCGATGATGGAATAGCGTCCCCATTTCTCGCCGCCCTGGACCGACTCCAGCAGGTAACTGTAGGGACCCTGTGCCAGCTTGAGGTAACAGCTGACGGGCGTCTCGAGATCGGCCAGCACCTCACGCTGCAGTGGGATGCGGTTGTAACCCTGCCGCGCGAAACTTTCGTACTCGGCGCGGGTAATCATGCCGCAGCAGTCCACGGGTGCCGATAAAGTACCGTGCGGGAGTGGCGCGCTTCAGTCTCTGGTATCGTGGTAGTCATGAAGAACCACCGCGATGTTCTGCAGGAAAAAGGGCAAGAGCCAAGCTGGGAAAAGCACATTCAGCATCGCCCGGCGTGCACCTGACTGCAGTTAACGTTTTTCATTTTTCAGTCAATTCAACCAGCTGCAAAATCTCTGCTATCGAATCTATCACGGCATCGGCTTCCAGCTGGTGTAAATCAGCACCCTGATTGTACCCGTAACTGACCAGTACCACCGTCATCCCTGCCGCTCTTGCCGCGCGCAGGTCATTCACCGAATCACCGACAACCAAGCATTGTCCTGCCGGCACGGTAAGTTGCCTGGCTGCCTGCAACAGCGGTTGTGGGTCGGGCTTGTGCAGGCGCCGGTTATCACCGACGACCACACTGGCAAAATGGTGCGCGATACCGAGCGCAGCGAGCAGTGGCTGGGTGAATTCGCCTGGCTTGTTGGTGACGCAGGCCAGCGGCAGCCCGGCTGCCGCAAAACGTGCGAGTGTCTGCTCTACGCCAGGGAAAAGCACGCTGTCCTGGCAGAGGTTCTCGCGATAGAACGACTCGAACAAAGAGCAGGCCTGGTCTACAAGTAATGGCTCTGGACAACCGTAATAATCGCCGCTCAGCGCCCGTTCAACCAGGCGCCGTACACCGTTACCTATCCAACTGCGCGCGGCCGCGAGCAGAACTGTAGGGCGGCCCAGTTCTGTAAGCATCCGGTTGACGGCATGGGCCAGATCAGGCGCCGAATCAACCATTGTGCCATCGAGATCCAAGATCACCCCGGCCGGCCGCATGGGCAAGTGCCCGCCGCTCGGGTGCCGGGCCGTTGCGGGGCTCAAGAATCTGCCTTGGCTAATTCCGCCCGTAGTGCCGCGATGACGGTATCGTAACGGTTGGGGTCGGCATCACGACCGGCGCTGAATATGGCCGACCCGGCGACGAAGGTGTCCGCCCCAGCCGCGCGGATAGCACCGATGTTGTCGACTTTCACACCGCCATCGATCTGCAGGCGAATATCCAGGCCCGCAGCTTCGATCAGACGCCTGGCCTGGCGTAGTTTTTCCAGCGTCGAGGAAATGAAACTCTGGCCGCTGAAACCTGGATTAACTGACATCAACAGGACAAGGTCAACCTTGTCCATCACGTACTCAAGATAGTCAAGTGGCGTCGCCGGGTTAAATACCAAGCCTGCGCGGCAACCCCGGTCGCGGATCAACTGCAGGGTGCGGTCCACATGGTCGCTGGCCTCGGGGTGAAAAGTGATATAACTGGCGCCGGCCACAGCGAAATCGGCAATGATTCGATCCACTGGACTGATCATCAAGTGAACGTCTATTGGCGCTGTTACACCATGTTTGCGTAACGCTGCACAGACCAGCGGCCCGATAGTGAGGTTAGGCACGAAGTGGTTGTCCATGACGTCGAAATGTACGATGTCGGCGCCCGCTGCCAAGACGTTGTCCACTTCTTCTCCCAACCGCGCGAAATCGGCTGACAGGATAGACGGGGCGATCAGGTTATCTGTCATCGGGGGCAGTGGCTCCTTAAGAAAATTTACTCCGGGTCTTAGCCTGCCGCCGCGGTGGCGCTTTAACGGATCACCAATAACAGCGCCGAGTCCCCGCGGCCAATGGTCAGGAGCAATGTGCCAGTGTCTTTGCTGACGGCCTGCTCGACGTCTTGCAGGCTATAAATCGGCCGTTTGTTGACGGATAAGATGAGGTCACCTTGGCGCAGCCCGGAGCGCCAAGCGGGACTGCCCGCGCCGACTTCGACCACGCGCACGCCGCGCCTGCCTTGCGCGTCTGGTGAATCGTCAACATCTGCCAGCCGTGCTCCTTCGAAGCGTTTGCTGATCTGTAGGCCCTGGCCTATTTCAGGCTCGATCGAGCGAATGCGGATGCGCTTGGTATAACGTCCACCTTCCCTCAGGTAAGTGATCTCGAGCTCGTCCCCAGGCCGGAACAGGCCGATCACGTTACGCAGTTCGCTGGCATCGCTGATCTCGCGCCCGTCGACGCTGACGATCACATCACGTTCGTGAAGATCAGCGGCGGCGGCGGCCGAACCGGGCATCACCCGGGAAATCACGGCACCACTTTTGGCGTCGACCTCCAGTGCCTCGGCCAACTCCGGTGTCAGGGGCTGGACGACCACACCCAGGCGGCCGCGGCGCACTTCACCATACTCGATGATCTGGTCGGTTAGCTGGCGCGCCATGTTCACCGGGATAGCAAACCCGATCCCGACACTGCCGCCGCTTGGCCCGATGATGGCAGTGTTAACCCCAACCAGTTCACCGCGCAGGTTGACCAGCGCGCCACCGGAGTTCCCCCGGTTGATCGAGGCGTCAGTCTGGATGAAGTCCTCGTAACCTTTTTTCCCCGAACCATTATGTCCCACGATTCCCAGGTTACTGCGGCCCAGTGCGCTGACAATGCCCGAGGTGGCTGTCTGGCCAAGGTCAAACGGGTTGCCAATCGCAACCACGAAATCACCCACCCGCAACTCGTCTGAGTCCCCCACAGTAACAGCCTGCAGACCCTCGGCAGAAATTCGGATGACGGCGATATCGGCCGCCTCGTCCGACCCGACCCGCTCGGCCTCGAACGAACGCCCGTCAGGCAGGAGGACGTTGATCTCGTCGGCGCCCCCAATCACGTGAGCGTTGGTGATGACATGGCCCTTGGCTGCGTCGATGATGACCCCAGAACCGAGGCTGCTGACCCGACGTTCACGCGGTTGCATCTGCGGCTCACCAAAAAACCTTTCGAAGAATGGGTCGGACTGGAACGGGCTAAACGGGCTCTGCCGTGTGCGCACGGTGCTCTTGGTGTAGACGCTGACGACCGAGGGCAGCACCCGCTCGAGCATCGGTGCGAGACTCGGCAACGGTTCGCCATCGAGCGCCGCCGGCAGCGCCGCCGGCACAACCTGTGCGGACAACATCAGCCAGGCCAGCAGTAAAGGTGCGAGGCTACGGGCAGGAATTTTCATAACAGCTCCACAGACAAACTAAAACACGGCAGCGGCAAGTGCTAGGCACTGCCGCACAAACAGGCCGATTATATCAACCCTTGCCGGCAGGCCGTAGCTCAGGCGGCGTCGTTAGCCACGCCGTGGGGAACGTGGCCGGTGGGTACGTGCAACCTTGCTGATTCGCAGTGTCCGCTCTGGTCATCGAAAAAAATATCGGCACCGAAAGTGCGCAGGAACTCACCCTTGTCAAGGCCGCCGAGAAATACCGCCTCGTCGATACGGATATCCCAGGCTCGCAAAGTGCGTATCACGCGCTCGTGGGCCGGTGCGCTGCGCGCGGTGAAAAGGGCCGTGCGGATCGGCGCCTCGTGCCGGGGCCACTGCGACTGCAACCGGTGTAGCGCGGCCAGGAATTTGCGAAACGGGCCCCCCAGCATAGGCTGGCTGGCCATCTTTTTTTCCGCCGCAGCAAAAGCGGCCAACCCCTGGTCCTGGTAGATGCGTTCCGAGTCGTCGGCAAAAAGCACCGCGTCGCCGTCAAAGGCAATGCGCAGTTGCCCGCTGCTGTCATCGCTGATTCTAGAGGGCAAAATGGTGGCCGCGGCAATATTCGTATCCAGTGCCTGGCGGACGTTGGCCGGGTCAGCCGACAGGTACAGGTCGGTATTAAACGGGGCCACGTAGCGAAACGGACTGTCACCGCCAGAGAAAGCCGCGCGCGTGATGTGCAGCCCGTAATGGAAAATGGAATTGAAGATCCGCAAACCGGTGTCGGCGCTGTTGCGCGAGATCAACACCACCTCCACCCGCTGGGTGACGCTGCCCGGATCGTTCAGCGCCAACAGTTTCTTGGCGAGTCCAAAAGCCACCCCGGGTGCCAGTACTTCGTCTTCATGCTCGATCTGGTAACGGCAGTACGCGTCCACCCCCTGCTCCACGAACACGCGATGGCTGTTTTCGAGATCGAACAGCGCACGCGAGGAGATAGCTGCCACTAACTTGTCATCAGGCCGTGATTGCATGATCACAGTGTAGCACCGCACCATGCCGCCAGTTGCACCAGCGCCTCACGCGAGTTGTGATTCAAAGCCGGCGGGAGGTGCCAGCGAGGAGTAGCAGCAAGCAAAGGCCCACAACTAACAGGTTACCGTAACGCACGAAGGGTGTAGTCCCCTGCATGGGCTGAACCAGACCGCGGACAGCCGCTGCCTGGAACTGCGGGGCCAGTGCCAGGATGCGTCCATCGGCGGCGATGAGTGCGGACAGGCCGTTATTGCTGGCCCGCACCAGCGGCCGACCTGTCTCCAGCGCCCGGCTGCGGGCCATCTGCAGCCGCTGGTGCGGTGCCAGTGAGTCACCGAACCAAGCGTCCTCGCTGAGGTTGACCAGTACGGTTGCCGTGGGCAGCGGCTCGGTGACCTCTTCCTGGAAGGCATCTTCGTAGCAGATAGTGACCCCTAGTAGCTGGCCTGCGAGCTGCATGGGTTGCGGCCCACCGACCCAGGGAGTGAAATCAGACATCGGTATCTGCAGGTAAGCCAGCAACCAGCCGAGCAACGGCTGTAGCGGCAGATACTCGCCAAACGGTACCAGTTGGCGCTTGCGATAGAGCGCCATTGTGTCACCAATACCCAGGGCGCTGTTGTACAGGTGCCAGCCATCCCCCTCGCGTTGACGCTCCATCACCCCGAGCAGAAAATCCGCCGGGTGCTGCGCCAGCGCCTGTAGGTAGTTGGGATCCACCTGGTCTAGGTATACCGGCAGGGCGACTTCCGGCCAGACCACCAGGTCGGCATCCTGTTCGGCTTGGCTGGCTTCGAGGTATCCCTGGGCAATTGCGCTGGCGCGACTGCCTTCCCACTTGTGCGCAAGTGAGATGTTTTCCTGGACGATGGCAACCCGGATTGCGTCACCGACGGGCTGAACAAAACGCAACGCCGTTGTAACAAAGACTACGACACTGAGTGCCATCAGAACACCTAATCCCTGCAAGCGTTGGCGCCGTTCACCGACCACTACGCCGACCAGACAAGCGGTGGCAACAGCCATCAGCAAGCTAACCGTGAGCACACCGCCTAAGGGCAGTAGCGCCGCGAGCGGCGTATCTACCTGGGTGTAGCCGAGGTACAGCCATGGAAAACCGCTGAAGAGTTGGCCGCGCAACCATTCGACAAGCACCCACAGCGCGGGCATCACTGCCAGCAGACGGATATTGCCCGAGGCGCGAGTGAACAGCGCCTGAAGTCCGCCGGCCAGCGCAGGGTAAAGGGCCATCAATAGTACAAATACGCCGACCACGGCAAGAGCAAGTGGTGCGGGCATGTTGCCGTATTGGTGCAAACTGACATAAACCCAGGAAATACCGACCCCGAAAGCGCCGCAGCCAAACAACCCGCCTAACCAGGCCGCTCGCCGCGGGCCGGCATCGCGCCACAGAAAAAAGAGCACCCCCAGCGCCAGCGGCGACAGCGGAACCAGTGCCAGCGGGGCAAAGCCGAGCGGATACGAAATCCCGGCAGCTATGGCGGTGATGGCAGGTAGCCGCCGCGCCAGGGCGCCGGAGTGAGTCATAACAAACTTAAGCCGGGCGAGTTAGTCGGCGGCGGCAGACGCTCGGGTGATACGAAGCAGCCGCGGCCGACGGCTGTCCGCACTCAGTACCTCGGCGATGAGGCCAGGCAGCTCCACGGTCTCACCGCGGCCCGGCACGTGGCCCAGCTCGTGGGTGACGAGTCCGCCGAGGGTGTCGTATTCCAACGGGTCCAACTTCACCCCGAACAACCGGTTGAAACTGTTAATTGGTAACATTGCCTTAACCACGCAGTAATCGGTGCCACGGCGCAATACCATGCCGGCAGCACCATCGGAATCGTGTTCATCTTCGATATCGCCAACGATCTGCTCGAGTACATCCTCAATGGTGATCAATCCAATTACCCCGCCATACTCGTCAACCACGATTGCCATGTGGTTACGGCTGTCACGGAATTCCTGCAGCAGAACGTTGAGACGCTTGCTCTCGGGAATGAACACGGCAGGCCGCAGCAATTCGGCCCAGGGTAGCGTACTGTCGCCACCACGACGCAGGTGGTGCAGCAGGTCCTTGGCCAGCAGGATCCCCAGAACCTGATCCTTGTTGCCGTCGGTGACAGGAAACCGCGAATGGGCCGACTCGGTGATGATCGGCAGTATCTCATCCAGCGTCTGGCTTGAATCCACCATCACCATCTGCCCACGTGCCACCATGACCTGTTCCACCTGCAGATCAGACACAGTGACGGCACGTTGCATCATCTGTAACGTGTCTTCGCCCAGTAACTTACGTCGCTGGGCCTCCCTGAGAGAGTGGAACAACTGGCCACGAGTATATGTAACGCCGCGAATCAGGTGCGCTAGGCGCTGGAACACGTTGCCCTGGTCGCTACCAGACTTAGGATTGTCCGACATCAAAGCTTAGAAATCTGGTAGGGGTCGGCAAACCCCTGGCTGGTGAGAATGCGGGCCTCCAAAGCCTCCATGACCTGAGCTTCACTGTCGTGCTGGTGGCTATGCCCGCACAAGTGCAGCACGCCGTGAGTCACCATGTGGGCAAAGTGCGCCTGCGTAGACTTGCCTTGTGCCTGCGCTTCGCGTCGCACGACCGGCGCGCACACAACCACGTCACCCAGTATCGGCAACTCAGTTTCAGGCGGTGGCTCAAAGAGAAACGACAACACATTGGTTGCCCCGTCGTGGCCACGGTAATGATGATTGAGCTCAGCCATCTCTTTCTCACCCACCACCCGCACGGTCAACTCGCCTGCCAAGCGCTGTACCGCGGCCAGGGCCATATTGGCCCAACCGATGATGTGCTGCGGTCCCGGAAGGTCTTCATCGTCCGTTGCCAGTTGTACTTCTACCTGCGCGACCACTACTGTACCGGCGGCTGTTCCTTTGCCTCATAGGCCTCGACGATCCGTTGCACCAGAGGGTGACGTACCACGTCCCTGGGGGTGAAACGGGTAACGCTCACTCCCTCGACGGCGCACAGCAATTCGACCGCGTGCCTGAGGCCGGAACAGGTGCCACGCGGTAGGTCCACCTGTGAAGTATCGCCTGTGATCACGGCGCGTGAACCGAACCCCATGCGGGTCAAGAACATTTTCATCTGCTCTACTGTGGTGTTCTGAGCCTCGTCGAGGATCACAAAAGCCTCGTTCAGGGTACGGCCACGCATGTAGGCAAGCGGTGCCAATTCGATAACCCCACGGTCCATCAGGCGTCCGACCCGTTCGAACCCCAGCATCTCGTAGAGCGCGTCGTACAGCGGGCGCAGGTAGGGGTCTATCTTCTGACCTATGTCGCCTGGCAGAAACCCCAACCTCTCACCAGCCTCGACCGCCGGCCGCACCAAAACAATCCGCTCAACCTCATCATTGGCCAGCGCTTGTACAGCACAAGCGACTGCCAGATAGGTCTTACCGGTGCCGGCCGGTCCGACACCAAAACTGAGGTCATGGTTGATAATCTTGCGCAGGTAATCACGCTGACCTTGGTTTTTACCCCGGACCACCTTTTTGCGCACCCGCACGATAACATCGTTAGGGCCGCTCTCACCCTTGAGTGCATCGCGCGGAATCTGGGATATCGCCATTTGCACCTGGTTGTTGCTGACCTCGCCTTCACTACCGGTGTTCTGGTAGAGCGCCAGCAACACATCCTGGGCATTGTGAGCGTCTTCTGCCCGGCCGTCCACGCAGAACAGGTGACCACGATGGGATATCTGCACACCAAAACCTTCCTCGACCTGCTTGAGGTTAGTATTGTGTTCACCACAAAGATCAGCCAGACGCTGGTTGTCCTCGGGGTCGAGTAGGAAACTGATTGGAGTAGTCAGGTCGTTCAAGCAGACGGTGCCGCTCGCGAGGGAGCCGATGACATCATAGCAGAAGTCAGTGCCGAACCTGCAAGTACCTCCCCTTTGAGTGAATTGGGCAAAGCCTCGGTGATCCGCACTGCAACGAACTCTCCGGCACTATTGGGCTGGTGGGAAAAATTGACCACCCGGTTGTTTTCCGTGCGCCCGCTCAGCTGCATCGGATCCTTGCGCGACAGCCCATCGACTAAGACCTGCTGTACGCTGCCAACCATAGCAGTACTGATAGCGCCGGCCTGAGCGTTGATAAGCGCCTGGAGACGAGTGAGGCGCTGGCGCTTGTCAGCGGGCGCCACGTCATCGGCAAGTTCAGCAGCCGGGGTGCCTGGCCGGGCACTGTAGATGAAACTGAAAGAGTGATCGAACCCGAGTCGCTCTATCAGGGCCAGGGTTTGCTCGAAATCGACTTCAGTTTCTCCCGGAAAGCCAACGATAAAGTCCGAAGACAAACACAGATCAGGTCTCTTACTCTTTAACCGTGCCACGATGCGCTCGTAATCGCTGACCGTGTAGCCACGCTTCATTAACGACAGGATGCGATCTGAACCACTTTGCACTGGCAGGTGCAAATGGCTAACCAACTGCGGCACGCACTGATACACCTCGATTAGCCGCTGATTGAAGTCGACTGGATGAGAGGTGGTATAACGCAAGCGCTTGATGCCGTTGACGGCGCCTGCAAAGACCAACAACTCGGCCAAATCCACTATACCGCCGCCATGGCGAGCACCGGCGTAGGCGTTCACGTTCTGGCCAAGCAATGTCACCTCACGAACCCCTTGCTCCGCGAGTTCAACGATCTCGGTGATGACCTCATCAAATGGGCGGCTGAATTCCTCGCCACGGGTGTAGGGCACTACGCAGAACGAACAATACTTGTTGCATCCTTCCATCACCGAAACAAACGCCCGCGGCCCTGTGGCCTGTGGCGGCGGCAACGAATCGAATTTCTCGATCTCGGGGAAACTGATATCGACACCGGGACACCGCGTAGCAACCACCTCGTCATACATGGCTGGCAGCCGGTGGTAGGTCTGCGGTCCGAACACCAGGTCTACGTAAGGCGCACGGCGCAGGATCAGGTTTCCTTCCTGGCTGGCGACGCAACCACCAACCCCTATCACGAGGCTCGGTCGGTCAGCCTTCCATTTACGCCAGCGACCCAGTTGCGAGAACACCTTCTCCTGTGCTTTTTCCCTGACCGAGCAGGTATTGAGCAGCAACAGGTCGGCCTGCTCAGGCTGTTCGGTACGCTCCATACCACGCGCGGCCGCCATCAGGTCAGCGATGCGGCCCGAGTCGTACTCGTTCATCTGACAGCCGAAAGTCTTGATATAGAGTTTGCCACTCATTAGCAACCTCCCGTAAACAGTTCCGCCGGTCGCTAGCCAAGATCGGGGTGACTGGTAACCTCGATCCTTTGGTGAAATTGGCAACTATTTCCTACCACCAACAAAATCACCGAGTCATCTCGCCGGTCAATATTCGTTTCCTGGGCCAGTGACAGCACGGCAGTTTCAAAGCACCGGCAATACCCCACATTATTGAGATGACTCCCGCATGTCATAATAGTGCCAGCGGCTTGAAGCCTGGACGACTAGCGTATAGTGGCAGCGCTGGTCGTGTTCGTGTACCGGCATTTCGAGCTTTTTCGATTCCATCTTGTTTGCGTCTTGTATGCCAAGTCCAGTCGGACATTCATTGCTGGCGTTCATGGTAACCGGCCTGGCACGACCGGCAAACCGTTGTAGCCGCTGGTGGCTGTTGCTGGTGGTGTTGGCGGGCTGCGCGGCGGACCTTGATTTCCTGCCTGGGCTGCTGTTTAACGACCCTAATCGTTTCCATCACGGGCCTTCGCACTCGCTGCTGGCAGCAGTGCTCTTTGGCGCCGGGGTTAGCGCCCTCGGCCGGGCCCTGCCCCTACCCCGGGGCAGCGGCCGCCTGGCCGCGCTGATCTATACCAGTCACCTGCTTGGAGACTGGTTAGCCGCAGACGACGGCGCGCCCTTTGGTATTCCCTTACTGTGGCCATTTAGCATGGAATATTTCATCTCACCAGTCACAGTGTTTAGCAGCTTTCACCACGGAACCGCTGGTGCCGGGCTGGTCGGAGTACTCGCCAATATCTTTTCTATGCACAACTTGGCTGCTGTGGCGTTGGAGGTCGCCTTGCTGTTGCCGCTGCTCGTACTGGTGCAGTGGTGGCGGGCGTTCGTTAATCCCAGCGATCGTCGCGGACGCTGATCACGCCATCGTTCAGTTGTACAGGAAAGACGTGTAGCGGTTCATATGCCGGCGGCGCCAGTACCTTACCAGTACGCACACAGAAACGCGCGCCGTGGCGCGGGCATTCGATAGCCTCACCGATCAGGCAACCGCTGGCTATCTCTGCCCCATCGTGGGTGCACAAATCTTCAATGGCAATGAACTCACCGTCAAGATTGATCAGGGCGACCTGTGCATCGTCAATATCTACCACTCGAATCTCGCCCGGTTTGATTTCTTCTTGCCGGGCGACTGCGACCCATCCACCCATCAGAGCAGCCCTAGCTGCAGGCGGGCGACGTCGCTGATACGTCCCTGATCCCACGGCGGATCCCAGACCAGTTCGACCACGGCCTCCGCTACCCCAGCGACCCCACATACCGCTTTTTGTACCGTCATGGGAAAGGTCTGCGCGACCGGGCAGCCGGGCGCGGTCAGCGTCATGTCCACCGCGACCCGGGTCTCGTTATCTATCTCCACCCGGTAAATCAACCCGAGATCGTAGATGTTCACGGGAATCTCAGGATCGTAGACTTCTTTGAGCGCCTCGACTACGCGTTCCAGCAGTGTGTTGTCGGCAGCCACCGAGGTCAGCGTGACCACAGGCTCCCCTGGGGCTTGGCGGGCGCTGGTGCCGACGTCGTCGAGCCCCGACCCTGCATCCGCGCTTGCCGCTGGGGTAAATTGCTCTTCCCTGCTGCTCATAAGTTATGCCAGCAGCCTGTCTGCACGCCGTTACCCGTCTGTCGCCTGCGTTTTATCATTCGGTGGTCACCTTCCCGCCAGCATGATGCAGTGCCGAATTAAGGGCATGCCATGCCAGCGTTGCACACTTGACCCGGGCAGGAAACTCGCGCACACCAGAGAGCACCTCGAGCTTAGCCAGGTCCAGATCAGCCGCGCCTGGTGTCGCTGCACCAGTGGCCATAGCGTGGAAAACCTCGAAACAGTGATCGGCCTGGTCCACACTCAGGCCTTTGAGTGTCTCAGTCATGATTGAGGCAGAGGCCGTCGAGATCGCACAGCCCCTGCCTTCAAAACGCACCTCCTCGATCACCCCATCGTTGAGCCGCAGGAATACCTGCAACTGGTCACCGCACAACGGATTAACTCCCTGTGCCTGATGGGTTGGATGATCAAGTACGCCGAAGTTCCGCGGGTTGCGATTGTGGTCAAGGATTACCTCCTGGTACAGGTCACGCAGATCACTCACTGACTGAAAAACTCCTGAGCCTTGGTGATGGCATGAAACAGGGTATCCACGTCTGCGTGATTGTTGTACAGGCCGAACGATGCGCGCGCGGTCGCCGAGACTTTGAAGTGGGTCATCACCGGCATGGCGCAGTGATGGCCAGCCCGTATTGCGACCCCCTCGTGGTCCAGGATCGTAGCCACGTCATGGGGGTGTATCCCAGCCAGTGAAAAAGACAAAATAGCCGCTTTTTCTCCAGCCGTACCAATGATGCGCATACCTGGCTGGTCAAGCGCCCGGCCGGTCGCGTATTCGAGCAAAGCTTGCTCACGGGCGGCAATGCGCTCCAGCCCCAGCGCCTCGATGTAATCGATTGCCGCACCAAGCCCGATGGCGCCAGCGATGTGCGGCGTGCCAGCCTCGAACTTGGCCGGCAAATCATTCCAGGTCGAACCTTCAAAACTAACTGTGCGGATCATATCGCCACCACCCTGCCAGGGCGGCATTGCATCCAACAACGCCTCGCGCCCATAGAGCACGCCAATGCCGGTGGGGCCGTACAGTTTGTGGCCAGAAAAAGCGTAGAAATCACAACCCAGTGCCTGCATGTCCACGCGATTGTGGGGGGCTCCCTGGGCACCGTCGATCATGGTTACCGCGCCCGCCGCACGAGCCAGCCGCACCAGTTCGGCTACCGGGTTAACCGTGCCCAGCGCGTTGGAGACGTGCGCCACGGCCACCAGCCGAGTGCGCTCTGACAGCAATCCGGCAAATGAATCCAGCAGCAGGACGCCTTGGTTATCCATTGGTGCAACCTTGAGCACAGCACCGGTCTTCGCGCACAGCAACTGCCAGGGCACTATGTTGGCGTGGTGCTCCATCGCCGTGACCAACACTTCGTCGCCGGCTTCCAGTTGCGAGCCACCGTAACTCTGTGCAACCAGGTTAATGGCTTCAGTCGTACCGCGGGTAAAAATTACCTCGGCAGTAGAGGCAGCATTGATCAAAGCACGGACCTTTTCACGCGCACTGTCAAAAGCCTCGGTGGCCCGCTGGCTGAGCGCATGCACCCCACGATGGATATTGGCATTATCGTGACGGTAGTAGTGCGTTGTTGCATCGATCACGACTTGCGGCTTCTGGGTAGTTGCACCGTTGTCCAGGTAGGTCAGCGGCCGGCCGTTAACCTGCTGGTCAAGTATCGGGAAATCTGCCCGCACCGATGCCGCGTCGAGCAACGCCACGGCATCGCGAGCAGCGACCTTCACGACACTCATCGCTCAATCTCCGATACCGCCTGCATGCGGTCGTTGATCTGCTGCTCAAGATAACTACGCAGCGCAGTTGGCGCCACCCGCTCAAGCACGTCAGCGGCAAAAGCTCGGGTCAGCG
Organism: Arenicellales bacterium; assembly: GCA_030747115.1. Classification (GTDB taxonomy): domain Bacteria; phylum Pseudomonadota; class Gammaproteobacteria; order Arenicellales; family UBA868; genus UBA12578. Next base: position 18,836 of record JASLLH010000007.1, read on the forward strand.
CTCGTCGTGCCTGCACCTGGTCGAGGCCGCGCGAACGCAGGTAGAAAATTGCGCCCTCATCCAGTTGGCCGACGGCAGCACCGTGCGTGCACTTGACGTTGTCAGCGTAAATCTCAAGCTGTGGTTTGCTGTCAGCTTCGGCATCACGCGACAGCAGCAGGTTCTGATTGCGCTGCTGGGAATCTGTTTGCTGAGCCCCGGGCTGCACCACGATGCGGCCGTGGAACACGGCCCGCGCGCGGTCCCCGAGCACCCCTTTGTAGTGCTCCCGACTCACCCCGTCTGGCGCGTGATGTACCACGTGGGTGTGATTGTCAACATGGTTGCGGCCAAACGCCAGGTACAGGCCGTCAAGGTGGGCCTGTGCCTGTTCATGGTCCAGGTTGATCAACGCATCCCTGCGGACCAGGGCGCCATCCAGTGTCACCGTAGTCGCACAGAACTCGGCACAGCGCCCCACCCGCACGAACAGACCGCCGACATGAAAACTGCGCGGGCTTTCCTGTTGCACGGCGTGATGGGTCAGGCGGGCATCACTCTCAACGATGACCTCTGACACGCTGTTGCTAAGCGACCTGTTCTCGAGCAACGATACATGCCGCTCGATCACAGTCGCCTGACTGCCGCTATGTGCTACCACCAAGTTGCGCGGCAGACTGAGCTGCCCACTACCACCGCAGCCAGAAACGAAAAGTAGTTCGACCGGCTTGTCCAACACTACCCCGGCATTAATCTCGACCACAGCGCCGTCACCAACGAACGAGGAGTTCATGGTGATAAATCCGTGCGGTTCGCTACCCAGTGCACTACCCAGCCATGGCTCGATTCTGGCCGGGTCGTTATCGAGCATCTGGCCGAGACCCGCTAGAGTAACCCCCGCGGGCAGACCATCTAGGTTAGAGAGTGCGGGCGACCAGAAACCATCAACAAATACCAGTCGGTAACTGTCCAGGTTCGGGATTGTGCTGGCCACCACGAATCGCCTAGGGCAGTCACTGCCGGCTTGCGCCGGCGCAAAAGCCTCGCGGGTGATGGGTCGGATTGACGTGTACTTCCAGTCTTCGTTGCTTTGGTCTGGCAGACCAGTGAGTTCGAGCTGGGCCAACGCTGCACTACGGCACTGGTCCAGCCAACGACGGCCGGCAGCCGGCAAATCGGCTGCGGCGTCGCGCTGGGCTGCAACATAGGTGCTGGCGTCGTGGGCGGTGCGCATCGGCTCACCCAACTCCGACTGCCTGATCGGCGCCGGAGTTAACCCAACCGTAGCCCTGCTGTTCGAGTTCCACTGCCAGTTCCTTATCACCAGAGCGAACGATTCTACCGTCTGCTAATACGTGCACCCGGTCCGGTACGATGTGCTCGAGCAGCCGCTGGTAGTGAGTAACCAGCACGATCGAGCGAGTGCTGCCGCGCATCGCGTTGACGCCCCCAGCAACCACCTTGAGTGCATCGATATCGAGTCCAGAATCGGTCTCATCCAGTACCGCCAGGCGAGGCTCGAGCATGGCCAACTGGAAAATCTCGTTGCGCTTTTTCTCGCCACCGGAGAACCCTTCGTTGACCGAGCGGTATAGAAACTCCTCTTTCATCTCGACCAGTTTAAGCCGCTCGCGCGCGAGCTTGAGAAAATCCATGGCGTCAAGTCCTGGCTCACCCCGGTGTTTGCGCACCGCGTTGACTGCCTCTTTTAGCATAGCCACATTCGACACGCCGGGAATCTCCACCGGGTACTGAAAGGCAAGGAAAACGCCCTCGCGAGCCCGTTCCTCGGGTGTAAGTGAGAGCAGACTGCGACCAAGGAACCTGACCGACCCACCCGTTACCTCGTAGCCGTCACGACCAGCAATAACGTTGGCGAGGGTGCTCTTGCCCGAGCCGTTCGGTCCCATAATGGCGTGAACCTCGCCCGGGCCCACCTCGAGGTCCAATCCCCGTAAGATCGGCTTGTCATCAACCTTGGCATGTAGCCCTTTTATACTCAGCATGTGTTCACGTTCCTGTTAGTGTGGGCACCCGGCCAGAACCCCGGTCCCGGCAACGCATTCTTGATGCGCGGGACCGCTTGTATGTTGCTAGCCTACTGCTCCTTCAAGACTGATTCCGAGCAACTTCTGGGCTTCCACCGCAAATTCCATCGGCAGTTCACGGAATACTTCCTTGCAAAAACCGTTCACGATCATTGTTACGGCATCCTCTTCCGAGAGCCCGCGCTGACGGCAGTAGAAGAGTTGGTCCTCACCGATTTTGGAGGTGGTCGCTTCGTGCTCGATGGTTGCGGTCGGGTTCTTTACCTCAAGGTAGGGAAAAGTGTGGGCGCCACAGCGGTCCCCCATCAGCAGCGAATCACACTGTGAGTAATTCCGAGCGTTGTCGGCGCCCTGCAGCACCTTGACCAGACCCCGATAGGTATTCTGGCCACGGCCAGCCGAGATACCCTTGGAGATGATGGTACTGGAAGTATCGCGGCCGATATGCACCATCTTGGTGCCAGTATCAGCCTGTTGGCAGTTGTTGGTAAGTGCCACCGAGTAGAACTCGCCAACCGAAGCATCGCCTTCAAGCAACACGCTGGGGTACTTCCAGGTGATGGCCGAACCAGTTTCTACCTGGGTCCAGGAGATCTTAGCGTTGGCGCCACGACAAGCGCCCCGCTTGGTGACAAAATTGTAGATGCCGCCGCGGCCCTGCTCATCGCCTGGATACCAATTTTGCACCGTGGCGTACTTGATCTGGGCGTCTTTCATCGCCACCAGTTCGACCACCGCTGCATGAAGCTGGTTTTCGTCGCGCATCGGCGCCGTGCAACCTTCCAGGTAACTAACGTAACTACCCTCATCGGCGATAATCAGCGTGCGCTCAAACTGGCCTGTGTTCAGGGCATTGATACGGAAATAGGTGGATAATTCCATCGGGCAGCGCACACCCTTGGGCACGTAGACAAAAGACCCTTCAGTAAAAACAGCCGAGTTAAGTGCCGCGTAAAAATTATCTGCCGCCGGCACCACCGAACCCAGATATTGGCGGACCAGATCCGGATGGTTGGCAAGTGCTTCGGACAACGGGCAGAAAATGACTCCTACCTCGGCCAGCTTGTCCTTGAAGGTGGTTGCTACCGAGACGCTGTCGAACACCGCGTCCACGGCCACCCCGGCAAGCGCTTTCTGCTCTTCCAGTGGAATACCTAACTTGTCGTAGGTTTCCAACAGTTTGGGATCGACTTCGTCCAGACTCTTAGGGCCGTCCTTGTTGCTCTTGGGCGCCGAGTAGTAGCTGATAGCCTGGAAATCAATCGGCAGATGGTGCAGGTGAGCCCATTGCGGTGGCTTCATTTCGCACCAGCGCCGGTAAGCCTCAAAGCGCCACTTAAGAATAAATTCCGGCTCGTGTTTTTTTGCCGACAGGAAGCGGATCACCTGCTCGTCGAGGCCGGGCGGCAGGGTCTCCGACTCGATGTCTGTGACAAAGCCTTCCCGGTAGTCGCGGCCTACCAGTTCACCGATATCTGTGGCTACTGGGCCCATGATCTTCGCTGCATTCTCTTACTGCGTATTGCGCTCGGCGCTCGGCGCCTTGCGCGGTCGCCGGGCGTCGTTCTCGGGGTATGTCGCTTAGCCAGTGGCCGACAAGCGTTCCGCTTCGACTACCACTGTTTTGAGTTGGCCTGAACGCAAGCCCTGACGCACTGACTCCTGGCGCTCGGCAACAGCGATCACTTCTGGCCGACGAATCAGCTTACCCAGCGTGATGTTATCGAGAAACCCAAAGATCTTTAAACTAAGTTCACTCCATAGCTCATGAGTCAAACACGGCTCGCCGTTTTGGCAGTTACCTTCACCACCACAACGGGTCATGTCGGCTTTTTCGTCGACCGCACTGATGATAGTGGCAATGGAAATCTCGTCAGCATCCCTCGCCAACCGGTAGCCGCCACCGGGGCCGCGGGTACCCTTGACCAGCCCGTTGCGCCGCAGCCGGGCAAAGAGTTGCTCAAGATAGGACAGTGAGATTTCCTGATTCACGGCGATATCCTGCAGTGTCACGGGGCGCAGGCCCTGCTGCAGAGCCAGATCCAGCATAGCGGTGACCGCATAACGGCCCTTGGTTGTCAGACGCATATCTTTTATCTCCTTTTGTTGTCAGCCAGTCCTGACCGAGCCGCTCACCGGCACCCGGTAAATAGGCTGTTTGAAACATAGGTGGGTCATATCCCGAGTGTCATTATAAGGATTTAATCGGCAAAGACCAACCCTTGTTCTCGGTTTTTTTTGGAACTGAGGTCACGCAGTGATCGCAGACTGTCTCACCGGCGCAGCCCGTGATAGCCAACCAATACAGCGCCAATGATGGCCAATACGCCTGCGGCGAGTTCGGCGGGCATGCTCAGCGTCCCGCTGAATCGGGCCAACCCAAGCAGGACGATCGCGCCCAGCAACAACCCTGCACCGGTGATCAAGCCGTCGAGGCGACGCTGGCCATGACGAACAGCCTGTCGCAAAGTCTCGAGATCTTGGCTGCGGGTGTTCAGCACCAATTGCTCATCGCGCATCCGGCGCAGCAATTCGTGTACCAGCCCCGGCAACTCGGGAATGAGCGGCACCACCGCCGGCAATTCGCGGCGCAGCGCCTTAACCAGGGCCCGCGGGCCGACCTGCTCGCGCATCCAGCGTTCCAGGAACGGCTTGGCTGTCTCCCACAGATTCAGTTCCGGATAGAGTTGGCGGCCTAGGCCCTCTATGTTCAGTAATGTCTTCTGCAGCAACACCAGTTGGGGCTGGACCGACATATGGAACCGCCGCGCCACCTGGAACAGGCGTACCACCAACCGGCCAAAGGATATTTCGCTGATGGGTCGGGCAAAGATCGGCTCACAGACAGTGCGTACCGCGGCCTCAAACTCCTCCACCCGGGTATCGGCAGGAACCCAACCGGCCCGCAAGTGGGCCGCTGCCACCGCGTGGTAATCGCGGTTGAAGAAAGCCAGCAGATTCTCAGCCAGGTAGCGTTTATCCAACTCGCTGAGCGTGCCCATGATGCCAAAATCAACCGCCTGGTACTGACCTGTGGCGCTGACAAAAATATTACCTGGGTGCATGTCGGCGTGGAAAAAGCCGTCGCGAAATGCCTGGGTGAAGAAGATTTCGACCCCGTTGTGGGCTAATTGACGCATGTCGACACCAGCCGCGCGAATGGCTTCGACCTCGCGGATCGGGATACCCTCGATGCGCTCCATGGTCAGAACTTGACGGCGGCTGTGATCCCAGTAGACCTTGGGCACGTAGATCAGTTCCGACTCCGGGAAATTGTGTCTGAGTTGCGCCGCATTGGCGCCCTCACGCATCAGATCCAGTTCATCGTGGATAGTCTTGTTGTACTCGTCGACTACCTCCACCGGACGCAATCGCTCACCCTCGGACCAGTGCTTCCTGGCCAGCACTGCCAACCGGTACAGCAGTTGCAGGTCTTCTTCGATCACCGCCTCGATGCCTGGCCGCAATACCTTAACCACAACCGTGGTGCCATCGTGCAGGGTTGCCGCATGGACCTGCGCCACTGAAGCCGAGGCCATGGGCGCCAACTGAAAATCGGCGAAGTGCTGCTCAAGTGGTGCGCCCAGGGCCTGCTCGATCACCTCCCGGGCCTGCTCTCCCGGGAACGACGGCACGTCGTCCTGTAGTCGGGCAAGTTCCAGCGCGATGTCTTCAGGAATCAGGTCCGGCCGGGTAGAGAGCACTTGACCAAACTTAACGAATATCGGCCCCAGTTCTTCCAGCGCCTCGCGCAGACGTTGACCACGGGGCTTGCTGGTATCCCGGGTCCAGTACAGCGGCAGTATGAACAGCAAGAAACGGTAAGGTCGAAACAGATGCAGCGCCACCACGAATTCGTCCAGCCCGTGGCGAATAAACACCTGGACGATGCGGAAAAGGCGCAAGGTCTGTGGACGATTGAATGCCACTGAATTAACTGCCCGTATACTGCCTGGCCAGCCGCTCGATGCGCTGTGCCAACTGTTCGGCATCGTCCCGCAAGCGCTCAACCCCGGCACCAAAACGCTCCACCCGGGGCCGGGTCGTCAACAATCTTACCTCCTCCCGGAGTACCTCCCCGGTGGAGGTCGCTGCTGAACTGGACGCGGCTGCTGCCCAGCCGCGCAACTGATGCAGGATATTCGCGGTCTTGCGAGCCGCGGTGTCCCCCATGAACCGGGCCAGTTGCTCCTCGGGGTCCGGATCCAGTGAGTCGATCAGGTCACGCAGCCCGGCCACTAGCTCGGTGTTTCCTGTTATGGTCAAGTTGGCGTTGCAAAACCATGCCGGCACAACAGCCGGGTACAGGGTTCGGGCAAAAGCCGATGGGCCACCGCAAATGGTGACATCAGGCTCCTGCCTGGCCTGGCGCGTCACTTCGATGCGTTCTCTGGTTGGTGCCAGGTACAGGAGGCGGTCGGGACCAAACAGCTGCAAGGCGATCACGCTGCCAGCCAGTGGTGCGAGAAAACGCCCCGCAGCCGAATCTGTGACCACTCGGTTGATGGCATTTTCCAGGAGTCGCTCGAACATGTCCGTTACGCCACCAGCGGGGCGCCTGGCGTCAATAACAAAAGCCGGTATGCAGCGCTACCACACCGCCACTTAAGTTCTGATAGTGAACGTCTTCGAGACCGGCCCCGCGCATCATGCCAGCCAGGGTTTCTTGATCGGGATGGCGGCGAATAGACTCCACCAGATAGCGGTAACTGTCCGCGTCACCGGTGACAAGCCGGCCAAGCGGTGGTATCAATCCGAATGAATACAGGTCATAGGCGCGGGCAAGCGCCCGTGAGGTGGGACGGGAAAACTCCAGTACCAGCAGCCGGCCGCCGGGCCTGAGCAGCCGGGCCATCGATGCCAGCGCTGCGGGAATACGGGTTACGTTACGCAGCCCGAATGCAATACTGATGCAATCAAAACCGTACCCAGTGAATGGCAACTTTTCCGCGTCCGCCAGGACAAAGTCGATATTGCCGGCAAAACCAGCATCGCGCATGTGCGCACGGCCGCGGTCCAACATCGCCGGGTTGATATCGGCCATCACTACCCGACCATGTGGGCCTACGCGTCGGGCAAAGCGCCGGGCCATGTCGCCGCTGCCGGCGGCAACATCGAGCACCTTCTGGCCCGCTCGCACCGCGCTGGTGTTAGCCGCGAAATCCTTCCACCAGCGGTGCGCACCCAGCGACATCAGATCGTTCATCAAGTCGTACCGATCTGCTACCGACCGGAACACGCCACCGACTAACGCGGCCTTGTCGTCGGCAGCGACCTTGCGAAAGCCGAAGTGGGTGGTTTCCTCGCCCGCTGGATGGCTCTGCATTGCGCTCATCCTGGCCCCGGCGCCATCTCGTTGCGCGGGTGCTGTGCCTGCTCAAGTCGTTTAAGGCGCGCCTGCCAATAGGCCTGGTAGGGTGTAGTCAGATCGTACAATGTACCGCACCAGTAGGTGCTGGTGTCGTGACCGTTGTCAAACTGCACTTTGATACCGCTCCAGCCGACCTGCTGTTGCTCGGTCTGCGGGACCTAGTGCGCTCGCCTGTGCCCGCGAATCTCGGCCGGTGACCAAAACACCTGTAAGTGCTCAAAGGGCAACCCGAACTGGCTTTATCATCGAATGTGGCCTCGAGGACTCGGGGCTGCCGGCGGCGGATGATCTGGCTGGGTCGAGGGTGCGGTAACATGGCGGGCAACAGATAAAAAGGGGGCGCGATTATAACGCCGCTGGTAGGGGTTCTGGCGCGGGTGGGAACTGGATCAGGGCCTACTTAACCAGCCCGCCACTTCTTCTGCAAAGTAGGTCAGGATCGCGTCGGCCCCCGCGCGCTTGAACGCCAACAACGATTCCATGACCGCTGCTTTTCGATCGAGCCAGCCGTTGTCGGCAGCGGCACAGAGCATGGCATACTCTCCACTGACCTGGTAGACAAAGGTGGGCACGCCGAACTCACTTTTTACCCGCTCCAGTACATCGAGGTAGGGGGTGCCTGGCTTGACCATGACCATGTCAGCCCCCTCGGCCAGGTCGAGTTCCACCTCCCGCAACGCCTCGTCGGTGTTACCGGGATCCATCTGATAGGAGTGTTTGTCGCCACCAGCGAGGTTGCTGGCCGAGCCGACTGCATCACGAAACGGGCCGTAGAAGGCCGATGCGTACTTAGCCGAGTAGGCCAAGATGCGGGTATTGACGTAGCCCCGCTCTTCCAGCGCCTCACGGATGGCGCCAATGCGCCCGTCCATCATGTCAGAAGGCGCGACGACCTGGGCACCGGCCTGCGCGTGGCACAGTGCCTGGCGTACCAGAACCTCGACGGTACGGTCATTTGTCACGTAACCGGACTCATCAAGCAACCCATCTTGGCCGTGGCTGGTATAGGGATCCAGAGCCACATCGGTGATCACACCTAACTCCGGCACCTGTTCGCGCAGTGCACTTACCACGCGCGGTACCAAACCTTGCGGGTTGTATGCCTCTTTGGCATCGTCGCTCTTGGCATCCGGGCCCACCACCGGAAACACCGCCATGGCTGGAATACCGAGTTCATTGAGCCGGGTGGCTCGTTCTACCAACAGGTCGATACTCAGGCGGTCGACTCCGGGCATGGAAGGCACGCTCTCGCGCCGACCCGTGCCTTCACAGACGAAGACCGGCTGTATCAGATCATCACGTGTGAGCACCGTTTCGCGCACCAGTCGCCGACTGAATGCGTCCCGGCGTAGTCGCCGCATTCGGATCCCAGGGTAAGCGGTCATGATCGGCAATGCTACCTCAGCGGCGCCTGCTCGGTTTCTTGCGTCGCGCGGCCTGGCCGGCGGACTTCCTAGCTGGTACTTTCTTGCTACTCACCTTTTTCCGGGCAGGTGCTTTTTTTGCGGTTTTTCTCGCCCGGGTTTTTTTCTGGGCCGCTTTCTTGGACTGGGTTTTCTTGCTACTCACTTTTTTCCGGGCAGGTGCTTTTTTTGCGGTTTTTGTCGCCGCGGTCTTCGCGACCGCTTTACGGTCGATCGCGGCACGCTCAATCTTGCCGCCGCTGATGACCGTAGCAGCTGCCGGCGCCTTGTTCGACAGTGTATTGGCCACAACCACCTTTTTCTCCAATGGCCGAATCTCGATATCCACGACCTCGCAGATCATGGCAAAGATACCCGCCACATCGGCCATCGCTTCGATAGTGCGCAATTTGTGCTGAGCCTTGTAATAGGTAATCAGCGGCGCAGTATCCTGCTCATACGCCTCGAGCCGGGTGCGCACGGCTTTCTCGGTGTCATCTGCACGCTGCGCAAAATCATTGGCACCACACTTATCACAGGTACCACGCTTAGCTGGCGGTGAAAAGTACTTATTGTAGATGGCGCCGCAGTTACTACAAGTGAGACGACCCGTGATACGCCGGACCACCAACTCGCGGTCGAGCGCAAGATGCAGGACCAGTTGCAACGGTCTCCCGAGCCAGCCCAAGCGGGTATCGAGTTCCTGTGCCTGGGGGATATTGCGCGGAAACCCATCAAGGACGAAACCGCGACGACTCCCGGGACTGCGTAAGCGGTCGGTGACTGCATCGATCACGATCTCGTCCGACACCAGTTCACCGGCCTCCATGATAGCTGCGACCTTCTTACCGATTTCGGTCTTGTCGGCCACCGCCATCCGCAGGATGTCGCCAGTGGATATCTGCGGCACCCGGTACTTTTCGGCCATCATCTTGGCCTGCGTGCCCTTGCCCGATCCGGGGGCCCCTAACAACACGATCCTCATGTTCGACTTCTCCGAAAAAGCGATTACCCGTCCCCTTCCTGCCACCTGGTCACAAGAGCGGGTCAACCCCCTACCACTGGCAATATTGCCGGGCCAAGGAGCGAAAAAAAGGGGGCGTAGACTATAGTGGTCGGGGTCAGGGTGTCAATGGGCTTTTGCTGCATAAAGCGGCCCTGCCGGTAGCACAAATCATGCTCAAAACGCCAGAATCAGGTTGCACGCTAGAATAGCCGCGCCGGCCACTGATTCGGATAGATGCTGTTCGCGCCGGGGTTACGTCAGTTAAGCATCCGTTAAGCACCAACATATTCGAATGAGCGGGATCCCGGATTTCACCCAGGTCCAGATCGAGACTGTCCGGAGCCTTCTGCTGGAGCGATATTGCAAGATTATCGACGTACATGTCGCTGACTGCGAGATACTGCTGGAGCCCGGTCACGAAGAACTGACCGAGTGTCCGGCACTTTTCTGGCATGCCAACGACGCCAATTTCGTGGTGATCCGTACCAACCAGAACAGCTACCGCTGCCAGTTTTTCTATACCCCGAACGACCAATACGGCACCGGCCATGAACAGTACCATGTACTGGACGAGTGCGTGATGGCAGTACTGAAAGTACAGTCGGATCACGCCCGAGAGAAACACGGCGTGACCTCCGGCGTGACCGGTGCTGATCTTAGCTCCTGAGTTGGCCCCGCCCCCGACCACGGCCCAGTCTACAACCGAGAAACCTGTCCATGAGTAAACCTAAAAACGCGTTCTACGCCCAGTCGGGCGGCGTTACTGCCGTCATCAACGCCAGCGCCTGTGGCCTGATCGAGGCTGCCCGAGCCCAACCTGGCCGCATCGGCAAGGTCTACGCCGGTCGCAATGGCATCATCGGCGCCCTGACCGAGGACCTGATCGATACCAGCCGTGAAAGTAATAGCGCCATCGCCGCACTGAAACACACGCCCTCGGGCGCTTTCGGTTCCTGCCGCTACAAGTTGAAAAGCCTAGAAGAAAACCGGGCCCAGTACCAACGGCTGATCGAGGTGTTCAAGGCCCATGATATCGGCTACTTCTTCTACAACGGTGGTGGTGACTCCGCCGACACCTGCCTCAAGGTATCGCAATTGTCTCGCACCACCGGCTACCCGATCCAGGCCATCCACGTGCCCAAGACCGTTGACAACGACCTGCCGATCACCGACAACTGCCCGGGCTTTGGCTCGGTGGCCAAATACATTGCCGTGTCCACCCGGGAAGCGAGTTTCGACGTTGCCTCCATGGCTAAGACCTCGACCAAGGTATTTATTGTCGAGGTGATGGGTCGGCACGCCGGCTGGATCGCTGCGGCCGGTGGGATGGCGTCAGACCAGAAAACACCCATCCCGATCGTGATTCTGTTCCCCGAGGTGCCCTTTGACCGCCAGCGCTGCATGGCCGCGGTCGCTGAGAAAGTACGCCGTTTCGGCTACTGTTCGGTGGTGGTGTCCGAAGGAGTCCGCGATGCCGGCGGCCGGTTCCTTTCTGACCAGGGCCTACGCGATGCCTTCGGCCACGCGCAACTCGGTGGGGCGGCACCGGTGGTGGCTTCGATGATTAAGGAGGACCTGGACCTTAAGTACCACTGGGCGGTTGCCGACTACTTGCAGCGCGCGGCACGGCACATCGCTTCGAGCACTGACGTGGCCCAAGCCTATGCCGTCGGCAAAGCCGCCGTTGAATTGGCGCTCAAGGGGAAAAACGCCGTGATGGCGGCGATTGTGCGCACTTCAGATCAACCATACCGCTGGCGGGTCGGTGAAGCCAGCCTCAAGCGGGTTGCCAATCGGGAGAAGATGATGCCGCGCGGGTTTATCAGCCAGGACGGTTTTGGTATCACCGCCCGCTGCCGCCGCTACCTTGCGCCGTTGATGCGGGGTGAAGACTATCCGCCATACGACAAAAATGGGCTACCCCGCTATGTGCGCCTAAAAAACATTGCGGTGAGGAAAAAACTGGCCCAGAACTTTGCCTTGTGAGCGGCGACTCGCAGCCGGGAGCGAGCCGTTGCCCACCCTGAGCAACTATGACGGTAGAGCGGGCGCGCGTCGCTACGGCTAGACTAGGCCTACCAACTTGACCATTTCTACCCTATCGCAGCCCGGGTCTTTCACCACAGGCGGCATTGGTTTTACGGCATGAAACCCGATAGTAGCGCCGGCCTCCTCATTCAAGCCGAACCGTTCTACGCGGCTCAAGCAGCCGAAGTCGATCTGTTCGAGGCTGCCTGGCACAACCGCATACCGTTACTGCTCAAGGGACCGACCGGCTGCGGTAAAACGCGCTTCATGGAACACATGGCCTGGCGCCTCAAGCGCCCGCTGGTAACCGTCTCTTGCCACGACGACCTGACCGCATCGGACCTGGTCGGCCGTTACCTGATAATCGGCGGTGAGACCGAGTGGATAGATGGCCCGCTGACGCATGCGGTGCGCATCGGTGCTCTGTGCTACCTCGACGAGATCGTTGAAGCGCGCAAAGACACCACAGTGGTGATCCACCCATTAGCTGATGACCGGCGGGTGTTACCAATCGAGAAAACCGGGGAGTTGCTCAAAGCGCCGGCTGAGTTCGGCCTCGCGATCTCCTACAACCCCGGCTACCAGAGCGTGCTCAAGGACCTCAAGCAAAGCACGCGCCAGCGCTTTGTCGCTATCGACTTCGACTACCCGGAGCCGGCGCTGGAGGAGCACATCGTGGTGCGCGAGTCTGGCATTGACCAACACACCGCCGCACTGCTGGTACGCTATGCGGGTATGACTCGCAATCTCAAGGGGAACGGTCTTGAGGAAGGGGCCAGTACCCGCCTGCTGGTACATGCAGCCAAGTTGCTGCAAAGCGGGGTCGCGCCGCATGCAGCCTTGCGCGGCGCCATCGCCGAGCCACTGACCGACGAACCCGAGATGCGCGCAGCAGTCAATGAACTGGGTGCGTCGCTGTTTTGAACTGACCATAGCCCAACTGGCGTCTTTGCCTCATAACACATAGGATAATGCTCCCCGCTGTGAACGAGCACCGGGGCCTAATACCTTAAAGCAAGGGTTTTTTCGATGAGTAAGATTCATCCGGCACCGGTGCTGGGTGTGATTGGCGGCAGTGGCCTCTACGAGATTGCGGGCCTTGAAGATGTGGCCTGGCGAGCGGTGGTAGGGCCCTGGGGCGAACCCTCGGACGAGTTGCTGTTCGGACGCCTTGACCAAATGCAGTTGGTTTTCCTGCCGCGCCATGGCCGCGGCCACCGCCACAGCCCCAGCACCATCAACTACCGTGCCAACATAGACGCATTAAAACGTGCGGGAGTAACCGACATCATCTCGTTGTCCGCGGTCGGTTCTTTCCGCGAGGACCTCTCTCCGGGCACTTTTGTCATCGTCGACCAGTTCATCGACCGCACGTTTGCACGGGAGAAAAGTTTTTTCGGTACCGGTATGGTGGCACATGTCTCCATGGCCCACCCAGTCAATCAGCGACTCGGCGACTGGTGCGAAGCTGCTTGTAATGAGATCGCTATCCCCGTGCACCGCGGCGGTACTTATCTCGTCATGGAGGGGCCGCAATTCTCCACCCTGGCCGAATCCCACCTGTACCGCGGCTGGGATTGTGACGTTATTGGTATGACCAACATGCCTGAAGCCAAACTCGCCCGGGAAGCGGAGATTCCCTACTGTACCGTGGCCATGGTGACCGACTATGACTGCTGGCACCCGGACCATGACAACGTCGTGGTCGCGGACATCATCCAAGTGCTGCTGGATAATGCCGACAAGGCCCGCGCGCTGGTGCGAGCGGTAGCCAAGCGTATGCCACAGCGCCCCCTGCACTGCCCATCGGGCGACGACCAGGCACTTGAGGCGGCAGTGATCACGGCACCGACGGCGCGTGACCCGGCAGCCCTCGCCAGGCTGGACGCGGTGGCCGGGCGACTGCTGGTGTCTACAGAGGACGAGGAATGAAAATTCGAGAATTGATTCGCTCAATACCCGACTATCCCAAGCAAGGGGTCATTTTTCGTGACATTACGACGCTCTTGCAGAACCCGGTCGGCTTTCGCCGCGCCGTGGACGAACTGGTCCAGCCCTTTGCCGGCAGTGGTATCCACTGCGTAGCTGGCATCGAGGCACGCGGCTTCATCCTCGGCGGTGCCGTGGCCCACCAATTGTCGGTTGGATTTATTGCGGTGAGAAAAAAGGGCAAATTACCCTGGCAGACGATGTCGGTCGAATACGAACTGGAATACGGCACTGACGAAGTCGAGATTCACACCGACAGCTTGCATCAGGGAGAGCGTGTGCTGATCGTCGATGATCTCATTGCCACGGGCGGCACGGCCTGCGCGGCAGTCGATCTGGTCGGCAAAGCCGGTGGTCAAGTGGTGGGTGCAAGTTTTGTCATCGACCTGCCGGACCTCGGCGGCCATGAGAAACTCGAGGCCATGGGCGTGCCGGTACGCACCCTGGTCAGTTTCGCCGGCGACTGACAATCGCGCCGCTGCGCGCGGTTCCAGCGCCGTTAGGGGTCGGGTAAAACCAGCGGTGGACGCCCAGCACGGGCGCGGATTCGGTCGATGGCGCGGTGCACCGCGCCCTGGCTGATGATCCAGTATTCAAGGCGTCGTTTGCCCGGAAAATCCAGCAGACTGATGCCGATCAGGATCGTCAGTACGCCCTGGCCCGGAAGCACCAGCATCAAGATACCCATAATAAGCGCCAGTGCGCCAAGCGTGTTTTTTAGTACCTGGGTCGTCAGGCGCAGTAGCGGGTGCTGCCGCCACCAGGTATCTGGGGTGGGGTGGGGGCGGACAAAATAGTCGGGGCTCATTCGGCCTATGGCGACAAATACCAAGCCTGCGTAAACAATAACCAGCAACAGCGAGCCCGCGAACACCCCGGTCAGGATGCCCGGGTGAGTTCGCGCCCAGTCAAAAAGCGCAACAATGCCCTCTACCATACCGCGCTCCAGTTAGTCCAGCGAAGCCTCTTCAATGCGGGCCAGCCTGCGTGTCCACAGACGCCAGTATTACCTGCATCCGATTGTGGTCTATAGCACGCGGCCCATAACGGCCGGCCCGAGGGGAGTCTGCCCTAGGCTGTAATCACTGACAAATGCCCAGTGCTCGCGCCCCTTAGGCGTAGTTATACTCAGCCACAGCCAGCAACCCTCAGTACCCCCTTATTTATCTTTTCGTGAACCCCTCTCGGCCTACTTTAGGTGCTGCGGCACTGGAACAGCGCCTCGAGGAGATGCTGGATGCAGTGCTTTCTTCCCGGCGTACGGTACAAAAGCCGGCCGCAGCCCTCGCTCGGTGCTCGCCGGCCCAGCAGACGTTCGCCCTGCACTGGCTAGACGTCATCATCCGTACCAATTCCGAGATGGGTTTCCAGTTCATCAGCCATGCGCCCCGGGCTTTTGCCTTACTGGACCTTATGGCGGTAGAAGACTGGGTCATCACAGCGATGGATGTCTACGACCGCCGGGGTTTGTACCCGGGTAGCGAGGCCTTTGCGGCAGTAGAGAATTTTGCCCAGCAAAGGCAGCAGCGCCCCTTCACGGCCAGTTTGAATGATGCTGTAGCGACGCTGCATTACTACCTCCAAGGGCTGGCGGGTAGAACCTTACGCATAAGCCCCGCCGACAGTACTTACACCAACACAGAGGTCTTATTTCTGCCGGCCAGCCTGACCCATTACTCATCCAGGGCCGATAACTTAGCACTGTACCGATTGAGTACAGCACAACTATGGGCCCAGACCCGCTACGGCACGTTCAAACGCGAGGCACCAGATGACTCGCCATTGTCCGAACAACTGGCCCACTACCCGGATACCCAGCGGGCCCGTTACCTGTTCACGGCTCTAGAAAATACGCGCCTGGAGGCCTGTATCCGACGCGACCTGCCAGGACTGGCGCGGCAGATGGACCAACTGGAAACGGATAGCACAATGGCCGTTGACAACGGCTGGAACCGCGTCATCGCGCCGCTACAGAGCGGGCTCGCATCGGTCAAGGATACCTTGGCCCAACTCGCCCGTTTTTATGGGGGCCCGGTCAATCCACCACCACCTCGACCATGGTGGGCAACATTCCGGTTCGAACTCGCAGAGGCAACTGCAGAGGCGCGCAGTGAACGCGAACGCGATCAACTGCAAGCACAATTGGCAGGATTACTGGAAACACTGGGCAGCGAGCGTGAACGGGCGTCCGCCAGAATCGAGATCAGCCAAGCAGATGACGAGCTCGGGGCGGCAGAGATGATTCTAGAGATCAACGGCGAGCCGGTCAGTCCTCCTGCTAAGTGCAAGGCTTTGCTGCAGTCCTTGTTGCTTGACTTCGATGAGGTGCCCAGGGAATACCTACGCCCGGCCGGTGGCGGTGACGACTACGATGCAAAAGCGCTCGTCCCACCCCAGCCCGAAAGCGTTTGGAAGAATGCTTACCGCGAGCCGAGCACCCATTATTACGACGAATGGGATTTTCGGCGGCGCCATTACCGCAAGTGCTGGTGCGAGCTGCGAGAACTCGACATGCCTCCAGACGACGCCAGTTTTGCACGACAAACCATTGAAAAATATAGTGGTTTGGTGATGGAACTGCGGCGTACCTTCGGCGCTCTGCGCACGGGTGACCAGCGCCGTCGCGGTCAGAATACAGGGGACGAGATCGACCTGGACGCGCTGGTACAGGCACGGGCGGATGCGGCCTCCGGGCGGGAGATGACCGATCAGGTTTTCTCGCGTTTGCACAAGATGGAACGCGATATCGCCGTGATCTTCATGGTGGATGTCAGCGGCTCGACCAAGGGCTGGATCAACGACGCCGAGCGCGAGTGTCTGGTGCTGCTGTGCGAGGCACTGGAGATACTCGGCGACCGCTATGCCATCTACGGCTTCTCGGGTATGACCCGCAAGCGCTGCGAACTGTATCGTATAAAGCACATGGATGAAGCCTACTCCGACACGGTAATCGCGCGTATCGCCGGCATCCGACCGCAGGACTACACGCGCATGGGCGTTACTATCCGGCACCTAACGAAATTACTCACCCAAACCGATGCGCGGACCCGCTTGTTGATCACACTGTCCGACGGCAAGCCGGACGACTATGACGGCTACCGTGGTGAGTACGGCATCGAGGACACCCGCCAAGCATTAATCGAGGCCAAGCGCGCCGGCATTCATCCTTTTTGTATCACCATCGACCGCGAGGCTCGCGACTACCTGCCGCACATGTATGGAGCAGTCAACTACACCTTGGTCGAGGAGGTGTGCCAATTGCCAATCAAGGTATCTGACATCTACCGGCGACTGACCACGTGAGTCGGCACCTAAACAAGTGGGTGCAGGTAGTCTTTTTGTAGCCATTTAACTGGCGTCAGCAAAAATATTTGACCTCCCTATATGTTGGGCGTATGCTCAGTTAAGCGCCACAACATATTGTGTTACCCCCCAGGCCTACTAAAAGTAAAGTGGCGTACGAAAATTGTTAAACCGGTGTAGTTAACAACGGAGCCGACGTCTTTTTCGGTGTCGATTCTGGGGGCTTGTTTGCCCTGCGAGGAGTTAGCAACAAATGAAATCCGCTCAATCAGCACAGGCTTTGAGCACCACGGATATTGTCTACCAGCCGGCCGCGGTCGACATTTGGGACAAGAAATACCGCCTTAAGACCAACAGCGGTAAGGCACTGGACCAAACTATTGACGATACCTACGAACGGGTGGCGCGAGCCCTGGCAGAGGTAGAGCAGACCCCGGAAAAGCGCGAGCAATGGTTCGAGGAATTCCTCTGGGCTTTGCGCAGCGGGGCGATCCCCGCTGGACGAGTGGTCTCCAACGCCGGTGCCCGAGAGCACAAGCCAGCCACCAGCACCATCAACTGCACGGTGTCCGGCGCTATCCCCGACTCAATGCAGGGAATCCTGAGCAAAACCCACGAGGCCGGCCTCACCCTGAAGGCCGGCTGCGGCATCGGCTACGAGTTTTCAACCCTACGGCCTAAGGGAGCGTTCGTCAGCGGTGCAGGAGCCTACACCTCGGGACCGCTATCTTTCATGGACATCTATGATGCCATGTGTTTCACGGTATCCTCGGCCGGTGGCCGCCGCGGCGCTCAGATGGGCACCTTCGATATCTCGCACCCGGACGTGACCGAGTTCATCCGCGCCAAGCGCGAGGATGGCCGCCTGCGTCAGTTCAATCTTTCCTGCTTAATTACCGACAAATTCATACAGGCCATCAGAGAAAACCGCGACTGGGATTTGGTGTTTCCCGCCAACGAAACCGAGATCAAAGACGAAAAAAGCCGTATCGTATGGCGTCATTGGCCAATCACAGACGGCTACACCGTGAACGACACCGGCGAAGTAGCCTGCAGAGTATATCGGACCATCCCGGCCCGGCGCCTGTGGAACCTCATCATGTCGTCGACCTACGATTACGCTGAACCGGGTTTCATCCTGATCGACCGCATTAATGACATGAACAACAATTGGTTCTGCGAAGAGATTCGCGCTACCAACCCCTGTGGCGAACAACCGCTGCCACCATACGGCAGTTGCCTGCTGGGCTCGATCAACTTGACCCGATTCGTCGAGGATGCTTTCACTCCAGCCGCGCACTTCAACTGGCAGCGTTTCAGGCGGGTCGTCGCCGTATTCTCGCGGATGCTGGATAACGTGGTCGAAATTCACGGTTTGCCACTTAAACAACAGGCTGAAGAGATACGTTACAAGCGTCGCCACGGTATGGGTTTTCTGGGACTTGGCTCAACGCTCACCATGTTGCGAATGAAATATGGTGGTGCCGAGTCGCTCGAGTTCACTGAGCGCGTAACGCGAGAAATGGCGCAGGTAGGCTGGGAAACCGGCATCGAACTGGCCGAGGAGAAAGGCGCAGCGCCGATTATGCTGGATGAGTTTAAGGTAACCGGGGAAATGCTTGCACAACGCCCAGAAATGGCCCGTGACGGCTACCAGAGAGGTGACAAGGTGCCTGGCTCGGTGCTAATCGCCAAATACAGCCGCTACATGCAACAGTTCCCAACCGAACTCACCGACCGTATCGCCGAGCACGGCGCGCGCTACAGCCATCACACCTCGATCGCGCCCACCGGCACCATCAGTTTATCGCTAGCCAACAATGCCAGCAACGGCATCGAACCCTCTTTTGCCCACCTCTACAGCCGCAACGTGATCCGTGAAGGGCGCAAAACCAAGCAAAAGATAGAGGTGCTTTCATATGAGCTACTGGCTTACCGGGAGTTGGTCAACCCACAAGCAGGCCCAGGGCTCGATGGCGATGACGCCCTGCCAGAATACTTTGTAAACACCGACGACATCAGCCCTAAACAGCACGTTGACGTGCAAGCTGCAGCGCAAAAGTGGGTCGACTCGTCTATCTCCAAGACTGCCAACGTGCCGTCTGATTTCCCATTCGAGAAATTCAAGGACATCTACCTGTATGCCCACCAACAAGGCCTCAAGGGGTGTACCACTTTCCGCTTCAACCCCGAGGTGTTCCAGGGTGTACTGGTCAAGGAACAAGATCTCGAGAATACCATTTACCGTTTTACCCTGGATGACGGCGAGATAATAGAAGTTAAGGGCAACCAAGAGGTCGAGTACGACGGCGAGACCCACACCGCCGCCAACCTGTATGACGCCCTCAAAGAAGGCTATTACGGCAAGTTTTGATCGAATCACAGTGACTATCAAGATCGGCAAGCAAATCTCCGAGTTCGAGGTAATCCCGGACACCGAGCCCGAGTTAGAGCAGGCAAAGCCCGCTGCTGCGAGCAGCTTCATTCCCGGTGGTGAAGATTTGCCGGCCAACGTCGTGCAGATGCACGAGAAGGTCGAGCGGCCGGAGATGCTGGTGGGCAGCACCTACAAGATCAAAACTCCACTGTCAGACCACGCCCTTTACGTCACTATCAACGACATTGTCTTGAATCCCGAGACCCCCTATGAGAAGCGCCGCCCCTTCGAAATCTTCATTAACTCGAAAAACATGGACCATTTCCAGTGGATCGTGGCGCTTACCCGGATCATCTCGGCCGTGTTCCGCAAGGGTGGCGATGCAACCTTCTTAGTTGAGGAACTTCGCAGCGTATTCGACCCGCAGGGCGGTTACTTCAAACGTGGCGGCAAGTACACGCCATCGCTGGTGGCCGAGATCGGTGATGCCATCGAGAGTCATATGCGAATGATCGGTATGATCCTCGACGAGGGCCTGGACGAGCGCCAGCAAAAACTGCTCGACGAGAAGCGTCGAATCTTCAAGGACCAGGTCAATACCACCGGTACGGTCGACTCAGAGGCTGCCGATTTCCCAGCCGAGTCCAGGTTGTGCCTGAAATGCCAGACCAAAGCAGTGGTCCTGCTTGATGGCTGCATGACCTGCCTCAGCTGCGGCGATTCCAAGTGCGGCTGAGCGGCCAATATTGCTTAAACACGATTCCCCACCTCCCCGGCCCCTTTGAGTAAACCTGCTCAGGGTGGGTTTACAACCTGGCGCTGTGACTTTCTCTGAAAAGTGGCCGTGGCGAGGCCAAATTACCGCTCTACGATAGCGCCGATAAGCCCTGTTTCAACTCGGCGATGGAATTCATACACTAGCACGCTATCGTATCCTGCGGCGAGTGAAGAGCAAGCGCGGACAACATAACTTACTTGGCGAACTAGCCCCCGCTGTCCCAGCTGACCTTTGCGGAGAACACTATGAGCACGAAAAAGACATTCGGCTTTGATACCTTAAGCCTGCATGCTGGCCAGCGACCGGATGCTGTCACCGGGGCCCGGGCGACTCCGATCTACCAGACCGCGTCCTATGTATTCAAGAGTCCGGACCATGCTGCAGCACTTTTTAACGTAGAGCGTGCCGGGCATGTCTACTCGCGTATCACCAACCCCACCACGGCCGTGCTGGAAGAACGTATAGCAGCGCTTGAAGGCGGCGTTGGCGCAATTGCCACGGCCAGCGGCCAGGCTGCCTGTCACCTCGCCATCGCCACTGTGA
>JASLLH010000080.1:0-9351 GCA_030747115.1 Arenicellales bacterium
GCATCGCTGAAATAAACAGTTGAGACGCTCGCCGATGGGCGCGCCCGGAGCTGGCGCTGCAGCACTACAGCCAGTCAGTGCTCAGGTAGTGAGGCCGCCGTCGACGTTGAGGGTCTGGCCGGTCACGTAGGTCGCGCCGGCGGCAAGAAACAAAATCGCCTCACCGTAGTCGGTCGGGGTACCGGTGCGCCCCAGCGGCACAGGTTGCCCCATGCGGACCGCGTCGTCCTGCCCGTCGAAGCGGCACATCCAGTCCGAGTCCACCAGGCCCGGGGCGATGGCGTTGACCCGCACCTGTGGGGCCAGTGCCCGTGCCCATTCCCGGGTCAGACTCACCAGTCCCGCCTTGGTGGCGCAGTACACGGCGCTGGAGCCGCCGCCGCGAAAGGCGGCGATGGAGGTGGTGTTGACGATAGCGCCACCGGTTGCGCGCAAAGCCTCGGCCGCGGCCCGGGTGCACCGGTGGGGTCCGACCAGGTTGACGTTAACCAGCAGTTGCCAGAAGTCTTCATCCTGGCGCTCGAAATCATCGGTTGCAATCGGTCTGGCGGTCCCGGGCGTGCCGGCGTTGTTCACCAGGTAGTCCAGTCCACCCAGTGCGGCAATCGCCTGGGCCACCATGGCGGGCGCTTGCTCTGGGTTGCCCACGTCACCTGGGGCCGCAACCACGGCGTGGCCCGCACCGGCCAATTCATCGACTACCGCAGTGAGCCTGTCGTCGGCCAGGTCGTTGACGGCGACGCTGGCACCGCAGCGCAAAAAAGCCTGTACGGCGCCCAGGCCAATGCCAGAGGCGCCACCCGTGATTAGCGCTCTTTTCCCCTTGAGATCGTAAGTTGCCAGCATACCGTAGCCTGATCATGTAGCCGCTTTAAAGGACGTTGAGTCAGATAGCACCTGGCTGGCGATGCTAACTGCCTGCTTATCCACCAACAAGCCAACAGGGTTCAGTGTACACACCCAGGCCCTGGTACGGGCGGTGACAATACCTGACCCAGTGTAAGGTACTACAGGCCGAGCGTGCTGGCAGCCTCTGATTACTGCAGAGCGCTGCGCTGACGGGTATGCTTGCCTGATGCAACTGACCGCTAACGGCATCTCGATGTGCTATGAGGTCGACGGACCCGGTGATGGACCGGTCGTAGTCCTCAGTCATTCGCTCGCAACCAATCTCGCCATGTGGGAGCGGCAATTGCCTGCGCTGACGCCGCGCTACTGCGTGTTGCGCTACGACACCCGCGGCCACGGCCGTAGCGCTGCCCCGGCCGGCGAGTACAGCCTGGAATTGCTGGCTGATGATTTGTTCTGCCTGCTCGATGGCCTGGGGCTGGACCAGGTGCATTTGGTCGGCCTGTCGATGGGCGGCATGATCGGCCAGGTCGCGGCGCTGCGCGATCCGGGGCGCTTTGCCTCACTCGTGCTGTGTGACACCGCCAGCCAGGTGCCGCCCGCAGCACACCCCGCCTGGCGCGAGCGCATCGACACCGCCCGCAGTGACGGCCTCGAGGCGCTGGTCGAGCCGACCATCGAGCGCTGGTTCTCAGATGGCTTCCAGCGGGCAGCGGCCCCACAGGTGGACCAGATCCGGGCCATGATCCGGGCGACCCCGGTTCCCGGTTACTGCGGCTGCGCAGCAGCAATCATGGGTCTTGATCTCAGCGACAGTCTTGCTGCCATCCAGTTGCCGACGTTGGTCATGGTCGGTGCCGACGACCCCGGCACGCCGGTCGCGGGCCACCGGCTTATCCACCAGCGGATCGTCGGGTCCGAACTGGTGGTGATTCCAGACGCCCTGCATCTTTGCAACATAGAGCAGGCCACTCGATTCAATGCGGCACTGACCGGGTTTCTCGAGCGTCAGGTGCCGGCATGATGCCTGCGCAAGACCTGAACGAGTTTCTCGCCAGCCTGCCCAAGGCCGAGTTGCACCTGCATATCGAGGGGACCCTGGAGCCGGAGATGATGCAGGCACTGGCGGCTCAGCACGGTATCAGGTTGCCCTGGCGCAGCGTTGAGGAGACCCGCCTGGCCTACGCGTTTTCTGATCTGCAGTCATTTCTCGATCTCTACTTCCAGGGCACGAGTGTGCTTCGCACCGAACAGGATTTTTTTGACCTGACGGCCGCGTACCTGCGCCGAGCCCAGCAGGACGGTGTGCGCCATGTGGAGATTTTCTTTGATCCGCAGACTCATACTGGGCGCAACATCCCTTACCAAGTGGTGATCAATGGGATCACCGCGGCGCTGCGCGAGGGCGATACCCGCCTCGGCATCAGTTCGGGGCTGATCCTGTGTTTCCTGCGTCATCTGCCGGCGGCTGCGGCAATGACTACCCTGGATACGGCCCTTGCCGCGGGTGGTGAACTGCTGGGGGTGGGACTGGATTCCTCGGAGCTTGGCCATCCACCGGCGGGCTTTGCCGAGGTATTCGCGCGGGCCCGGGCCGAGGGCCTGCACGTGGTGGCCCATGCAGGCGAGGAAGGTCCGCCCGACTACATTTGTCAGGCGCTCGACCTGTTGCAGGTCGAGCGGATCGATCACGGGGTGCGCTGTCTCGAGGACGCGGCGCTGGTCGAGCGGCTGCGGGATTCACAGGTGCCGCTGACGGTCTGCCCACTCTCCAACGTCCAGTTGCAGGTGTTCGGGCAGATGTCGGAGCACAACATCGTCGAGCTGGCCCGGGCTGGACTCAAGGTTACGATCAACTCGGATGACCCAGCCTATTTCGGTGGCTACATCAATGCCAACTACGCGGCCGTGCAGCAGGCTTTCGATCTTTCCCGGGAGGCGCTGGTGCGGTACGCTGTCCATTCAGTGGAGGCGAGCTTTGCCCCGGCAGCACGCAAAAGGGCACTACTGCGGGAGATCGAAGAAGTCGCGCCCTGACAGGCGCCGACAGCAAGTTGCTCGAAAGTGCGATCTTATCTGTCTCTCGCCCGGCCGGACTCAGTAGGTGGCGAAGCCGGTCAAGTCCTTTTCCGCTGCCACCCAGTCTGATTCCACCCGCGCAACCCGACAATGGGGTGGGCCCTGGTGCAGCCATTCCAGGAGCTGGGCAAGGTGTTGCGCGTCGCCCTGTGCTTGTACGGTGACGCTGCCGTCGTGCATGTTTTTGACCCAGCCGGCCAGGTGCAGTGCAACCGCTTGATTGCGGGTGTGATAGCGAAAGCCCACACCTTGCACTGTGCCGTAAACCTGGACTCTGATGGCAGCCATTTCCCCTCGATGTTGCCGCGCAGCGTTGTGGCATGTTGTATTGCACGATGATAGCAGCCAGCCCGATGACTTCGTCTTGCTCGGGATTCCCGGGATCAAGCGGAGTTGGGTGAGGTGGCCGCGGCGCGGGGCCGCATAAGCATTCGCAAACATACAACTCACCCTGCTTATGGTAGGCAGCCAAAATATGAATTTGCGTGCAGATATTGTCGTATATATGGTTCAGACGACCATGCGAACAGGCACGAAAATGATACAGCATGTGGTATCGATACAGTGGATCAGCATTAACAGAGTGACGCCCGTTATCAATGTGCGAGTTGAAGAGTTTTCGGTGTTAGTGGGTTGTTGGGAATGATGCAACCAGGATTTACAACGTAGACCCCGCTTCTCATCTTTATTTCTGGCGTTATCTGCCAGTAAACGTGATAGTGATCACAACCCTGCGCTAGTTTCCGCCGACTGGGTGATGGTCATCACATCACTCTTGTGACCCTTTATCCAAAATACCAGCACTGGAATCGAACAGAAACTTGAATACGGAGACAGGACAATGAACAACGAGGTGAAATCAGACAAGTCGGAAAAGTTGCGTGATGAGCAGTTGAATGATGTGGTCGCAGGTAGCGCCGAATCTAGGCTCTGGGGTCCCGTACGGGCTAGATTGAGTCGCAAAGATATGAAAATTTTGGAAATTGAGCGAGAAAACATGGAAGAGAAAAGGATAATTGATTTTACTCTTTTTTGATTACCTTTATGGCTACAAATTGTAATTTAACCAGTTAAACAATTTAGAATAGTTTCTTTATCAGAGCTAAGTTATTCCAAAGAATTTTGTGAACAACACTTTAGCTGCAGGTCGATTCACACTTTAAGCGGTTAAAAAGACAACAGCACTACGCCAGCAACTTAACCG
Organism: Arenicellales bacterium; assembly: GCA_030747115.1. Classification (GTDB taxonomy): domain Bacteria; phylum Pseudomonadota; class Gammaproteobacteria; order Arenicellales; family UBA868; genus UBA12578. Next base: position 4,133 of record JASLLH010000080.1, read on the forward strand.
CTTAAGCCATCTCAGCTGAATCCTGCCGGTCATCAACCGGCGGGGGATACCCAGATGTCTTAAGAGGTATAGGCAGTCGCGCCCGAAGATACCCCGCTCTAGCGGGGTTTTTCTTTTGTGACCCCATCACATCAAGGGCGGACAAGGCAGTCTCTAATAGACCCACCGGCAACGCTAGAGACTTGGGGTTTTGTCACCTATGGTAATAACCCTAGTAAGGGTATAGGATTACCTTGAGACACCGTTAAGGAGACCCATCATGAGCAAAGAAACCCTTGAGCAGTTTATGGAGCAGGTAGCATATAGCGAAGCACTACAGGCGCAAATTGGTGAAGAAATAGACGCCGAGGCGCTGATTTCGTTAGGCGCTGAATGTGGCTGTGCGTTTACCGCAGAGGACTTACATGAGTCAGCGGAGTTGAGTGATGAGGAGTTGGATGGTGTAGCCGGCGGGCGGCTTGAACGTTTTTCGTACACAAGTTCAGGCGCCGATGGGTGGATCGCGCACCCAGAGGGCGGGGGAGAGCAAGTTAAGGAGTTTAGGATTTTCGGGTGGAAGGACAGAAACAAGTACTTAATCTTTGTTAATTTAAACTATCACCGGAAGTGATGGGCACAAGGCAGTGCGCTGTGGTGGTTTTAGTTTCCTTGGTGTGCGGCAGCCACAGTGTCAGCGCCGGCCATACTAGCTACGACAGGGTTTCGGCCAAACACAAGGGCCCCTGGCACCACGACCTGGTAATCAAGCGATCGAATACTTCCAGGTTTGGTCGCGGCGGTCAGTTGATCGTCGAGGGTGCCCACGTCCCATCGCTGGTAGAGAGCGGCGCTAAGGTCTTTGCGTACTTCCAGTGGTTCCCCAGGGACAGTCACGGCCAGGCCTGGTTCGATCACATCGGGATGGCGACAGCACCAATCGCTACCGACGACTGGACCAAGCCAACGGGGGTCGAGTTCGTTGGTGTACCGGATACGATCCTGGGCCACCGCACCCGGCCCATGGACCCGGTCGCCGTGTCACTGCCTGACGGGGGTATTCGCCTCTACTTTACTCTCGAGCCCATGCGTTCGCGGGACCCAGGCGACGCACGCATACACTCAGCCGTCTCCCATGATGGCAGGCGATTCGTCTACGAGCCGGGCAGCCGGTTCAGAATAGACGGCACAGATGTGCGGGATGCGGCCATCGCCTACTTCAACGGCCAGTGGCACATGTATTGCCCGGATCAAAAGCATCGCGGTACGGGCTACCATGCCCTGTCGGATGATGGCCTTACTTTCGTTCGCCAAAAAGATGTGCGGGTGAGGGAAAAGGGCGACTGGTTGGGGCACACGGCGGTAGTGGGCGAGAAGTTGTATTTTTTCGGCACAGTCTGGCAGGGGTCTTCGATGGATGGAAACAAGTGGCAGAGCGGCAGGTCGCTTGGCACCGGTCCCGATCCTGCGGTGATCCGGCTGAGCAACGGTACCTGGCTCGCGGGCACTACCCCGAAACGGAACCAGTGAACTGGTACCGATCGTAGGAGATATCCCCGCTCCAAGACCACAGCGTCAGCAGTGGTGCGGTCGCGGTGCGCAGTGCGTGATCGGTCATGGAAGGTACTTCGATGATGTCGCTGGCGGCCTTCTGCACGAACGCCTGGCCAGCCAGCGACCATTCACCGCTACCGGCGAGGACCACGTAGACTTCGTCCGCCTCCAGGAAACGTTGTATGAGCGAGCCGGTCATCAGAAGCCTTGGTCACGTTGGTCTGAATGTCCTCTCTCGGGCCTTGAAATAGTCATCCCGGAGGCTCCGGATAATATCCCTAATATCGTGGGGGTTGCACGTTGTCGATATGGCTGAAAATATATCGCCGGCATGGGCATGATGCTCATGCCGGGTTTTTCGAGCACACAGGCTTCGCTCATGGACGCTGTACTATTTGCTTTCGACAACAGTTATGCCCGCTTGCCGGAGCGCTTCTACGCCCGGTTGGCGCCGACACCCGTGTCGGACGCGCACCTCGTCCGAGTCAACACTGAACTCGCGCGCCATCTATGCTTGGAGCCCGATCAGCTCACCTCTCCGGTGGGGGTCGATATTTTCGCCGGCAACCGGATTCCGGCAGGAGCCGAGCCGCTGGCAATGGCCTACGCGGGGTTCCAGTTTGGCGGTTGGGTGCCGCAGCTCGGTGACGGGCGGGCCATCCTGCTGGGCGAGGTGATCGATCGCCACGGCGGTCGCCGTGACATCCAGCTGAAAGGGTGTGGACGCACGCCCTACTCGCGCGCTGGCGATGGCCGGGCCGGGCTGGGTCCGGTGCTGCGCGAGTATTTGGTGAGTGAGGCGATGGCGGCGCTCGGCATTTCGACTACGCGCTCGCTCGCGGCTGTGACCACCGGGGAGCTCATCCAGCGGGAGAGCCTGCTGCCGGGCGCTGTGCTGACCCGGGTAGCGCAAAGCCATGTGCGGGTGGGCACCTTTCAGTTCTTTTCTGCTCGACAGGACATCGCTGCCCTGCGGGCACTGTCCAACTATGTGATTGTGCGGCATTACCCGCAAGTGCTCGAGAGTGAGCAACCCTGTCTTGCACTGTTTGATGCAGTGATTGGTGTGCAGGCAGAGTTATTGGCAAAGTGGCAACTGGTTGGCTTCATCCATGGCGTGATGAACACCGACAACACTTCGGTTGCTGGTGAGACCATTGACTACGGCCCCTGTGCTTTCATGGATACGTACCATCCCGAGACTGTCTACAGCGCCATCGACCAGCTGGGTCGTTATGCCTACGGTAACCAGCCAGCAACCGCGCACTGGAACCTCGCTGGCTTGGGGCAGGCGTTGTTGCCGCTGCTGGACGAGAAGCACGAGACGGCACTAGAAAAAGCCCAGGCAGCGGTCAATACCTTTCCAGTGCGGTTTGCGGCGGCCTACGATGCCGGAGCGCGGTCCAAGTTGGGTCTCGAGCAGGCGCGGGTGGAAGATGCAGCGCTTATGCGGGATCTCCTGCAGTGTATGGCGGACAACCACGCCGATTTCACCCTCACTTTCAGGCGCCTGTGTGAGCTCGGTGGCACAACATCGGCGGCGGACGGACCGGTACGCAGCTTGTTTGATGATCCGGTGGCGTTCGACGGCTGGGCCGTGCGCTGGCGCGAGCGGCTGGCCGGGGAAGCCCAGCAGGAGCACCAGCGCCAGGCCGCTATGCGCATGGTCAACCCAGCCTTCATTCCGCGCAATCACCTGGTTGAAGAAGCGATCCAGGCGGCCATGGCAGATGACGATCTGGGCCCATTTGATGCTTTGACACGCGTGCTGGCTTCTCCTTACCTTGACCAGCCGGACTGCGAGCGCTGCCAGGCACCGCCGCGGCCCGAGCAAGTGGTTCACCAGACCTTTTGCGGCACCTGAATTGGCCAGGATCGTTGCTAGCCCGAATTCGTTATTATTCAAGTTGAATCACCAATCGGGAGATTATCGATGCGTATTGCTCTGGACCAGGCCCGTACCATTGCCGGGGCCTGCCTTGAAAAAGCCCGTGCACTGGAGCTGAAGCCGGTTGCCGTAGTGGTACTCGACGACCGCGGATCATTGGTTGCAGCGCTTGCCGAGGATGGGGTCAGTGCCATGCGGTCGAGAATTGCGCACGGCAAAGCCAACGCCGCGATACAACTGGGTATGGGTACGCGCGCGCTGATGGCGCGTGCCGAGCAGCAGGCTTATTTTATCCAGGCGCTGAACGGCCTGGCCGGCGGTGACATGATACCGGTGCCCGGCGGGGTGTTAATCCGAGACTCAGCCGGACAGTTGCTGGGCGCCGTCGGCATCTCCGGGGATACCTCGGACAACGACGAACAAGCGGCGCTCGCCGGGATCGAGATTGCAGGACTCAGTGCCGAGACCGGTTAACGGCAATCAGCAGAAATATCGGCAGCTCCCCGGCCAATAGATCTGACAGTAGTTTATTTCTCCGGGGCCAACTGATCCTCAATCAATAGTTTCAACTCAGCTCCAGGAATCGCTCAAGTTCCGGTGCAGTTACCAGCGAGCGGAATTCCTGTTCCTGTTGTGCCCGGCCGGCAACGTACAGATCCACGAAAGGATCGCCGAACCATTCCCGCGCAAACTTCGATTTGTTGTAGCGCTCAATGCCGTCGCGGAAAGTTTCGGGTAAACGAAGTTTGGCTGGCACTTTCTGGGCGTAGGCGTTCTCTGTCATTTCCGCCGCGGGTTCAATGCGGTGTTCGATGCCGTACAGGCCGGCTGCCAGGGTGCCAGCAAGCGAGAGATACGGGTTGGCGTCAGCGCCTGGTACACGGCACTCAACCCGCTGTGATTTAGCTGAGCCAGTGATGGCGCGCAGCGCAACTGTACGGTTCTCGCGGCCCCAGAAAACGCTGGTAGGGGCAAATATATCTGGTACGAAACGTTTGAACGAGTTCACATTTGGCGCCAGCATGAGCAATAGCTCGGGCAGTAGTTTCTGTAAGCCGCCAATAAAATAAAGCATGGTGTCGCTCATGCCGCCTTCTTTCGACGGATCATGAAACACCGGCTGGCCCTCCAGGTCACGCAGCGACATATGTAGATGCCCACTTTGGCCATCGGCCTCATGGGTCCAGCGGGCCATGAAACTCAATAGTTGTCCGCGCCGTTGGGCAACCGCCTTGGCAAAGGTCTTGAAAATGACGGCGTTGTCAGCAGCCGTTATCCCTTCAGAATACTGCAGGGAGGTTTCCAGTTGCGAGGCAACTCCGATTTCTTCGTGCACCGCCTCAAGTGGAACTCGCATATGGCGCATGGTGTCCATCAGGTCGGCGTAGAAATCAGAGCGGGCTTCCTGGCGCTGCAGCACGCTGTAACCCCTGTGCGGTGTTGTCAGTTCCAGGTTTTTGTAGCCCTTCTGGTAGGCGCTCATTGCTGTTTCATTAAACAGGGTGTATTCCAGCTCGCAGGCATGAAACGGGCGAAATCCCATATCTGCTGCTTTTTTTGCTACCCGTTCATATAAAGCACGTGGACAGATTACATCGTCATCTCCAGTGTGCCCTACCAGCACAAACAGATTTCTGTGCGCGGGTTCCCAGGGAATTTCGCGGAGTGTTTCGGGAATGATTTTTACAACGCCGTCATGGAACCTGGCGGTTTCATCCGACCATCTGGGAATCTCCATGATTACATCGGTGGGGTCGAGCACGAAAATAACTGGCGGCATCCCGAAACCGTGGTCAAGAGC
>JASLLH010000081.1:0-9324 GCA_030747115.1 Arenicellales bacterium
CCAAGTGATTGATATGATGGATGAAAAATGGTGGGCCCGGAAGGACTCGAACCTTCGACCAATGGATTATGAGTCCACTGCTCTAACCAACTGAGCTACAGGCCCATGTTTTGTCTACGGCCCGGTATTGCGCCGGGCCTTAATTTGTTTAGTCGAGGTAACTGCGCAGTTTTTCCGAACGGGTCGGGTGGCGCATCTTGCGCAGCGCTTTGGCCTCTATCTGGCGGATGCGTTCTCGGGTGACATCGAACTGCTTGCCGACTTCTTCCAGTGTGTGGTCGGTGTTCATACCAATGCCAAAGCGCATACGGATCACCTTGGATTCGCGCTCGGTCAGGCTGTTAAGGATCGAGTCGGTGGCACCGGTCAGCCCGTTGGTCAGCGCGGCATCCTCGGGTGCTTCGATATTCTTGTCCTCGATGAAATCTCCCAGGTGTGAATCCTCGTCGTCACCGATTGGGGTTTCCATGGAGATGGGTTCTTTGGCGATCTTCAGAACTTTAAGGATCTTGCTTTCAGGCATATCCATACGCTCGGCGAGTTCTTCAGGCAAGGCCTCGCGGCCCTCTTCCTGCAGGATCTGGCGAGAAACCCGGTTGAGTTTGTTTATGGTCTCGATCATGTGCACCGGGATGCGGATGGTTCGGGCCTGGTCGGCGATCGAGCGAGTGATGGCCTGGCGAATCCACCAGGTGGCGTAGGTTGAGAATTTGTAGCCACGGCGGTATTCGAACTTGTCCACCGCCTTCATCAGGCCGATGTTGCCTTCCTGGATAAGATCGAGGAACTGTAACCCGCGGTTGGTGTACTTCTTGGCAATGGAAATCACCAGGCGCAGATTGGCTTCGATCATCTCTTTTTTTGCCCGGCGGGCCTTGGCCTCACCGATCGACATGCGCCGGTTTACGTCTTTGATCTGGCTGATTCGAAGGCCAGCGATTGATTCGAGGTGCGTGAGTTTCTTGCGCAAGCTTTCGAGTTCCCCGGCGTAAGCCTTAAGCACGGCCTTGTCGCCCTCCTTGCCGCGCATCATGCTGCGAACCCAGAAAAGTTCTGACTCGCGGCCGACAAACTTGGAGATGAAGGTCTTACGGGTGACTCGCGCTTTACGCACACAGATTTCAATGATGGCTTTTTCCAGGCGCCGCATCTCGTCAACTATTTCTCGCATAATGGCCGAGATATAGTCGATCTGTCGCGGCATCAGGCGGATGTGCTGTAACTCCTCGACCAGTTTCTGTTGGTGCTTGTCTACTTGCGGTGCGCCGATACCGTAGCGTGACTGGCAGCGCTGCAGGCTCTGGTAGCCCTTGCGTATGCGGTCGAAGCGTTCCTTCGCTTCAACCGGGTCCGGCCCCTGGGGGCCTTTGTCGTCATCGGAATCACTGGGCGGGGCTGGCTGCGGGATCGCCTCTTCGACCGCGTTGGGGTCAATGAAGCCGACAATCAGTTCGGTCAGCTTCATTTCATCGGCATCAACTCTGTCGGCTAGGCGGATCAGTTCCTCGATGATCACCGGGCCGGTGGCGATGGCGTCGAGGCTCTGGCGAATACCGTCCTCGATGCGCCGGGCAAGGCGAATCTCGTCCTGGCGGGTAAGCAGGTCTACTGTGCCCATCTCGCGCATGTACATGCGCACTGGGTCAGTGGTACGGCCAAACTCGCTTTCTACCGCGGTTGTGAGCACGGCCTCGGCTTCCTCGACGACTTCCTCATCGTCACTGTTGGCGGTTTTGAGCAACAGCGAGTCGGCATCGGGGGCGGTATCGTGCACCTCGATGCCCATGTCGTTGATCATGTTGACGACCGTCTCAATCTGGTCGGTGTCATTCATGTCTTCCGGGAGGTGATCGTTGATCTCCCGGTAGGTCAGGAAGCCCTGTTCCTTACCCTTGATGATCAGACGCTTGAGTTCAGACTGTTGGCTTTGTGAAGAATCCATAGACAACTCGCCCTCCAGCGTTGCACGTAGATAAAAACATAAACGATCAATTATACCACGTCATTCAAGGTACTTTTTGGCAGAAATCAGCCATTTTCGCGATCTTCACGCAGTTTGGCCCGTTCCTGATAGAGCTGCGCCAACTGCCCTTTGTCGGCTTCGCTTAGGTCATCGGCCGCGGCCTGGTCCAGCAACTCGGAGATTGCTGTCGCTACTGCCTGGTCCTCCAGCGTGGCGAGGGTTTCTCGAAAAAAAGGACCTACTTCGTCTTCGTTCAATAAATGGTCCCTGGCGGTCAGTTTTTCAAGGGTTTTGGCGTCGCCACTGTCTCGGAAACGCTCAATCAAGGCGGCGGTATTCAATCCCGGGTGGGCTTGGGCCAGGCGATGCAACTGCAACAGCAGTGCCAGCCCGGGGTCGGGCGCAGCCCCGGCCAAGCGGACGGGCAATTCCAACTCGCCGGCGAGTTGTGGGTATTGAACCAGCAGGCTAATGGCGGTTGCCACCGGTGACAGGCGCTGGGGGCCGCTGCGGCGGGAGCGGGTCCGACGCTGTGCGGGCGGCAATTTGCCAGAAAGAGTGCTGACGCCACTTTCGTCGGCGAGGCGCTGTGCCATCAGTTCGTGCAGCGGTCCAGCGGGAATTTTCGAAATCAGGGGCCGCGCCAGTTCCACCAGCCGGGCTTTCCCGTCCATGCGGCCCATGTCGATCTCGCTCATCAACTTTTCGAACAGAAGATCGGGTAGCGGGGTGGCGTGTGCCATCCGCTCGCGCAGGGTTTTTTCTCCTTCTTTGCGCACTAGCGAGTCGGGATCCTCGCCCTCGGGCAGAAACAGGAAACTGATCTGGCGGCCGCCGGCAAGTTCCGGCAGGGACGTTTCCAGGGCCCGCCACGCGGCCACCCTGCCAGCGTGATCACCGTCGAAGCAGAAGACAATTGAAGGCGCCAGTCGAAACAGGCGCTGCAGGTGTGCCGTGGTAGTTGCGGTACCCAGTGTAGCCACAGCGTGGTCGATGCCATGCTGGGCCAGTGCGACCACGTCCATGTAGCCCTCCACTACCAGCGCGGAACCTTGGCGGGCAATATCGGTGCGGGCGCGGTGCAGGTTGTAGAGTTCCGCCCCCTTGTGAAAGACCGGGGTCTCGGGGGAATTCAGGTACTTGGGTTCGCCACTGCCAAGGATGCGCCCACCAAAAGCCACCACCCGACCCTTGTAATCATGGATGGGAAAGATAATGCGTGAGCGGAAGCGATCATAATGGCCACCAGACTCGCGTTCGGCAACCAGCCCGGCCTTGGCCATATTTTCGAGTGCTTCTTTTGAATCACCGGCGGTTTGAACCAGGTTGTCCCAGCCCTCCGGGGCGAAGCCGACTTCAAAGCGCGCCGCGATCTCGCCGCTGAGGCCGCGGCTTTTCAGGTATTCAATAGCCTGGCCGGCCTGAGGGTGGTTGCGTAACTGTTCCCGGAAAAAGCGGTTGGCTTCGCTAAGTATCTCGAGCAGGCGCGGAGTCTGCAGGTCCTCTGGCCGCACCGGTCCGGTATCAGGCACGGCAAGGCCCACTCCGCCAGCCAATTCCTCCACAGCTTCGTGGAAGCTTAGGTGGTCAAACTCCATCAAGAAGGTGATGGCGGTGCCGTTCGCATTGCAGCCGAAGCAGTGGTAGAACTGCTTGGCTGGGCTGACCGTGAAAGAGGGGGTTTTCTCGTTATGAAAAGGACAACAGGCTTTGAAGTCCTTGCCGCCTTTTTTCAGCGGCACGCGCCGGTCGATCACCTCGACGATGTCGGCCCGGGCAAGCAACTCGTCAAGAAACTCCCTAGGTATCCTGCCGCTCATTTTTTTGCCCCTGCATCACCGGGGCGATATTAGCACCGGCTCGGGTCCTGATCGGAACAGGTGACCGGGCCCGATGAGGGCGGGTAGACTCCATCGGCCGTCGTTGTTTTCCAGCAGATAAATTCATGAACTCACCTATCACGCCGACTGGCACACCGCCGGTACCCGAATCTACGGCGCCGGTGCGCGCGATCGCTATCTGGCTGCTGTTGTGCTGTGCGCTGATTTTCGCCATGGTGGTACTGGGGGGTGTCACCCGCCTGACCGGCTCAGGGCTTTCGATGGTGCGCTGGGAGCCCCTCTCAGGTGTAATTCCGCCGCTCAATCTGGAGGCCTGGCAGGCGGAGTTCGACCACTACCGCCAGTTTCCCGAGTACCAGAAGGTCAACGTCGGTATGACTCTGGCCGGGTTCAAGACCATCTTCTATTTCGAGTTTGCCCACCGGCTGCTGGGGCGAACCATCGGGCTGGCCTTCTTATTGCCGTTTCTGTATTTCCTCTGGCGCCGGCGTCTGCCGCGTTCCCTGGTGCCGCACCTGGTGGTGATGTTTGTACTCGGCGCTCTGCAGGGCCTGCTGGGCTGGTATATGGTGAAAAGTGGCCTGGCCGATGTTCCGCACGTCAGCCAGTATCGGCTGACCGCGCATCTAGCCGCGGCGATCCTGATCTATCTGTACATGCTGTGGGTGGTTTTTGGGCTGCTGGCGTCCAACCGGCCCCGCATTGCACTGGCGCCGTACCGGACATTTGCCGCAGTGCTGGGTGTGTTGGCAGTGGTAACGGTGCTCTCCGGCGGTTTTGTTGCCGGCCTCAAGGCCGGGCACGCTTTTAATACCTTCCCGTTGATGGCGGGGCAGTGGTTTCCGCCCGGCTACATTGTGCTGGAGCCTGCCTGGCGCAACTTCTTTGAGAATATCCCCGCGGTGCAGTTCAACCACCGGGTACTGGCCATCACCACCTACCTGCTGGTGCTGGCTTTCACTGGCAAAGCTTGGCGCGATATGCAGTTGACGGGCCAGCGCAAGCCGCTGGGTTTGCTGACTCTGGTGGCGACGCTGCAGGTGGCACTTGGGATCGTGACGCTGTTGCTACACGTGCCGGTGGCCCTGGCGGCGATCCACCAGGGTGTGGCACTGTTGCTGCTGAGCGTGATGCTCTACGTGATATTTATCTGCTGGCGCCAGGGCGCGCCATTAAAGAGGGCCCGGCCGGGCCCAGGATAGGGCTCAGGCCGACAGTTTCTGCTTAATAGCCGCGCTCACTGCGCCCATGTCGGCCCGACCTTGGAGGCGGGCCTTGAGCCAGCCCATAGCCTTGCCCATGTCGCGCAGAGTGGCGGCGCCGGTCTCGCTCAGGGCCTGGTCAATCAACTGTGCGATCTGTGCTGCGTCGAGCTGTTCCGGCAGGTAGGCTTGGAGCACGGCTACGCCGGCGGCTTCTTTTTCCACCAGGTCTTGGCGGTTGCCTTGCGCAAACTGGTCGATAGCGTCGCGGCTCTGCTTGATCATTTTCTGTATTACCGCCACTACGCTTTCGTCGTCGAGTTCGGTTCGCTCGTCAACTTCGCGGCGCTGGATGGCGGCGCGCAGCATGCGCACAGTCTCAAGGCGCATCGTCTCGCGGGCCCGCATGGCCTCTTTCATGTCAGCCACGAGGCGCTCTTTGAGTGAGGCCACTGTCAGGAAAGAACTGCTGGGAAGGGAACGACTGGACCGAAACCGCGCTGCGTTCAGCGCAACCGATTGCGGCTGGGATTCTGGCGGGAGATGCGTTTTTTCTCGCGTTTCACCGCAGCTGCACCGGCGCGCTTACGCACGGTGGTCGGCTTCTCGTAGTACTCCCGATTCCGGGATTCGGTAAAGACACCGGCCTTTTCGCAGGCACGGCGGAAACGGCGCAGGACGACGTCGAAGGGTTCGTCTGGCCGGACCTTCACTGAGGGCATAGGCTGCAGGCTCTCTGGGTCAAAAAGGGTCGCGGATTGTACCTCATCTGCCCACAAAGTACACGAGCGGCCGCCTTTCGCCCGCTGGGCCCTGGTTATGGGAAAGTTCGCGGCATCAGGGTGTTGCTCTGGGTATTGGCCTACCGGGTTAGTGGGTGCCGTATCGGCGCAACATATAATTGTTGCTCGATAGTAATTGCGTAGTGTGCTTTCACAGAGGCGGCACACAAAACTATTGTTGCCCGCGGCTTGCGAGACATTAGACGATTGTTGGTCCTTGGCATAGAAACCTCCTGTGACGATACCGGTGTTGCCCTTTACCACGGTGACAAGGGTTTGCGTGCCCACGCCTTGGCGTCCCAAGTCGACCTGCATCGCCCCTACGGAGGTGTGGTGCCCGAGCTCGCGGCCCGCGACCACGTCCGTTCACTGATGCCACTGGTCATTCGGGTATTGCAGGATGCCGGTGTCGGCAGTCAGGACATAAACGGTATTGCCTATACTGCGGGCCCAGGGCTTGCCGGGGCCCTGCTGGTGGGTGCGGCGCTGGGTCGTGCGCTCGCCTGGGCTTGGCAGGTGCCGGCGATCGGTGTGCACCACATGGAGGGTCACCTGCTCGCGCCCATGCTGGAGAGCGAGCCGCCGGAGTTTCCGTTTCTCGCATTGCTGGTCTCTGGCGGCCACACCCTGCTGGTTGACGTGCTCGGCGTGGGCCGGTACCGGTTGCTTGGGCGGACACTCGACGATGCGGTTGGCGAGGCGTTTGACAAGACCGCTAAGCTGCTCGGCCTGGATTACCCCGGTGGGCCCGCCATCGCGCTGGCGGCAGGCAAAGGGCGGCCCGGTGCGTTGTGTTTCCCACGGCCGATGACTGACCGACCAGGCCTCGACTTCAGTTTCAGCGGCCTCAAGACCTTTACTCGCAATGCCGTGCCGGCTGGTACGCTGGACGAGCAGGTGCTGGCGGACATCGCTTTTGCTTTCCAGGATGCGGCGGTCGATACTCTGGTGATCAAATGCCGGCGGGCGCTCAAGGAAACCCGCCGCCGCCGTCTAGTGGTGGCTGGAGGCGTAGGTGCAAACGCGGAATTACGTACCCGCCTGAAAAAGACCGCCACTGCCTGCGGGGCCAGGGTCTATTATCCGCGTCCCGACTTTTGCACCGACAATGGCGCCATGATCGCCTACGCTGGCTGGGTCAGATTGCAGGCGGGCTGCAGCGAGGGGCTGGATTTCACCGTGCGCCCGCGCTGGGAGCTCACCGACCTGTCGGCAATCGATGGTCCGCCGGCTTAAGTGCGTTTGCCGATACGCGACTCAGTGCCGTTGAGCAGCCGGCGAATGTTGTCACGGTGGCGCCAGAACAGGGTCAACGCCAGTACCAGGGCGAGCAGGGCATAGTCGGGTTGGCCCGGTATCCACCAGGCATATACCGGTGCCAGGATGGCGCTCACCAGTGCCGCCAGTGACGAGAAGCGAAAAACCAGCGCCACCGCCAGCCAGGTAGCCACGAGCATTAACGCCAACAGCGGGCTGATAGCAGCAAACAGGCCCAGCGCCGTGGCCACACCCTTGCCACCGTGGAATCTGAAAAAAACCGGGAACAGATGACCCAGAAACGCAGCCAGCGCCGCCAGGCTGATCACCAGCGAATCGTCACTGAGCCAGCGCGCGGCCAGCACCGGGACCACGCCTTTTAGCACATCGCCGGCCAGAGTCAGGGCGGCGCCTGGTTTGCTGCCAAGGCGCAGCACGTTGGTGGCGCCTGGGTTACCCGAGCCCTCGTGGCGCGGGTCTGGCAGGCCGAGAAGCTTGCAAACCAGCACTGCGCTCGATATCGAGCCCACCAGGTAACCTAGGAGCGGGAAAATCAGGTAAACCATCAGACAGTCCGAGACAGGCGTTTTAAGACGCTGGCCGGGAAGTATAAACTGCACGGTGTCGCATACTGTGGGGAACAGCGGTGGACATCATCTTTGTGCATGGCCTCGAGGTCGAGTGCGTCATCGGCGTGTGGGAATGGGAACGGCGCGTCACCCAGAAACTCATCATCGATCTAGACCTGGGCTGGGAGATTGGTGCTGCTGCAGCCAGTGACGACCTTGACGACACCTTGAGCTACAAGGCAGTATCCAAGCGCGTGGCTGTGTACGTGCAGGAGGCTCAGGCCCGGCTGGTCGAGAAGTTGGCCGAGGGTATCGCCTCTATCCTGCGCGAGGAGTTCGACGTGAACTGGTGCCGGGTACGCGTTACCAAGCGTGGCGCGGTCACCGGCGCCAGGGACGTTGGTGTCGAGATCGAACGCGGCAGTCGCTGAATGCGGCAGGTCGCCGTCAGCATTGGCAGCAACATCGATCGCGAACACAACGTTCGTACTGCCGTTCGGGCGCTGCGCGCCCGCTTTGACGAGGTCAGCTGTTCTCCGATCTACCGGAGTGAGGCGGTCGGCTTCGATGGGCCTCAATTTTTCAACTTGGTGGCGGCCTTTATGAGCGAGTTACCAGTGTTGGAAGTACTGGCCGGCCTGCGCGAGATAGAGTCCCGGCAGGGTCGGTCGCGGGCAGGAAACAGCTTCGATTCACGCCCGATCGATATCGACCTGCTACTCTTTGGTGATGAGGTTCTCTATGGGCAGGGCTTGGACGTGCCGCGTGGCGAAATACTCGACCACGCCCACGTGTTAAAACCACTAAGCATCGTGCTGCCGGCTGGCCGCCATCCCGTCAGTGGAGAATCTTACGCTGACTTATGGTCACAGGTAGCAGCCAAGAGTGTGGCACTGCTCGAGGAAATCGAACTCAGCCTGGAATGAGCCCCTGCAGGCCCGCATCAGGGTACGATGGAGCGGCCGCCATCAACGTTGATCACCTGGCCGGTTACGAATGGCGCGTCACGCAGCAAAAACAGCACGGTATAGGCGATGTCCCCAGGATTACCGATACGCTGCAGCGGCGTGCGGGCCAGCAACTGTTCACGGGCCGTGTCGTTGGCCGAGTCCTCGGGCCAGAGGACGGCGCCCGGCGCCACCGCGTTGACGCGCACGTCAGGGGCGAGTTCGCGGGCAAGCGATCGGGTCAGCGATACCAGCCCGGCCTTGCTGGCTGCATACACCGGATGGCGCGCCAAAGCGCGCTCGGCATAAATATCAGTGATATTAACGATGGCACCCCGGCTTTGGGCCAGCAGCGGGGCGCCTGCCTGGGCCAGAAAGAAGGGGGCTTTCAGGTTGACGCCGATAAGGTTATGCCACTGTGCCTCGGTGGTCGCGCCCACCGGGGTGGGATAAAAACTTGAGGCATTATTGATGATGGCGTCCAGTTGCCCGAAGGTTTCGTTTGCTTGGGCGATCAGCTTGCCCGGGCCAGCGGGGTCAAGCAGATCGACACTCGCCAGGTGCACAGAGTTGGTCCGCTCACCTTGCAGTTCGGCCTGCAGTGCCAGCGCGTCGTCTTGCGAGGCATGGTAGTGCAGCAGCACGTTCATGCCCTCCCGGTGCAGGACACGCACGATGGCTGCGCCGAGGCGTCGGGCGGCGCCAGTGATCAGTACCACCTTGTTCTGTAGTGGCCGGGGAATAGTGCTCATGGCTGATCTCA
>JASLLH010000082.1:0-9000 GCA_030747115.1 Arenicellales bacterium
ACTGGCTGTTGCTCGAGCGCTGCCAATGTCTGGGCACGGATGTCAGTCAATTCCCCGAGAATGGCCTCGAGGTCTTTTTGCTGGCACCTGAGATCTGCCAGGCGCTCACTTACCTTGTTCAGCAGCAGTACCAGTTGATCATGCTGGGCTGGGTCGGCGTCGTATAAATCCAGGTATTCCCGGATCTCAGCCAGGCTGAAGCCCAGCCGCTTGCCGCGCAGGATGATCTGTAAGCGGCCACGCTCACGGTGGGTATAAACCCGGGTAGTGCCAGCCCGCTGGGGGTGGAGCAAGCCCTTGCTCTCGTAGAAACGGATCGCCCGTGGCGTTAGGTCGAGTTCGCGCGCCAGGCCAGTCACGGTAAGCATGTCTTCCATCTGCGCAGTACCCATCAGGCAGAAGGCTCATTTGTTCGCACAGTCTCCTCGGCTACCAGTTCTTTTTTGGATAATTTGCCAATGATGGTTTTGGGCAGCTCATCACGAAACTCGATAGTGGAAGGCATCTCGATCTTCGAGATTTTGTCGGCAAGGAAGGCTTGCATCTCGTCCTCGGTGAGACTGGCGCCTTCCTTCAACTTGATAAATGCCTTGGGGCTTTGCCCACGGTAGGCGTCATCAATACCGATAACGGTAACTTCCGCCACAGCCGGGTGCAGGTAGACGGCCTCCTCGATCATCCGCGGGTACACGTTGTAGCCACCGCAGAGAATAAGATCCTTGATCCGGTCGACCAGGAAAAAGTGCCCTTCCTCGTCCATGTAGCCCACGTCACCGGTGCGGAACCAGCCGTTCTGCAGACTATCGACGGTTTCCTGCTCACGATTCCAGTAGCCCTTCATCACCTGTGGGCCCTTGATCCAGACCTCACCACGCTCACCCGAGGGCAACGCACTCTGGGGTTCTTCCAGGGCGTGTATAGATAGTTCAGTGCGGGGCACCGGCAGACCGATAGAGCCTTCCTTGTTGACGCCCACCATGGCGTTGCAAGTGGCAACCGGCGCTGTCTCGCTAAGTCCATAGCCTTCGACCAATCGGCACTTAGTCAGTTTCTCAAAAGTATTTTTGACCTCCAGCGGCAGCGGGGCCCCGCCCGAAACACAGTAGCGAATGGATGACAGGTCATACTTCGACAAGGTCGGTGCCTGGTTGATACTGGTATAGATGGTCGGCACCGCCGGAAACAGGGTGGGGCGTGTCTTATGTAAGGTTTTAAGCGTTTGCTCTAATTCGTAGCGTGGCAGCAGGATCATCTCGGCACCGCTGGCAACTGCGAAATTCATCACGCAGGTCATGGCGAAAACGTGAAAAAGTGGCAGTACGCCGAGCACTTTCTCCTCGCCGGGCCGCAGGCCGATGAACCATAGTGTCATTTGGGCGACGTTGGCCGAGAGATTGCCCTGGGTCAGCATCGCACCTTTGGGCTGGCCGGTGGTACCGCCGGTATACTGCAGTACTGCGATACCTTCGTCGAGATCCACTTCGGCCGGCGTCGGATCGCCGTCGTTGTTCATCAGATCCTCAAAGCGCACCACCGCGTCGCTTTTTTCTATGCTGGCGATATCCTTGCGCTTTAACACGCTGAAGAGCAGGCCTTTGACCGACGGCAGCACCGCGGCCATTTTGCATACCACAATCTTCTTGAGACTCTCGGTGCGCGAGAGCATAGCGGCAACCTTGGGGTACAGGATCTCGAGGTCCATGGTCACCATGATTTCGGTACCGCTGTCATCCACCTGGAAGGCCAGTTCACGCTCGACGTACAGCGGGTTGTAATTAACTACCGTGGCTCCAACGCACAGTGCGGCGTAATAGCAGATGACTGAATAAGGCGTATTGGGCAGGCACAGGCCGATGCGGGTGCCGGGCTTCACTCCCAGCAACTGCAAGCCTTTGGCCGCGTGGTTGACCTGCTCTAACAACTCGCCGTAGTTCAACTTACGGCCGAGGAAGTCGATGGCCGGATGGTCACGATAGTTACTGGCCGTTTGCTCGAGAGTCTGGTAAAGCGGTTGGCGCTCTAGTGGCGCTTGCCAGTCGATGCTTTGTGGATAGTGGGCTACCCAGGCCGGTGTTGATTGCTCCATGTGATCCTCCCTGTCGTTCAGCCGGCCCCTGGTGGGGTGGGTTGGCTGGCTATTACGCTAACGTCAGTTAGTTTACGCTAACGTAACCTATAGCGTCAAGGGTTCCAGTAAAGACCTTCTTTAAGCTAATGAACCGCTTGCCCGAGTGCGGCGGCGCCTTCTTTGAGGGCAGTATTTGCCTTATCCAGCATACGGCCGTAGTGCAGGAACCCGTGTAGCACACCCTGGTACATGCGCAGTTCGCTGGCGATTCCGGCGCCTGCCATCAGCCCATTAAGGGCCAGGGAATCGTCGCGCAGAGGGTCGCACTGCGCTACGCCGATGAAGGCCGGCGGCAGCACGGCGATATTGCCCGCCAGGACATTGACTCGTGAATCCTTGGCGTCGCCGGGGCTGCGTAGGTAGCAGTCACGGTAAAAGGCAAGGTCTGTGGTGCTCATACCGTCGTCCGCGCCGCCAAAAAGGCGCCGGGAAACCGAGTCGGGCAGGCCGTAGCCGCCGTAATACAGCAGCAGGTAGCGAACGGTGCCTGGGTTGGCCGCATGTTGTGCCTGGGCAACGCTGACGGCCATGTTGGCCCCGGCCGAGTCACCACCGAGCGCAAGTCTGCGACCGTCGACCCCCAGTTCTCCACCACTGGCCTGGAGATGCTCGATCACGGCTGTGGTTTCTTCGAGGGCGACGGGAAACTTGTATTCCGGCGAGAGACTGTAGTTCACGCCCACCACCGCGGCGCCAGAGTCAGCGGCGAGGCGGCGCATGATCCGGTCATGGCTGTCGAGGCTGCCCACCACCCAGCCACCACCGTGCAGGTAGACCAGCACCGGCAAAGGCGAGTCGGTTGTCGGCAAGTAACAACGCAGGGCGATATCGCCGACCGGACCCTTTATGGTGGATTCCCGGACCGAAGCCACGTCCGGTGCGCCGGCGTTCCAGTAACTGCGTTCAAGTTCATAACGCCGGCGTATTTCTTCCAGCGGCATCTGTGCGAGGTCGCCGGCAGGGGCTGCCAACGTTCGCTGTTTTTCCAGCACCGCCATCATCTGGGGATCGAGATCAGTGCCCGGCATTACTCAAGACCCCAGCCCTGCCACTACCTGGCTGACTCTGTTGCGGTGCGGCGGGAGTCGAAGCCGTCGCTGCTAATCAATTCCTGGCCCTGTTCTGGGTTGAACTGTGCGCGCTCTAGGTAAAAAGCCCACAAGGAGAATGACTATACGCCTTTCTCATACCGCTATCTTATGCCTGTTACCAAGGGACAACCAGAGCAGAGGATTTGGCGGGGAGACTAACGTCTACTTCATTGTCACGGGCGATATGAAATAAATTTCCAGTAGGTGTCCTTTTTAGTCACCAAGCCATCTTTAAACTCCCAAAGATCACAACCAAGATGCCCGAATGCCTCTCCGCCTCTTGGTGTGCCGCGTACGACCCATTCCGAAATAGCCTTGGTTTCATCACATACCCAATGGCGCATCTCTTCCCAGCGCATATCGGGAATCTCGATGTAACGCTTTCTAAGAACAGTGCCAATCTCCTCTTTCCCGACACAGCGCCGGCCCTCCGGTGAACTGGGACCCCGCGCCATCAGCCAGACACAGTCTGTGGCAAAGTGGGAAAGAATCGCATCCACGTCTTGCTGGTTAAATTCCTGACAGATTTCATCGAGATATTCGATAGTTATAGGGCGGGACATGATTTTCTCCTGACTGTTGCCATTGTGCGTTTCAAACTCACCGCTTCGTAAGCCATACCGCTGCCCTATAACTTAAGAGCGGGGGATTTTAGTGGGGAGATTGGGGTAGTTAGCGGTTACCACTTGTGCTAGTTAGGAACTGGCCTTATTACAATGGCGGCTGTTTTTCGTATTTTGGAATAGATATTAAGTCGCCCACCCACTCTTGCGCTGATCGGCACCAGACTTGGGCTTTAGGTATTAGTTGAGCGCGCTGGCGTACAGTTCCGACGCGCAATCCGAAGAACGATGAACCCTCTCCAACCGTCTTCGCGTAAATACGGGTGCCACACTCTGGGCAGAATGCGAGCGCTCTGACCGTTCCACTTTCGGCAATTTTCTCGTAGGTCTTCAAAGTGCCGCTCAATAGATGAAAGCACTCGTCAATGATGCCCACAACGACCCCGTATGCGGTTCCAGAGTGGGTCTGGCAATCCGTGCAATGACAAATAACAACTCTCTCTGGGTTCACCTCTGCCTCATAGGTGACGTTCGTGCACAAACAACCTCCATCGATTTTCATTTCCATGTCTCCTCAAGATATGGCAAACAAATACTTCATACCGCTATCTTATTTCCCAACATCCCGCTAAAACTGTAACCTTGATCAAAACGTTCAATATATAGAAAGTTGTATCAAAGTCATTATTGAGGCGGCCTCCTCTATATCTTTTCGTATTGGCTTGCCATTTTCATAACCGACTTTAGCAAAAAACCCGTCAATTCTACTGTGTGAACAAAGGGCATCTAGTTGATCGGCAATTATCTTATTGTTCTCATGCTCAACGGTAACTAGAGCATCAGTTAGTCTACCTTTGTACAAGATTTTGATGCTAGATACTTGAAGAAGATTCCTCCACCAGATATTTCCTCTATCTGTTACACAACTTAGTTTTCCCTCTGGCTCTTCAAAATAACTTACTGGAAGTGCATAGTTTTTACCAGTTCTGATTCCTACCAAATTCAATACGACAAGATTCTGACTGATCAAGAAATGCAGAGGCGATTTTGCAATCGCTATAGTAATCGGATTTATTAATCTCCAAAACATTAAAAAATAGTTACAGCTAATTTATTGGCTTAGCTTAATCCCAGATGTTTCATACCGCTATCTTATGCCTGTTACCGAGCGGCAACCAGAGCAGAGGATTTGGTGGGGGCGTCAGGTTGGTTGCTGCCAACACCCCGCTGACCCAAATTCGTAAGTCTTCGGCTTATCGGAAAACCCATTTAAGGGGTATAGGGTTTTGCAGAAATCCCAAAGGGGAGGCAGCCCAGCTGCGGCCATGAGCAAACAGTTTCAATCAGTGTTAGGTAAGAGTTAGCCGTTTGGTGCAACCAGTTTGACGGTGTTCGGCAGCACCTTCTGGATGATGTCGGCAAACAGCGTGAGCGCCGGCTGGCGTGGAAAGCTGGCCCGATAGACCAGGCGTACCTGGCGGGTTGCGCCCGGGATGTGTATCTGACGCAGGATGACCCGGTCGGTGGCGAGGCGCCCGGCGTGGACCGACAGTGCCGGTACCAGGGTGACACCCAGGCCCATGCCGACCAGTTGCACCAGCGTTTCCAGGCTCGAGGCCTTGAGGCCCGCGATCGGACCGGTGTCGGGGCGCTCGGTCAAGCGGCAGGCCGCCATCACCTGCTCCGACAGGCAGTGCTCCTGCGACAGCAGCAGCACGTCCAGTCCCTTGAGGTCCTTGAGGGTAATGTCGTCCTGGGTATAAAGTGCATGGTCACGCGGGTGCGCCAGCCAGAACGGCTCCGCGAACAGCGCCATGGCCTCGAGGTCGTCGCGGTCCGGCGGTGTGGCCAGCAAGGCGGCATCCAGGCTGTGATCGCGCAGGCCCCCCAGCAGCTGGTCGGTGGTCGCCTCGGTCAGTTCCAGCGACAGTTCCGGGTGGCGTTCGCGCAACTCGGTCAGGAATAGCGGCAGCAGATAAGGGCTAAGAGTGTGGATGGCACCCACGCGCAAGGGTCCGGCGAGGGGGTCCTTGTGCCCCTGTGCCAGGGTGTGAATGGCTGCCACTTGCTCGAGCACCTGGCGGGCGTAGGCGGTGATGTGCTCTCCCACCGGCGTGATGTTGACGCTACGGTTGGTGCGCTCGAACAGCGTAACCCCCAACTCCTGTTCCAGTTTATGGATCTGGCCGGACAGGGTCGGCTGGCTGACGAAACAGCGGCTGGCAGCATGGCCGAAGTGCAGGGTTTCGCTCACTGCCACCAGGTATTTGAGGTCGCGCACGTTCACAATAAATAATAGAAAAAACCTATTAAAATAATATTAATAAACGATTATACATATTATTTGCTTCCACCTACAATAGCCGTCATATGCCGGTCGTGCAGCCGGCGCCGTGCCCTCAAATCACCGATTACCCCATGGAGGAGACCATGTCACTTAAAAACACCCAGACCGAACAGAACTTAAAAGATGCGTTTGCCGGTGAGTCCCAGGCCAACCGCCGTTATCTGTACTTCGCCGCTAAAGCCGATGTCGAGGGCTATAACGACGTGGCTGCCGTTTTCCGCTCTACTGCCGAGGGCGAGACCGGCCATGCCCACGGCCACCTCGAGTACCTCGAGCAAACCGGCGACCCGGCCACCGGCCTGCCGATTGGCGCCACCGCCGATAACTTAAAAGCCGCCGTTGCCGGTGAGACCCACGAGTACACCGACATGTACCCGGGCATGACCAAAACTGCCCGGGAAGAGGGTTTTGATGAGATCGCCGATTGGTTCGAGACCCTGGCCAAGGCCGAGCGCTCCCACGCCAACCGCTTCCAGAAGGCTCTGGATACGCTGGATGATTGATCGTTGAGCGGGAGGCGGCCTGGCCGCCTCCCTTGCCGTTGTCCGGGAACCGATCGATGAGCGCGCAGCGCGAAGGCAGCCTAGAAGCGCCCACCCGGCAGCCGCTTGACTGGCGCAACCCGGACTTCTATGACGGGGCCAAGCTTTACGCCGAGCTCGAGCGCGTTTTCGGCCACTGTCACGGTTGCCGGCGTTGCCTGTCGCTGTGCGACAGTTTTCCCACGCTGTTTGACCTGGTCGATAACTCCGAGACCCTGGAGGTAGACGGAGTTGCCAAAAAAGATTACTGGAAAGTAGTCGACCAGTGTTATCTGTGCGACCTGTGCAACCTGAACAAGTGCCCGTACGTGCCACCGCACGAGTGGAATATCGACTTTCCCCAATTGATGCTGCGGGCCAAGGCGGCGCGCTTTAAGGAACACGGCGCCCGGACGCGGGACAAACTGCTGGCCAGCACCGACTTAGTCGGCACAGTGGCCGCTATCCCGGGCATCTCCATGCTGGTCAACGCGGCCAGCCGCTCCGGGCCGCTGCGCAAGGCGCTGGAAAAAGTCGCGGGTATTCATGCCGGCGCCCGCTTACCCTGTTACCAATCCCGGCCTTTGCGCCGGCGCCTGGCTGGCTCGAGGGGCCTTGATCCAGCTGTTGCCGTGGCCGGCGCGCGCACCCGCGGCAAGGTCGCCCTGTTCGCCACCTGTTACGCCAACCGCAACGAACCAGGTCTCGGGGAAGACCTGGTTGCAGTGCTCGAGCACAACGGCATTCCGGTTACCGTGCCCCAGCAGGAGCGCTGCTGCGGTATGCCCCGGCTCGAACTGGGGGACCTCGAGTCAGTTGCCCGGGCCAAAGAGCAGAACATCCCGCAACTGGCGCGCCTGGTCGATGACGGCTGGGACATCCTGGCACTGGTGCCCTCGTGTGTGCTGCTGTTCAAGCAACAACTGCCGCTGCTCTTTGCTGGAGACGAGCAGGTCAAGAAAGTGGCTGCAGCATTTTTCGATCCCTTCGAATACCTGCTGGCCCGGCACAAAGAAGGAAAACTCCAGATCGAATTTGTGCAAAGTCTTGGCAAGGTGGTCTACCATGCGGCCTGTCATCAGCGGGCGCAGAACATCGGCCCTAAGACCCGTGACCTGTTGTCGCTGGTGCCACAAACGAAAGTCACCGTTATCGAGCGCTGTTCGGGCCACGATGGCACTTACGGGGTCAAGGTCGAGACTTTCGACCAGGCGATGAAAATTGGCCGGCCGGTGGTCGGCCGTATTGAACACGCCCGCCCAGACCATTACGGCAGTGACTGCCCGATCGCGGGCCATCACCTGGCTAACGGTCTGGGTGATGGCAGTACCCCGGCCCACCCGGTCAGTCTGCTGCGCGCCGCTTACGGTATCTGATCCATCAGAGAAAAATGAAGAAACTGACTCGTGATGACCTTTTAACGCTCGAGCAGTACGCGGCCGAGCGCGAGTCATACCGTTCGCGGGTGACGGCGCACAAGGTCAGCCGGCGGGTGCCGATTGGGCCTAATATCACACTGTACTTTGAAGATGCACTGACCATGCAATATCAGGTGCAGGAGATGCTCAGGATCGAACGGATTTTTGCGCCGGAGCAAATCCAGCAGGAGCTCGACGCCTACAACCCCTTGATCCCCGATGGCAGCAACCTAAAAGCCACCTGCATGATCGAGTACCCGGATGCCGAAGAACGAAAAGTGGCGCTGACGCGCCTGATCGGTATCGAAAGAGCGCTGTGGCTACAGGTTGGCGAACTGGGCCGGGTGACGCCGATCGCTAATGAAGACCTTGAGCGGGAAACGCTCGAGAAGACCTCGTCGGTGCACTTTCTGCGCTTCGAACTCACCCGGGAGATGATTACCGCACTTAAGGCAGGTACGAATCTGCGTTTTGGGGCCGATCACGCGGCTTATCGATACGAGGCCACTCTAAGCGATGCCGTGTGCGCGGCACTGGTGCAGGATCTTGCCGGCTGACGCCAGCTAAATTGCTGTCTTTGGGCAGGTTAAGGCAGCAAGGTCGGCCAACGATTAGTATGGTTATCGAAAGTGATCCGGGTCGTAGTGCCTGATTCGAGATCCTTAAGGTATATCTGATAGTTAGCGCTGAAATGATCATGTTGATCAGCCGGCGCTGCGCTATACAACAGAAACTTTCCGTTACTACTTAGTGCAGGAAAATATTCATGGCCAAAAGGAGGACCGTCATCCTGTGATACTGAAATAGTTTTTCTGGCCAAATGGTAGTCAAAGAGGCCTGACTTCGCTTTGGCATTCTTGGCACTAGATAACACCAGAACCAGTTTTTTCCCATTGGGGTGCCAGTTGGGTTCGCAGCCCTTGCTTATGTGT
>JASLLH010000083.1:0-8812 GCA_030747115.1 Arenicellales bacterium
GGCAATGCTGTCGACTGACACACTGTGATGGGTGAGCGCTGCCTGCACTTCTCTTGCGATCGAAGAACGCCAATCGACCACCGTGCCAAAGACGTCGAACAGAACGGCGCGAAGTGAAGCTGAGCTGGAGGTCGGTTTGGTCATTGTCTCTGATATCCGCCTGGTGTACCGTAGCAGAACCCCTTTTGGGTAATCGCCTGCCGGTTGCCGGGTTTACTGGAGGCTTCAGCCTGGGATCAGACTAGTCAATCGCGAACGTCAGGTCCACAGACAAGCGCCGACCTATTGGAGGCGGGGCAATATCAACTGCAGGTTCTAGCTGGCAGGGCTTTGTTCGCCCGGCGTTTGTATCAGGTGCACATCGCGCTGGGGGAAGGGGATCGAGATGCCGGCAGCGTCCAGCCACAACTTGGCCTTCTTGTTGAGCTCGAATTTGAGCGCCCAGAAATCGGTGCGATTTGTCCAGCAGCGCAGGGTCAGGTCCACTGCCGAATCCCCCAGGCCGGTCACCAGTACCTGCGGCTCGGGGTCGGTCAGCACGCGGGTATCTTCCTTGAGGTGTTTGAGCAGTAGGGTCAGCGCTTCTTCAACATCGTCCTCGTAGGCGATGCCCACCGGGATATCCATGCGCCGGGTCGGCAGGCGGCTGTAATTCAGGATGGACGTATTCCAAAGCGAGGCGTTCGGTACCGAACGGTAGAGACCGTCGTAGGTAGTCATGTCGGTGGTGAAAAGCCCGATTTGATCGACCGTGCCGGCAATGCCGCCGGCGTCTATGTAATCGCCTACCTTGAAGGGCCGCAGCAGCAGCAGCATGATGCCGGCGGCGATGTTCTGCAGCGTGCCCTGTAGAGCCAAGCCGATGGCGAGACCCGCTGCACCAAGCACAGCGATGATCGAGGTGGTCTGTACCCCCAGGCGGGCCAGTACTGCCACCAGCGTGATGGCGATGATGGTATAACGCGCCAGCGACGAGAGAAAGGGCTTTAGGGTCGCATCCACGCGCGGCAGGCGGCCCAACGCACGCAGGATGAGTTTTTGCACGCGGCCTGCCAGCCACCAGCCGAGCACCAGTATGGCCAGCGCCGCGGTGAGTTCCAGGCCGTAGCTGATGCCGGCGTCGATCAGGGCCTGAACCTGGGGCGATATTGCAGTATCCATGGGGCCATTCTAGCGTGTTAAGCCACGCCCGTTGTAGCGGCAGGGCAGGGCGGTCGCCGGTTTGCGGGAGCGGTGCTTATCAGCGATATACTGGCGGCTCACAACAACATTAAAAGGGGGATATCGAGTGAGTTACGCACGAATCAATACGGTCGAGTACAACTCCGAGGCTGATGCCGACGCGGCAGTGGCAGATTACGCCGAAAAAGCACCGGGCGAATTTACCGAGGCGCAGGTACTGCTCAGCATCCGTACCGGCCCAACGACTGGAATGGCGGTTTCGGTCTACCCGGATAAAGCCGCTTTCGAGCGCTCCGCACCGGTACGCGAAGCGCGCCTGGCGAGAATGAAAGACCGGGTCAGGAGCGTGCAGATGCAGGAGGGCGAAGTCACCCTGGCGCACACCCGCTAGCTTTTATTGGAAACGTTTGGTCTGCTGCTTAACATCTAGATAATCGCTAACTCTGCTCAGAGCAAAGGGACGACTTCCCTGGCGAACTTCTCCATCTGTTTCATCGCAAAAGCGGGTGTTTCCAGGCCGTGGAACTGGAATTCGACCACGAAGTGCCAGATGCCGGCGGCGTGCAGTGTGCGGATGCGCTCAGCACAGGCTTCGGGTGAACCGGAGATGGTCACCTGTCGCGGGTCGATATCGGGCTGATTGAATGCCACCGCGGTCTTCAGCATCGGCCCGTATGCTTCCAGGTCGCGCTCGCTGTCGGCAACGTAGGCAAAGGTGAAACTGGCCAGTTTGGGATCGGTGCCGTACTTGGCTCCCTCTTCCTTGAGTTTCGGAATCCACAGGTTTTTGGCTTCATCCTCATTGAGCCAGAATGCCAGAATGCATTCGCCATAGCGTGCTGCACGCCAGATCGACTTGAGCCCGCCGCCGATCCAGATCGGAGGGTAGGGTTTCTGTATCGGCTTGGGCTCAAGTGGAATATCGGTTAGCTGATAGTGCTCACCAGCGAAGTTGATCCGGTCTTCCTGCCATAGCCGCGTGATAATTTCGAGTTGCTCGTCGAATAGCTTTCCCCGTGCTTTTTGAGCCACACCAACGGAAGTGAAATCTTCCTCCCACCAGCCCATGGCCATGCCCGCGATCAATCGCCCCGATGAGATTACGTCCAGCGTCGCCAGGTATTTGGCCCACTGGTAAGGCGGCAATAATGGCGGCAGTATCGAATTGAACCCAATTTTTATTCTGTTAGTTGCCGCCGCGATGATTGGCGCCACTGCCAGCGCATCAAGCACATCCTGATTGGGAAAGGTCTCGAACAGCCAGCCCGGCGCCATGGTCATATGCGTGGGCATGGTCGCTGAGTAAAACCCGAGGTCTTCAGCCAGCTTGGCGACCTCGACGATCTCATCAACGGAAGTCTGTTGTGCACCCCAGGGAAACAGCATTACGCTCAAGTCGGAAATATCTGGCACGTTGTTAGCTCCTCATTAATACGCTTGGATCACGTTGAGTCGTGAAAATATAGTTTGAAAACGCGGCCCCGTCGAGCAGAATAATGATTTGGTTGAGCGAGCCAATCAGTGGTCGGACTTTCCCGGTCACTTTTGCCCGGGCCGGCGTGGCCCACAGCTAAAGAGCGAGGAGATCAACATGAACATCGGAATGACCATCCCCACGCGCGGGCCACTGGCAGAGCCAGCATCGATCAAACAATTAGCGCAACATGCAGAAGCGCTTGGTTTTGCCTACCTTGCCGTGCCCGACCATATCGTGGTGCCGCGAGAGATTGACTCACGCTACCCATATTCCGCGTCAGGTAAGTTTCCGGGTTCCGCGTCCGGGTCTTGCCTTGATCAGTTCGGCCTGCTGTCCTTTCTTGCTGGGTTGACCGAGAACCCTCATCTGCTGACATCGGTTACGGTGATTCCGCACCGTGGCGCGGTAGAAACTGCCAAAATGGTGGCGACTCTCGACGTACTTTCAAATGGACGCATGACGCTCGGCATTGGTGCTGGCTGGATGCGGGAGGAATTCGAAGCTCTGGGAGCGCCGCCGTTTGAGCAGCGTGGCCAGGTGACCGACGAATACCTGCAAGCGTTCAAGATATTGTGGACCGAGCAAGATCCAGCATTTGCAGGTGAATTTGTTCGCTTCCAGAACATCAGCTTCTTGCCCAAGCCGCTACAGCAACCGCACCCACCGATCTGGGTTGGGGGCGAGAGTGGTCCGGCGTTGCGGCGCACGGTGCGTTACGGAGATGCCTGGTATCCGATCGGCAACAATCCTCACTATCCATTGGATTCTATTGATCGGCTTGCCGGCGGCATCAGGCGACTGAACCAGATAGCGACCGACCAGGGTCGTGATCCAGCAAGCATTTCGCTGGTCTATTGCGCTTTGTGGTTTGATGAGAGCAAGACCCTGACGCTCGATAATGGTGGCCGCCATTTGCTTAGCGGAACTGCTCAGCAGATCAGTGAGGATATCGCGGCACTTGCCGAAATCGGTGTGTTGGGCCTGATACTGAATTTCCAGCGCGAAACTCTGCAGCAATCACTCGACGCCATGCAGTACTTTGTCGACGTTATCTATCCAACAGCCTAACTGGCAGCCGAGGAAGTTGAATCTATCCTGCCGGTATTGGAGTCGACCTTAGTATTCGCCCGTCAAGACTAATTTTGCAGCGTTTCGACACAAGCGAGAATTTCAGCGGCCAGCGCCAGCTTGTCCGCATCGGAGTGCATCAGGGTGGTGGTTCGCAGAATTTGGGCCCCAGTTGCCGGTAACTCTGTGTCATCGCTGTGATCGACCACCAGTACGTCGATCAACTCACCGTAGTGTCTCGCGATACTGGCCGTGGTTACCGGCAGACCGAGCTCAACCATCATTTTTGCAGTGGGCCCTTTTACCGCTTTGCCATTGATGACCGGTGAGATGGCCACCACCGGTGCGCCGTTATTACGAAGCGCCTGGCGCAGGCCGGGCAGGGCGAGGATCGGGTCGATGCTGATGAATGGATTGGACGGACAGATGATCACAGCCTTGAGGCGATCGCCGGTCAGCAGTTCGGCAAATCTGGGTGCCGGTTGTGCCATATCGACACCGTCGAACTCAAAGCCGCGGACTGCCGGGCGGCAGCGGCGTTTCACGAAATAGTGTTGAAAAGGCAGAATACCTTCGCTGGTCTGAACCCGCGTGCGCACTGGCTGATCTGACATCGGGACAACTTCTGAGCCGATCTCCAGGCGCCGTCGGATCACATCGGTGATGGCGGAGAGGGTCTCGCCCGAAGCCAGCCGGCGGGTTCGCTCCACGTGCAGGGCGAGATCCGCATCACCGAGTTGGAACCAGCTTTCCCCGCCAAGATCTGCCAGCGCGGCCATGAACGTCCAGGTCTCGTTGGCTCGACCCCAACCCGTTTCCTTGTTGGCGATACCCGCGAGGGTGTAGATCACGGTATCGATATCCGGCGAGATAGCAAAGCCGAGATGCTGAAAATCATCACCGGTATTGCAGACCACGGCCAGGGCGCCAGGTGGCAGAGTCCGATCGAGGCCAAGTGCGAGTTTGGCCCCACCAATACCTCCTGAAAGTGCCAATATTTCGACCATTGTGCTCAGCGGAAAAGATCTTGTTCGAGCGGACGGATCAAGTCAGCAGCCGGGCTGGCTTGCTCCTGCCAGGACAGGCCACGGACGATAACCGCGGGGCGGCCTTCGGCGCCTTCACCCATGAGGAGCTCGGCAGCCGAGGCGATCTGGTCGGCAAAGCCTGCCAGGCTGACCGCCAGGGGTCGCCCCTCAAGGTCAGGCCTGCCGCGAAGATCAAGCAGTGCAGGTAGGCCGGCTGCACCGAGCGCCAGGCCGATCACACCCTGGCGCCAGGCACGACCGGCACTGTCAGCGATGATTACTGCGAGGTCTATGCCGAACCGTTGGTTCAGTGTGCCGCGCAATGCTGCACAACTGCCATCGGGATCCTGCGGCAGCAGCAAAACGTTTGACCCGTTGCCGTCGTCGTCGACGTTTGATTGATCGACACCGGCGTTAGCCATGACCATGCCCAGGCGGTGCTCGGTGATGATCAGGTCTGGACGCGAGCGCAGAACTGCTCGCGATTCGGACAGGATAACCTCGACCAACGCCGGATCTTTGTCGGCCTGTAGGGCAAGGCGGCGAGCTTTAGCAGAAGGGCTGACCCGGGCGAGAGAAACATAGCGATTCTCTGCTTTGGATACGATCTTATGACTGACCACCAGAACATCCTGGTCTTGTAGTGGGAGGCTCTCGCGTGCGAGCGCATCACCGAGCAGCGTGGCCAGATCGTCGCCGGGCCGCACCCGGGGAATTCCGGCGAGGGCTGTGAGCGTAACAACAGGATTGTTGGTGGTCACTCGCCTGGCCCGAAGCGGACGGCTTCAGCTCGCCGGTGTGGCTGTTGCGGCAACTGTAGGGTTGCTGCTGACTTCGCGGGTCGTGGCAGCGTATGACGGTTCAACCGCTGCTGACGGTGGCGCAGTGTACAGCGTTGCGCGTTGTTGTGGTGTACGTCCCGCCTGCCGGATCAGGTTCTCCAACGCTGCCGGTGCCAGTTCCTGGCCACTGGTCGCACCGGCAGCACGGGTAATAGACTCGTTCATCAGTGTCCCACCGATATCGTTGGCGCCCGCCGCGAGACACGCTTTTGCCCCAGTTGGCCCCATCTTTACCCACGAGGTCTGGATATTCTTGATGTGCGGGTGCAGGACCAAGCGCGCCACTGCGTGCATCAGTAAAGCTTCGCGGTAACTTGCACCCGGTCGCGCCCCACCCTGGCGATAGATGGG
Source organism: Arenicellales bacterium (assembly GCA_030747115.1). Lineage (GTDB taxonomy): Bacteria > Pseudomonadota > Gammaproteobacteria > Arenicellales > UBA868 > UBA12578. The sequence continues at coordinate 5,949 of JASLLH010000083.1, forward strand.
TGATTCCATGTGCACAAATGGCAAGGGGACGAACTCGGTAAACCCGCCGGTTTCGATCTGCAGCGTGCGCACATGACTGAGGTGTCGCGCCCAGTGGGTCGGCCCATCAATGTGGCCGAACATGATTGTTGCCGTGCTGCGCAAACCGATGCTGTGCGCTGTGCGCATCACTTCCAGCCACTGGTTGGTGTTGATTTTGTCTGCACAGATTACTGTGCGGATTCTGTCGTCAAGGATTTCTGCAGCAGTACCAGGAAGCGAATCAAGGCCGGCTTCCTTTAGGCGCAGGAGGAATGTTTTCAGTGGCAGGCCCAGCGTGGTTGCACCATGCCAGACCTCCAGGGGCGAGAATGCGTGGACGTGGATATCGCTGTGCGCGGACTTTACCGCACGGCAAATCTCAAGGTAAGTCTCACCGGTATAAGTCGGATGAATTCCTCCTTGCAGGCAAATTTCTGTTGCCCCACGCTGCCACGCTTCCTCAGTACGCCGGGAGATCTCCGGCAGGTCCAACTGATATGGCGGGTCAGATGGGCTCGATTTTCGAGTGCGATTGGAAAACGCGCAGAAACGGCAAGAGAAGCTGCAGATGTTGGTGTAGTTGATATTGCGGTTGACCACATAACTGACGACATCGCCATTGACTGCTTGGCGTAACTGGTCTGCGGCCCCAATTACCATTTCGATCTCGCGGCCCCGGGCGGAAAAAAGCAAGCTAATCTGTGCCTCACTCAGGGTCTCGCCATCCTGGGCCCGATCAAGCAGGTCCACCAGAGGGTCGGCCTGCTGGCCATTGCCAGTTGCTGGTCGAGCCCAGGGTGGCTTTGGCTGACCGAGATTTGGCACTTGGGTAGAAACATCGATTCCCGCGATCCAACCTCCTTCACGGACATAACCGCTGCCGTCACAGTGCGCCAGCACTGGCGCACGCATCTCGGGTGCCAGCCAGCGTTCGGGGTCGGCCAAGTAGCGTGGGTAGATTGGCAGCCTCGGCACCAGTTCCTTGCCGGCAGCCTCTGTCGCTTGGCGCAGGCGAGCGAGCTGTGGCCAGGGTAATTCCGGGTTGACGTGATCCGGTGTGAGTGGGGAAACTCCGCCCCAGTCGTTGATTCCCGCCGCCAGTAGTTGCTCGAGCGCGTCGGAATTCAGGTTTGGGGGCGCCTGGATGCTGACCTCGGGGGGGAACAAAAGGCGGGCTGCAGCGATGCTCCATTGGAATTCCTCGAGCGTTGGTGCCGGGGCCCGGGCCATCGCGGTGCCCGCCTTTGGCGCAAAGTTCTGCACAATAATCTCCTGCAAATGCCCATAGCGGGCGTGCAGCGCTCGAAGAGCTAGAATCGATGCAACTCGTTCCAGTCGGGTCTCGCCAATCCCAACCAAAATGCCGCTGGTGAACGGCACCCGTTGTTTGCCAGCTTGTCGGATAGACTCGAGCCGGCGTTCTGGTAGTTTGTCAGGACAACCATGATGTGGCCCACCACGCTCACTCAGGCGTTCGGCGCTTGACTCGAGCATCAACCCGGCCGAGACCGAAACCGTACGTAGCCGGGCCAGATCATTTGCCGTCATGACTCCTGGATTGACATGTGGCAAGAGTCCGGTGACATCGTAAACCAGTCGCGCGACCTCGATCAGGTAGTCGATGCTGGAGTCGTGTCCCAGAGTCTGGAGCGCAGCACGGGCCGCCTGGTAGCGAAGTTCAGGCTGGTCTCCAAGGGTAAAGAGCGCCTCATGGCAGCCGGCAGCGACTCCGGCCCGGGCAATATCGATTACCTCCTCAGGGCTCAGGTAGGGTCGTTGGCTGGCTGCGGGAGATATCGCGAACGTGCAGTAACGACAGACATCGCGGCACAGTTTGGTCAGAGGAACGAAGACCTTCGGTGAGTAACTGACCAGCGAGCCATGGCCGAGGTCGCGCCGCAGCCTGGCTGCGTGCAGGAGCGTCGCTAGATTGTCGTATTCCGCCAGCGCCAGTGCGTCGCCGTCGGCAACCGGCGCACCGGCCGCGGCCTGTGCCAAAAATATCTCGCTTGTTTCTTGCATGGCTTCTTGCCAGGTGAGGAGTTAAGTGAGCAGCACGCGCACATCGCCCTGCGGAGAAGTTACACCGAAAGAGAACCCGACGGCAAGAACCAGACTCGCCGCGGGGCGAGGCAGGCAATGGCGTAAGGAAAACGTACCATATAATTTTACCGGTTGTGTCAGTTTAGAATCGAAACCCTGGGTCACTGCGACGATGCCAGCCTAGTTAATATTGGTGTGATAGCTCCCATGTTACATAAGATGAAACATGGGATTTGGTTTTGGCTAATGGAAATCTGGTATCGTTCGCCCGGGAAAAATCCAGCTAGAGTTGTGCTTGCTACCAGATTTGACTATGAACCAAGATTTGACCAAAGAAGTGCAAGCGCGCTACCACAGGTTGCTTGAGGAAGTCGCGGATCCTAACGAGTGGGCCTGGGCCTGGCGCTCCGAGTACAACCACGGTGGCTTCAAGGCGGTCGATTTTCTCATGGAGGAGATCGTTAATTCTGGAAAATGTATCGGCTGTGCAGCTTGCCTCACCATTTGCCCAGTCGATGTATTCGATTACCAGAATGAAAAACCGAAAGATACCTGGAATAGTGCTTGTGTTTATTGCGAATTGTGCGTTGACGTGTGTCCGGTGCTGCGCCCAACTGACCAGGACTTGACCCGGCAGATCGAGTTACAGGAACCCAGCATCGACGAGGGTTTCGGGCCTTACGCTTATGGCGTGCTTGCGCGAACAACCAGAGAATTCATTCTCAATGAAGCGCAGGATGGCGGCATCTGCTCGGCACTGGGAATTCATGGCATGCAGACCGGGACAATAAAGGGGATGG
>JASLLH010000084.1:0-8774 GCA_030747115.1 Arenicellales bacterium
GGCGCGGCATACATGGTTTGGGCCATGTCATCGACCAGGGTGCTGATTTTCCGGTCGACCGTCTCGACAGCCAGGGCTTTTTTACGCAGCCTGGGATCGGGGTAGATCAGAATTTCGAGCAGAGCCATGGCAGTCCCGGGGGGTTGAGGATTTTGTGATCTGGTTCGCTTGGATTGCGCTCCCAATTGGCCGTAGACTACAACCAGTCGTAGGCTACAATGGGTTGCAAAGGACGCGATTTGAATGCAGGCCGATTCTAACGGATTCGCTGGCGGCGAAGGTTCCGGTATCGGGAACTTCGGCTCGCGCACGACCGGGCGTGGCGTTTCGGGCAACATGAGCAGGGTCGTGCGGGTGGCGCTCGCTCAGGTTGTTCTCCTGCTGATTTTGGTTCCCTTCCAGGCGGGTTTTGCTGGAGCCGATGACCCCGCGGCACCGGCGTTCTATACGGTACAGCCGGGCGACACCCTGTGGAGTATCGCGTCGCGTTTTCTGGATGAGCCCGGGCACTGGCCGGAACTGCTGCAGTTGAACCCGCAGCTGGCTGATGCCGGCGCCCTGCAAGTTGGCCAGGTGCTGCTGCTCAAACACGGCGTTGACGCTGCCGCCCGGGCCAAGGTCCTGCCGGTGGCAAAACTCAGCCCGCAGGTGCGGGCCAGCACCCATGAACGTATCCCCCTCGTTATTCCGCCTCACGCAATCCGGCCGTTTCTATCCGATCCCCAGGTACTGGATGAACGCGACGCCTTGTACGCGGGCCAAGTGATAGCTGGAGTTGACGGGAATAACTTGCTGGGACAGTTCAGCCGTTTCTTTGCCGAGAAACTGTCGCCATCACCTAACGGTTTGTACCAAGTCTACCGACCTGGCGAAGCTTTCATCGATCCGGTCAGTAGCGAATTGCTCGGTGTAGCCGCCAGACACCTGGGAACCGCTCGGTTGCTGGTGGCCGATACCCGTGGTCGCAACTACGACCAGATCGCTAAATTGGAGATGCTGAGCGGCACTGAGGAAGTCGGTCCAGGGGACCGGTTGATTCCAAAAAACGAAGAGATCGGCCTGCTGTCTCTTTATCCCCAAAGACCCAGACAAGCGGTTGCCGGTCATATCGTCAGTACCCTGGGCAATATTAACGAACTGAGTTTAATGTCGGTCGTGGTGGTGTCGGTCGGCAGTGCCGATGGGCTTCAGGCTGGGGATATGCTGAACATATTGCGACCGGAAAAAACCGTGCTTACGTCCGTTGAACCGATCCGCCCGGCCTTTGCCGGAAGTTCATGCAGGCCGTCGATCGCCGAATCGAACATTATCCATACCCGAATTATATGCGGGGCACAAAGTTGGCTTGGCCTGAATCTGGCGAAGTTTCAGAGCGCTGGAAGCGGTTTTTCACCGTATCGACCCGCCTATCTCAGTGGCAAGTTCAACACGCTGCCAGAGGATGTGTCTGGCCAACTGATCGTTTTCCGGGTATTTAGACGGGTGAGTTACGCGCTGGTCCTCGAATCAATTCGCGCTTTGCACCGCAACGACAGAGTAGTCAGCCCGGGCGTTTGAACCGCTTGTTCCTGGCGGCGCAAGGATGCCGCCCTCCAGGATGACAGTGCTACGAAGGACTGCGACTGAAGTCGCCGCCTCACCCAAGCGACCAAGGAGGGTCTGCCATGGACGCACAATGTTTGGATTGGCTGCGTGTTGCCCGCAGCCGCTTGCCCGATGGCGCCAAGCGTCTGTTACTGGAACGTTATCCGGATCCTGCCCGCGCACTGACTGCGGATTTTTCCAGAATTTCGAGCGCTGCGCGGTTGCCTGGATCGGGTCGGCTGATGATGAAGAGTTTTTGCGATGCACAAGCAGTGGCGCGGGACCGCGCTTGGCTCAAGCGCACTGCTGCTACCGTGGTTGGGTTGACCGACCCACATTACCCTCGATTATTGCGCCAGATACCTGACCCTCCCGTGGTGCTCTACTGCCTGGGCGACACTGGGTTGCTGCAGGTGCCGGCGCTGGCCATTGTCGGCAGCCGTAACCCGACACCGGTTGGCCGCGAGATCGCCCGTAACTTGGCGCGCCAACTCGCAGGTGGTGGTGCCGTTATCGTTAGCGGCCTGGCTGTGGGTATCGACGGTGCTGCGCACCAAGGTGCGCTCGATGCGAAAGGTGCCACGATTGCGGTATGCGCTACTGGCCTGGACACCGTCTACCCGCGCTACCACCAGCAGTTGGCCGGGCTGATTGGCCATAGCGGCCTTTTGGTATCAGAGTTTCCGCCTGGCACTGGGGTCAAGCGTTACCACTTCCCGCGACGCAATCGGATCATCAGCGGTCTTACTCTGGGCACACTGATTGTTGAGGCCGCGCGGAAAAGTGGCAGCCTGATCACTGCTTTTTTTGCCGCGGAGCAGGGCCGCGAAGTGTTGGCTGTGCCCGGTTCAATCCATTCGCCGCTGTCGCGCGGGCCGCACCGTTTGCTTCGGGACGGCGCGCGCTTGGTCGAGTCGATAGCGGATATTCTAGAGGAGTTGCCAGCCCTTGGGATGGCGCCTGCGGCAAGCGATTCCGCTGCTGCTGGCAGTGTCAGGGCCAACCCAGTGCTTGATGCAGTTGACTTCGCGCCGACCAGCGTAGACCAGATCATGGAACGCTCTGGTTTGACGATCACCGAGGTTTGCGCCATGCTGATACGGATGGAGTTGGCGGGTGCGGTGCGCAGTTGTGCCGGGGGGTATGTCCGTCTGCCCGGCTGAGAGCATCCTGCTGTAGCCGCTCGGTCGCGTGTTTGGCCTGTCTGGCAAACCCATCTTTAGCAGCAATGTCGAGACCACAATATTGGCCAATAATCTGATTATCGTCGAGTCCCCGGCCAAGGCCCGGACGATGGAGAAATACCTCGGAGCGGATTTCGAGGCGCTGGCCTCGTACGGCCACGTGAGGGATTTGATCGGATCCGGTGGTCGCGGGGTGGTCGAGAAGGTCGTGGATGGCAAGACTATCTTTACCCCGGTATGGGAACTCGACGAACGCGGCCAGAAACAGATGACCGCCATCGCCAGGGCGGTCAAAAATGCTGATAACGTCTACCTGGCAACGGACCCGGATCGCGAGGGCGAGGCGATTTCCTGGCATATCCAGGAAATCCTGCGGGAGCAGGGTGTGCTCGAAACCAAACCCGTATACCGGGTGGTGTTCTATGAGGTGACCCGCCGGGCCATACAAGAAGCCATCGATGCACCACGTGCGCTGTCACTGGAATTGGTCGAGGCCTATCTGGCACGGCGCATCCTGGATTATCTGCTGGGCTTTAACCTGTCGCCGGAGTTGTGGAAGAAAATTAAGCGTGGTCTATCCGCAGGCCGGGTACAGAGTCCTGCTCTACGTTTGCTTTGCGATCGTGAGCGAGAAATCGTCCAGTTCGTGCCGCGGGAGTACTGGACCATAGAGTTTGATCTTAATGCGGGCGGTGCGGATGGGCGCTTCCAGGCCAGGTTGTCGCTACTCGAGGGCAACAAGGTGGAGCAGTTCAGTATCACCTCAACTGACCAGGCCCAGGCGATCCGGCAGCGTCTTGAGCAGGCGGCAGGTGGACACCTGCTGGTTCGCTCGATCGAAGAAAAACCGAGAAAGCGCAATCCGGCTCCGCCATTTACCACCTCCACGTTGCAGCAGGAGGCCTCGCGTAAACTCGGTTTCGGCGCCCGCAAAACTATGCAGATCGCCCAGCAACTGTACGAAGGCATAGACATCGAAGGCAGCCGCGTGGGGTTGATCACCTACATGCGTACTGACTCGGTCAACGTGGCGGGTGAGGCTCTCAACGAGCTGCGTGAACTGATCACCGAGCGTTTCGGCAGGGCCAACTTGCCGCAAACGCCCAATCGGTACAAATCCAAGGCCCGTAACGCACAGGAGGCCCACGAGGCTGTTCGGCCGACTTCGGTTCGGCGCACGCCGGAGTCGGTGCAGCAGACGCTGACTGCCGATCAGTCTCGGTTGTATGACTTGGTCTGGAAACGGGCAGTCGCGAGTCAGATGATCCCGGCAACCCTGCGGCTGGTGGCCGTCGAGTTGTCGGTCCAGGAAGATTCGGCCGACGTCTTCCGCGCCACTGGCTCCACCGTGGTTGATCCCGGCTATATGCAGGTCTACCAGGAGGATGCCGATGATGCTGGTGACGACAAGGGCCGGTTGCTGCCACCGCTGAAACGCGGGCAGGTGGTCGATCTGGAGACCATTCGGGCAGAGCAACATTTCACCGAGCCCAAACCGCGCTATACGGAGGCGAGCCTGGTCCGCGAACTGGAGATGCGCGGGATCGGTCGACCGTCCACTTATGCTTCGATCCTCTCCACTCTAGTGGACCGGGAATACGCCCTGCTTGAGCGTCGGCGCTTCGAGCCGACGGCGCTGGGGTATGCGGTCAACGGGTTCTTGACCACGAGTTATGAACCTTTTGTGGATTTCGAGTTCACAGCCCGCATGGAAGAGGATCTCGATCGCATTGCCAGCGGCGATACCGGTCGCGATGGCGTGATCGAGACATTCTGGCAGCGACTGCAGGAGCATCTCGGAACGGATCACCCCAAGCCAGTCTTTAGCCTGGACAGCGATCCTGCGACTGGTCGCCAAGTGTCCTGGCGGGTCGGTCCCTATGGCGCTTATGTGCAACTGGGCAACGAGGATGACGGTGACGAGCCGGTTCGAAAAACCCTGCCGCCGGGCCTGCCACTAGGCTGGCATGCGCCAGCGATGACCCGCGACAAAGCACTGTGGCTGCTGTCGTTGCCGCGCGTACTCGGCCGCGCCAACAGCGGCGAAGATATCGTACTCGACACCGGTCGTTACGGGTTGTACCTGCGCTGTGACATGCAGACAGCCTCGATCCCCCCGGGTACCGACCCGATATCTATCGATGCCAACCTGGCTGTGGAACTTTTGGACAATGCCGCGCGGTTGCCCAGGGAACTGGGCAGCACAGCCGACGGTGAGAGTGTGATCGTAACCACTGGTCGCTTTGGGCCATACCTCAAGTGTGGCTCGGTGTCGGCGTCGTTGGGAAAACGAGAAGACCCCTACACCATCGAGTTGGAGCGGGCACTGGAACTGGTGGCTAGAAAGCGCGCGGCGGATGCCAAGCGCACCATCGCCGTGTTCGATGGCGGCATTAAGGTATTACGCGGTCGCTGGGGACCCTACGTGACCGATGGCAAGGCTCGGGTCCGGGTGGCCAAGGAGCAGGATCCCCAGGCCCTGACCCTGCAAGACTGCCAGCGGCTGCTGGCCGAGACACCAGCGCCGGGCAAGAAAAAAAAGGCCAAGAAGAAAGCCAAGAAAAAGGCGAAGAAGAAAGTAATAAAGAAAACAGCTGGCAAGCAGAAAACGAAAAAGAAAGATATTGCCCCGGGGTGAAAGTTCTCGCCAGCTAAGGCCCTGGCAGAGACCGGCACCAACAAAACGGATGGCGTGCTGGCCGGTTAAGCCAAAACTTCCTTCGGGCCTAATCGGGCGAGCCAGTTAGAACAGGCCTTCGACCTGCTGGGTTCCCTGGCGGCTACCCGCCGCTTCCTCGCCGAATGGTGACTGGGCCTGTGGTTCGGTCCCCATGACGAAATACTCCTCGAAGCCGTCGGGATCATCCGTGGCTGTAGGCTCACCGCTGTCGCCATTGATAAACGCGGTGATGATGTTTTCGGGCATCACTCGCCGTGCCTCAGGCTTGTCGGCCAAAGCTACTGCCATGTAATCTATCCATACGGGCAGGGCGGCGCGGGCGCCGGACTCGCGTGTTCCCAAGTCCCGGGGATTGTCAAAACCCACCCAGACACTGGTAACGACATCCGGGTTGTAACCCGTGAACCAGGCATCGTGGAAATTATTGGTGGTGCCAGTCTTGCCGGCAAGGTCGTGCCGTTCAAGTTTCTGTGCAGCACGGCCGGTACCCGTGCGAATGACCTCACCCAGCAGGCTGGTCATAATGAAGGCATTCTCGGGGGCCAGCACTCGTCGGGCAAAGCGGGGATCAACCGCCCGACTGGTGGTGCTGTTCTGCGCTGGGCCGGCAACGGGCGTGCAGTCTGGGCAGACCATGGTCCGGTTGGCATATTCCAGAACCCCGCCAGCCTGGTCTTCCACCCGGGCAATGAAGTACGGTTCGACCAGGTAGCCGCCGTTGGCAAAAGCTGCATAGCCGCGGGCGTTCTCCATGGGCGTGACAGTCGCCGAGCCCAGTGCCAGCGACAGCCCCTGTGGCAGGCGGGAGCGATCGAACCCAAACTGTTCCAGGTGATCTGTTACCAGCGGAATGCCCATAGCCCGGGTAATGCGAACGGACACCAGATTGAGCGATAGACTCAGCGCCTTGCGCAGCCGGGTCGGGCCGAAGACCTTACGGCTGTAGTTTTCGGGGCGCCAGGTATCCCCCAGGTTGTTTTCGACCACGATGGGTGCACCGCTGACGAGGGTGGCGGCGGTGAAGCCGTTATCCAGTGCTGCGGAGTAGATAAACGGTTTTATATTGGAGCCGGGTTGCCGCTCAGCCTGGGTTGCCCGGTTGAATTTACTGGCCTGGAAGTCAAAGCCACCCACCAGCGCTAGCAGCGAGCCATCGACCGGGTTGAGTGAGACCAATGCACCCTGGATCTGTGGTATCTGGGCAAGGTGTGGGCCATCGCTGTGGCGCAGGACATAGACCACATCGCCGGGGTTGAAGAGTTGGCTGGGTGTGCGCCCGGTCCAGCGCCATCCCCGTTCCCCGATTTCAATGTGATGGCCATCACCGGTCCACACCTCCAGCGAGGCCGCACCCGTAGCGAGAACCAATGCGGGTTCAAGTTGCCAGGGGTGGTCGAAGCCTGCCAGTTGTGCGGCTCGCTCATCCACGCGGGTCAGCATCTCAAGGTCGATGTGTCCGGCGGTGCCACGATAACCGTGGCGACGGTCGTAAGCCATCAGCCCCCGGCCCAGAGCCGCGTTAGCGGCAGTCTGGTATTGGGGGTTGATGGTAGTGAAAACACGAAACCCTGCACGATAGGCGTCCTCACCATAATGCCGTACCATGTAATCTCGGACCATTTCACTGACGTATGGTGCCTGGATTTCGATCTTGGCGATGTGGTGGGCTGCCGTTACCGGTGCGGCGCTGGCGCTGGCGTATTTTGCCTCGTCAATAATCTCCAGGTGGCGCATGCGGCGAAGCACGTAATTGCGTCGGTTGACTGCAGCTTCAGGGTTGGCTAATGGGTTGTTGCGCGAGGGCGTCTTGGGTAACCCCGCCAACATGGCAAGTTGTGCCAATGACAGTTCCTGTAGTGTCTTGTCGTAGTAGATCGAGGCAGCTGCTTGGAAGCCGTAGGCGCGGTGACCCAGAAATATCTTGTTGAGGTACAACTCCAGAATCTCCTCCTTGTCGAGTTCGTGCTCCAGACGGAAGGCCAGCAGTACCTCTTTGATCTTGCGGGTGTAGGTCTTCTCGCGGGACAAGAAATAGTTGCGCGCTACCTGCATGGTGATGGTGCTGGCACCCTGGCTGGCGTCCCCAGAGTGCAGATTGGCAACCACGGCGCGCAATACCCCGGTGAAATCGACCCCGTGGTGTCTGAAGAACCGGTCATCTTCGGCGGCAAGAATGGCGTCTATGAGTAGTGGTGGAGCCTGTCCGATATTGATGGTGATGCGCCGCTCATTGCCGTACTCGGCCATCAGCCGGCCGTCGATGGTGTAGACCCGTAGCGGCTCCTTGAGGCGGATGTCACCAACCTCGCTAACTGCCGGCAGGTCCGGGATAAGGATGGCGAGTAGTCCGCCGATGGCGCAGGCGCTAAGTAGTAGTACTCCCAGCAGGGACCAGAGGATGGTACGAACGAACGTCAAAACGGATCGCGTGGCCCGGTCCGCGCAGTTCGGCGAACCTGTTGAAAAGGAAATGCAAACTTCCGGAGCGGATTCTAGCAGAGCAGGGTCGGCACCTGCGTATACAGGCGGCGCCGTTGGCGCCCCAAGAGCGCAGCTGCGCGGCTTCCGACAGCAGGCGCCGCCCACCTTGGATACAGGCGACAATATCCCGCCGCTGACAGGTTACACTTGCCCCATGCCGGGAAAAACTATCGCCAAGACTGGGCCTTGTCGCCTCACCTTTGGATCGCAAAGGACTGGTTCAGCCCCTATACCTCGAGCCTGTACAACATGAGGTTGTTCAGCCGCAAGGGTCACCGGGCCGTTGGTATCGACATCGGTAGCGGCGCGGTCAAACTGCTGGAGGTCACGGTGGCCCGTGGTGGCTATCGGGCCGAGCGCTGCGCTATCGAGCCATTGGCCCGCAACGCGGTGGTCGAACATGGCATTAGCGATCTCGAGCAGACCAGTGATGCACTGCGTCGCGCGCTGCGCAATTCTAGAACCCGTAGAAAAAAGGCAGTGGTGGCGGTGTCGTCTACGCACGTTGTCTCGAGGAAGATCAGCCTGCCGGCAGGGCTCAGCGAAGCGGAAATAGAACAGCAGGTGATGATCGAGGCGGCTCAGCACATTCCCCATCCGCTGGAAGAGGTGAACTTGGACTACCGGGTGACTGGCGGGGCGCGTTCCGGTAATGACGACGAGATCATGATCACGGCCTGTCGCAAGGAAATAGTTGAAGATTACGTAGCCGTGGTGGAGGCTGCTGGCTTGAGCGCGGCAATCGTGGACGTTGGTGGTTTTGCGGTGGAGCGGGGATTTGCCTTTGTCGCGCCAACGCTAGCCCAGTCCCTAGAGGGCAAGGTTGTGGCACTGATAGATTTCGG
>JASLLH010000085.1:0-8760 GCA_030747115.1 Arenicellales bacterium
GCAGGTGCTCGGCAGCGGCGACCGCAGCAGGCCCGGCCCCGGCAATCACATAATGCATAAATGGTTATTCCCTGTATGCAAAACTAAAGTACCCGATGGCGCAAGCGCCACCGGGTACGGAACAACTGCTTTAGTCGAGAAAAACTTAAAGACCCAGACGTCCCAGGGTCTCCGCTGTCGGTACGCCTGAAGTATCCCAGCCGCGCAACTCATAGTACTCTGGCAGCATTTCGTCAAGGCGGTTGACGCTACCCTCGGCCGGGCCGGTTTTGGCCGCGTCCTTGAGCAAGCGCTCGGGCAGGGTGTCATCGGCCCCAGTGAACCCGGCAGCGATGTTGTACTGGCGCTCCATGTTCCAGATCCGCTCACCAGCCTCGACGAAGCGCTCGACACTCCAATCACCGGCGCAGGCGGCATCGACCATCGGTGCGATGTCATCGCCGCCCAGGGCAAAGGTGGTAAACACGCAGGTGCCAGAGGAATCCACCGCCGCGGTGGCATCCTGGAAGGCCTTGACCAGGCCGGCCTTGCCCTCGGTCACCAGCGGATCGGTTTTCTCGGGGATACCGAACACCTCGGAGGCCACGGTGTAACCGCGTAGGTGGCAGCCACCGCGATTGGAGGTGGCGTAGGTCAGGCCCATACCCTGGATACCGCGCGGATCATAGGCCGGGAACTCCTGGCTTTTTATTGTCATTGAGAATTCCGGGTGACCGTATTTCTCGCACAGCCGGCGTGAACCCTGGCCGAGCTCTTTGCCAAGACCCTCACCATTGGCGGTAGCCTCAACCATGGCGACAAAAGCCTCGGTGTTGCCGAATTCCAGTGCTACCCCACCAGTATCTGCCTGGCTGATGGCACCAGCACCATAGAGGTCCATGGCTGCACCGATGGTTGACCCCAATGATATCGGGTCCAGGCCCTGCTCGTTACAGACGAAGTTAGCCCAGGTCAATGCATCAAGGTCGCTGACTCCACAGGCCGCGCCCAGCGCCCAGGCTGCCTCGTATTCCAGGCCGCCGCTGACGATCTGATACTGGGGCTTATCTTTAACCGTGAAGTGGTCCGGGTCGATCTTGGAGCGCCGACCACAGGAGATCGGGCAGCCGAAGCAGGCATGGCTGGAGACCAGATTAGCCTGGCCGTCGCTCGCGCGCGGCTCGGCCATGGCCTCGGCACTGATATCGTGGGCGCCGTCGAACTGCACGTCGTGGCCGTTCTTGGATGGCAATGCACCGATCTCGTTGATCACGTTCATCAAGACCTGGGTGCCGTGGGTGGGCAGGCCGGTACCGGTCACGGCATGTTCGGCCAACTTCTCCTTGGCGGCATTGGAGGCCTGCATCAGTGCCATCGGGTCATCGACGGTAACGCCGACGGTACCGCGCACGACCACGGCCTTTAAGTTCTTCGAGCCCATCACCGCCCCGACCCCGGAACGCCCGGCGGCCCGGTCCATGTCGTTGACCACGGCGGCATAAAGTACGCCGTTTTCCCCGGCCAGGCCGATCGAGGCAACCCGCACGTCGGGGTCACCACGGCGCTCGCGCAGGGCAGTCTCGGTATCCCAGACTGACTTGCCCCAAAGGTCGGAGGCATCTTTGAGCTCGGCTTCATCGTTGTTGATGTCCAGGTATACCGGACCGCTGGATTTACCCTCGAAGATGATCATGTCCCAGCCGGCGTTCTTGAGCTCGGCACCGAAGAAACCACCCGAGTTGGAACAAGCGATGGCACCGGTGAGTGGGCCTTTGCAGACCACCGACCAGCGCCCGGAGGTCGGAGCGATGGTGCCAGTCAGGGGGCCGGTGGCAAAGATCATCTTATTGTCTGCGGACAAGGGATCGACCCTGGGGTCGGTCTCCTCGACCAGGTACTTGGTGGCAAGGCCTCTTTGACCCATGTAGTCGTTGGCCCACTGCATGTTGGTGGCCTCGCTGGTGCAACTGCCGGCGCTAAGATTCACTCTTAGTATTTTTCCTGTCCAACCCATGATGGTTTCCTCCTTTACGGTAATGGTTTGATCTGTGGTAGTACTGTGGTCCTGTACAGATGGTATATGAATATAACTCTACTGTTACGATTGATGCTGGTGAATTGTCGGTGAATGGTTCGGGGTGACAGCCCGTGCTGGTAATATTTTCTCACTGGATGACGGGCTGTTCGATGCTGGCAAAGGCTGCAGCCCGGCTGCGCATTTTCTGGTAGCCGGTGCTGTCCTGGGCCACAAAAGCCAGTGCCGTGGTCGGGCAGGCTTGCACGCACATCGGCTCGCCGCCGCACAGGTCACACTTGCTGACTACCCCGGAGTCCGGATCGTAATTGATGGCGCCAAATGGGCAGGCGATGGTGCAGACCTTGCAGCCAACACACCTGTCCGCGGCAATCTCCTTGGCGCCGGTGGCCGGATTCAAGGTAATGGCCTGGACCGGGCAGACCACCATGCACCAGGCCTGTTCACACTGGCTGCAGGTCGAGGGCACGTTTGCTGCGCCACCCTCGAAGATGGTGATCTCCATAACCGACTTGGCGGGGTTGAACGCCCCGACCTTACCGTAGGAGCACATCATCTCGCACTGGTGGCAGCCAGTGCAGGCATCTATTTTCATGGCCAGCGCTTTGTGCATGTATGATTCCTTTACAATCCGCCTCAAGAATTGGCTTTTTCCGGCCACTATACCTGAAACAGCCCGCCGAATATCACGAACTGATACCGTGTTAACAATATTTCCTACGATTGGTTGTTTCATGCCCATCCATTTTTTTGACTGCATCTGGCAAATAACCATACCATCACTACAGCAAAAATCGTGCCAGTTTTTTTCCTTTAAGACCAAACTAGTTGTAGTTTTCTAGAAGGTAAATGCATCTTGTGTTGCGCAACAGATGTTGCGCCTGGTCGGTATGGTACGGAACATTTTGAAAATCAAGAAAAAATACCTGTTCGCCCTGGCCAAACTGCTGATCGTGGCCGCGCTCTTTGGCGTCATCTTCTACGCCATCGACTGGCAGGACAGTTATTCCAGGATCTCGCCAGAAGGCGAGACCATTGAAAGAGTAGGCGGCCAGATCGTCGGGCCCTGGGATCGGGATACGGTCCGTTTTCGCGCCGATGGCGCAAGCACCGTTAACACCCTGCAACGCACAACCAGCAATACCGGTGAAAGCCTGCTTATCAGCCCGGGCTTTCTGACCTATCTCAAGAACCTCGACCTCGCACTTTTTGCCTTGGGTGCGGCACTGTTTTTTATCTTTGTGGTAATAATAAATTCGCGCTGGTGGTATCTGCTGCGGGCCAACGGCCTGGGGGTGCGCTTTCTCGAAGCCCAGCGCTTCGGCTGGATTGGCTTTTTTTTCAGCAACGTGCTGCCCGGCGCCACCGGGGGGGACGTGGCCAAAGCCGTCTATATTGCGCGGCGCTGTTCGGGTGACAAAGTGCGAGCGGTGGTATCAATCGTGGTCGATCGCATCATGGGCGTTTTGTCGCTACTGTTTGTCGGCAGCCTGGCCAGCCTGCTGGTGATGGAGCGCTTCCCGGTGTTTGCCTCCACCGTCTGGCTGATCGGCGCGGGCACCCTGGTGTTTTGTTTTTTGCTTATCAGTCCAGGGTTGCGCCGGCTGCTGCGCTTCGATGCGCTGGTGGTGCGACTGCCGGGGCGGATCGGTAACATCATAGCTGAACTCGATCGGGCGGTATTGCACTACCGCGGTCACCTCGCCGGTATCGGCGGCTGGATTCTGGCCAGCCCGCTCATCTATACCCTGTTTGTCGGCAGCCTGTTTTGCATGGACCGGGCGCTGGGCGTTGGCGTTTCACTGGCAGATTATTTCTTCATCGTCCCGGTGGCAGCGGTTATCCAGGGTATCCCGATCGCGCCAGCGGGCTGGGGCATCGGCGAGGCCGCTTATGGTGCACTGATCGGCAAGTTCGGTGCCGCTACCTTGCCCGGCGTGCCGGGTGCCGAGCAGCTGATGCGCACCCGCGGCGTGGCCCTGTCGGTGCTGCACCGCACCCATGTGGCGGTGTGGTCGCTGCTTGGGGGCCTGTTCGTCCTGATCGACCGTCAGGCCCACCCGGAAGATGGTCCAGTTACCGGGGGGCCGGGTGCCCGCTAGCAACCCGTTTACCGTGAACGAGACACGCCGACCCTTCGCCGCCGCCCCGGCCCCTGCGCCCGACGGCACCCTGATGGTAACTATTACCTACCTTGAGATGTTAAAGCCCCCGCCGGCAGCGCGCCGGCGAACGAGATTGGAAAAGCTCGCGATTTTCAGAGTCCGCCACCCGACCGTGCCTTTTTACCGTTATCTGTACAACAACGTCGGTGAACCCTGGCTGTGGTACGAACGACGCGCCCTGTCTGATGATGAGCTGGCCGCGATCATTACCGATAACCAAGTTCACCTCTACGTGCTCTACCGGGACGGGGCACCGGCAGGCTTTGTCGAACTTGACCGACGCGTTGCAAATGAGGTGGAACTTGCGTACTTTGGGCTGTTGCCGCAGTACATTGGCCAGGGGCTTGGCCCGTGGCTACTGGGGTGGGGGGTCGAAACCGCCTGGCGCAGCCAGCCCTCCCGGGTATGGGTCAACACCTGTACCCTCGATCATCCCAAGGCCATTATCGTCTACCAACGCGCCGGTTTTTCACCGTACCGCCAGGAAACCCGGACCATTCGCGATCCCAGAGCTGAGCCGTTCTGGCAAAGCCAGCACGCACCCTGAACACGCATCAGGCATGCTGCACCTGATCCACCTGGTCCACCGCCATCACAATTCAGCCTGATCGCCCTTCTTACCCAACCAAGCCTTACGGTCACCTGCGCGCTTGCGGGCCAGCAGTAGATCCAGCATACCATCGGTCTTTCTGCCCGTATCCAGGTTAAGTTGTATCAACCGGCGGGTGGCGGGATCCATGGTGGTCTCGCGCAGCTGCGCCGGGTTCATTTCACCCAGACCCTTGAAGCGCTGCACATTGACCGTACCGCGCAGGTTCTCGGTCTTGATGCGCTCGAGCACACTTTTTTTCTCGCGCTCGTCCAATGCATAGAACAGGTGTTTGCCCACGTCGATTCGAAACAGCGGCGGCATGGCAACACAAACCCGGCCAGCATCGACCAGCGGCCGAAAATGCCGCACGAAAAGAGCACACAACAAGGTGGCGATATGGGCGCCATCGGAGTCTGCGTCAGCCAATATGCATACTTTGCCGTAGCGCAGTGCCGAAAAATCAGCTGAGCCCGGATCCACCCCTAAAGCCACGGCAATATCGTGTACTTCCTGTGAGCCCAGCACCTCGGCCGGATCCACCTCCCAAGTGTTCAGGATTTTGCCCCGCAACGGCATGATCGCCTGGTAATCCTTGTCCCGCGCTTGCTTAGCCGAGCCACCGGCCGAATCCCCCTCCACCAGGAAAAGCTCGGTATGTTCGAGATCCTGGCTGGTGCAATCAGCGAGCTTGCCCGGTAAAGCCGGGCCGGTAGCCACCTTCTTGCGCTCAACCTGCCGGCTGGACTTCAGACGCAACTGAGCGCTGTCGATCGCAAGTTGTGCGATGCGCCCGGCCTCCAAGGTATGCTGGTTCAGCCATAGGCTGAAGGCGTCCTTGGTGGTATTCGCCACAAAAACTCCAGCGTCACGCGAGGACAGACGATCCTTGATCTGGCCACTGAACTGAGGGTCCTTCATACGTACAGACAACAAGTAAGCACAGCGGTTCCAGACATCCTCGGGGGTCAACTTGACCCCGCGCGGTAGCAGTTCGCGGTACTCGCAGAACGCACGCACCGCGTCGGTCAGCCCGCTCCTGAAACCACTGACGTGGCTGCCGCCCTGTGACGTTGGAATCAAATTGACATAACTTTCTGTAACCGGCTCACCGCCCTCTTCCAGCCAGGTAACAGCCCAGTGCACCTGCTGCTCGGCACCCTCAATGTGGCCAACAAACGGGGTCTCCGGGACCAGGTCGGCCGTACCTATCTCACCCAGCAGATAGTCCGGCAATCCATCTTCATACTCCCAGGATTCGTTATTCTTGCGCTCCTTCTCATCACGAAAATCAATCCTAAGGCCCGGACACAGCACCGCCTTGGCCTTGAGCAGTCGCTTCAGTCGCGAAACCGAGATGGTCGGGCTGTCGAAAAAAGACGGGTCGGGCCAAAAACGCACTCGAGTGCCGGTATTCCGCAGCCCCACTTTTCCGGTTGTTTTCAGCGGCCCGGTCGGTACACCGTCGCGAAAAATCATCCGGTGTTCACGACCGCCGCGCTTGACCGTGACCTCCAGCTTCGAGGACAGCGCGTTAACTACCGAGACGCCAACGCCGTGGAGACCACCGGAGTAGGCATAGGTTTTATCCGAGAATTTACCGCCAGCGTGGAGACGGGTCATGATCACCTCCACCGCGCTGACCTTCTCACCCTTGTGCTTGTCGACCGGCATGCCGCGACCATCATCGGTCACACTGGTAGAACTATCCTTGTGCAGCACTACCTCGATGCGGTGTGCATGGCCAGCGATGGCCTCATCCACGCTGTTGTCTACCACCTCCTGCACCAGGTGATTGGGCCGCTCAGTCTGGGTATACATACCCGGCCGGCGGCGCACGGGCTGCAGGCCGGTAAGAACTTCTATTGCTGAGGCGTCGTAACTGGCTGCCATCAGTGGAGGTCAAGAGAGTTAGCGAAAAATACCGGCGCGAATGATACACGACCCGCACTAGCGGGCCACAAAAAAAAGCGGTTGGCCCGGGGCTCACCGGAAAAAACATCTTATAAACTCTGTTCGGGCTTGGTGTGGTCAAGCAGCATGGCGCCTTCTAAGGCTCCGGTCGTGTTGAAATCCTGCCACTGCTATAGAATCTGCTCTTGGTAATAGTGATTCCAGTCTAATTGGGTAGTTGCGCCAGGGTCGAGGTAACAGCAGCACAATGGCCAAACAAATGAAGTCCCGGGTCGGCGATTTTGAGAAATCCCTCAAGGAGCTTGAGGCAATCGTTGAGCGTATGGAAGCCGGTGATCAGCCGCTGGAAACCTCAATCAAAGATTTCGAACGTGGCATGACCCTGGTTCGGGCCTGCCGGGACAGTCTGCATCAAGCCGAACTCAAAGTTCAAAAACTGATTGAAAAAGAGGGGGTACTCGAGAGCGAACCGTTTGAGCCTGAGGACGAGTGACCCATTCCGACCACCTTGAGGCTTGCTGGCAGCGCTGGCGCGAACGCCTCGAGGCTTATCTCGACCGCCTGCTACCCGCGGCAAAGGCCCCCCCCGAGAAACTGCACGCGGCGATGCGCTATGCTGCAATCGGTGCCGGCAAGCGCTACCGGGCAGCGCTCGTTTACGCCACCGGTACCAGCCTGGGAGCATCTGAGGAGAGCCTGGATGGCGCTGCCGGGGCCATAGAGTTGATTCACGCATTCTCGCTGATACATGACGACCTGCCAGCAATGGACGACGACGACCTGCGCCGCGGCAAACCTACCTGTCACAAGGTCTTCGGCGAGGCCACCGCGATACTGGCTGGGGATGCCCTGCAGACCCTAGCCTTCGAGGCAATGGCTGCAGAGCCCGTACCGCAGATAGCACCAGCCCGCCGTCTACAGATGCTAAATGTGCTGGCTCGAACGGTCGGCTCGCAGGGGCTGGCCGGTGGCCAGGCAATTGATCTCGATCTGGTCTCGAAAACCGCAACGTGCGAGACCTTGGCAACGATGCACAATATGAAAACAGGTGCACTGATCCTGGCCGCGGTCCAACTCGGGGCACTGACGGCAACTGACGATCCGGAGTCGCTCCAACATCTGGTGCGCTACGCACAGCCCTTGGGCCTGGCTTTCCAAGTGGTGGACGACATCCTTGACAGTACCTCCGATACGGCCACGCTGGGCAAAACGGCGGGGGCCGACCGGGCTCTAGACAAACCGACCTTCTTCAGCGTGCTGGGCGAAGATGCAGCCAGGCAGTATGCCGAAGAGCAAGGTCGCCAAGCCATCGCCGCACTTGAGACGGTAACTTTCGACACCAGTTTGCTTGAGGCGCTGGCCCAATTCACGCTCCGGCGCTCCCATTGAGCTGCGGCACAGGTATCATCCCGGCTTTGGTACACCAATCCGGCAAACAGCGACGATGACGTGACCTACCCGATCCTCGAAACCATCGACTCGCCGGCAGACCTGCGTCTGCTGCCCGAAAACCAACTGCAGGAATTGGCCAACGAGATACGCCATTTCCTGATCGAGGTAGTCTCGGGCACTGGCGGCCACCTGGCTCCGGGCCTGGGCACAGTCGAACTCACCATTGCCCTGCACTATATTTTCGACACCCCCAACGACCGGCTGGTCTGGGATATCGGCCACCAGGCTTATCCCCACAAGGTTCTTACCTGCCGCAGGCAGCGGATGGCTACCATCCGTCAGACCGGTGGCCTATCGGCGTTTCTCAAGCGCGCTGAGAGCGAATACGACACTTTTGGTGCCGGGCACTCGAGCACCTCTATCAGCGCGGCACTGGGCATGGCTGTGGCCGCACAACTGAGCAACACTGAGCGTAAAGTCGCTGCCATTATCGGTGACGGTGCGCTGACGGCGGGCCAGGCAATGGAGGCCCTGTACAACGCCGGCGATATGGATGCGGATCTTCTGGTAGTGCTCAATGACAACGAGATGTCCATTTCTCGGAACGTCGGCGCCATGTCCAACTATCTTGCGCGAATCCTTTCGGGCCGTGCCTATACCACTGTCAGGGCGGGCAGCAAGACAGT
>JASLLH010000086.1:0-8654 GCA_030747115.1 Arenicellales bacterium
CTGAACGGCACAGGCCACGAAGACCTGGTGTGCGATTCCTACTATATCCACGTGTTTCGCACCGCACGCCATGCCGACCCGAATCAAGCACAGTGGGCGCTGCGCCGTGAGCGCGGCGTGCCACTGGAATTTGTCAGCGGTGATGAGGCGCGGGAGATAGAGCCGGCGCTTGCACCAGAATACCAGGCGGCGGTTTTGATCAAGGGTCAGGCCCGGGCAATGAACCCAGGAAGGCTGGGAGAGGTTCTGGCCGAAAAAGCCCGAAGCCTGGGCGTGGTGTTCATGCGTGCGCGGGTGTGCGAAATCATCCCAGCAACACCCAGGTCATTCGAGGTGCGCACCGACCAGGGTATTTTCAGTTCACCCCAGGTGGTAGTGGCGGGTGGTGCCTGGTCTGCCCGACTGCTGGCACCGCTGGGAGTACGGGTGTCGCTTGAGGCGGAGCGAGGCTATCACGTGGTCTTTGCCGACCCCGGGGCTGCCCTTAACAATTCCGTCATGGATGCAGACAAGAAATTCGTGGCGAGTTCCATGGAGACGGGCCTGCGTTGTGCCGGTACGGCTGAATTTGCCGGGCTGGAGGCTGTACCCGACTACCGCCGGGCCAAGGTGATCTCCCGGCTTGCCCGGGGCATGCTGCCCGGCCTGAATACGGCGGCTGTGAGCGAATGGATGGGCTCACGGCCGTCTACGCCCGATTCGCTGCCCTGCATAGGCCCCGTGCCTCGGCAACCCGGGTTGTTTGCAGCATTCGGTCACGGTCACATGGGCCTCACCCAGGCGCCGATGACCGGACAGTTGACGGCTGCAATGGTCTGTGGCTCGCCCAGTCCGATCGACATCACGCCATATTCTCTGGACCGGTTCTAGTTACCGCTGGCCTTAAGGGCGATCGCTATCCGCCCGCTGGCAGGAGTTGGCCACTGTAAGCAAAAACTCCCGGCGCCCCCCCGGTGTGTATGAACAAAATGGACTGATCCGGGCCGCAATCACGGGCGCGCTGGATGCAGGCCGCCATGGATTTACCGGTATAGACCGGATCCAGCAGCAACGCTTCAAGGCGGGCGCAAAGGTGGATTGTGTCGCGGGCCGCATCATTGAGTTGGCCATAACCCGGAGCAAAGAAATGGTCTGTCAGCTGGATATCCTGTAGCCGGACCGGTGATTTGATCTCCAGCAGTTCAGCAATCTCCTGGCAGCGCGCCCTGATTCGAGCGAGTTGGGCCTGGCGGTGCCGACGTACACAGGCACCGGTTACATTGATGCTGCTGCCCATTGCCCGCAAACCGAAGAGCAGCCCGGCGTGGGTATTGCCGCTGCCCGAGGCGACCACGATTTCATCGACCCGGTAATCGGCATCGGCCAATTGCTCGAGAATCTCGCTGGCGGCACGGACGTAACCAAGGGCTCCGAGCGGGGGATGCCCTGGAGCGAGTGGAATGATGTACGGCTTTTTGCCCGCTACGCGCAGCTCCTCGGCCAGTTTCCGCAGATTATTATCTGCGCCGCTCTCATCTTCACCCTTGGGATAGGTGTGTATTACCGCACCCAGAATCCGGTCCAGCAATACGTTCCCCGATTGACGGTATTCGGGCCGCGCATCGGTCACCCGCTCTTCGAGCTGAATATGACAGGCAAGACCGAGTTTGGCAGCCCCCGCCGCCGCCATGCGCACAAAGTTTGACTGCACGGCGCCGGTGATCAAAATGGTATCGGCGTTTTGCACCAACGCATCGCCCAGGTGGTACTCCAGCTGACGCGCCTTGTTGCCACCCAGTGCCAGGCCGGTGCAGTCATCGCGTTTGATATAGAGCGTGGCTCCGCCAAGGTGTGCGCTGAGGTTGGGCATCGCCTCGATGGGGGTGGGTGTGTGTGCCAGTGGAACACGGGAGAATTGTTGCAGTTTCCCAAGAGAAGGCATAGCGGGGATGGTATGAGTTGGGTTGCCGTAGGAGCACGTTCGCCGAGTGCAGACGGTGCAGGCGAGCGTTGGTTGTTCAGGCGCTCAGAGTTGCCCCACCCTGGGCAACGCGTTTATCGATGAATTCATCAATTTCGGCGAGGCGCTCATCGGCCAGGGGCGGCGGCGTGAACTCAGCGAGCGCCTGGCGGGCAATCCGGTTGGCACGCTGAGTCGTGTCCTGCGCGCCGTTTTCACTCCAGGTTTCAAAGTTGGACCAGTCCGAGAGCAGTGGCGTGTAAAAGGCTGTGTCATAACGCGCCAGGGTATGCTCGGTGCCAAAAAAGTGGTCACCCGGTTCGATCTCAGCAAACGCTGAAAGGGCGAGGGTGTCCTCATTGCACTCGACCGGCTGCATGAGGCTCGCGAACATCTGCAGCATTTCCACATCGATAATGAATTTTTCCAGCGACGCGGTCAGGCCGCCCTCGAGCCAGCCGGCGCCGTGCATCAGGATATTGCCGCCACCCATAATGGCACCCCAGCAGGACATCTGTGATTCGTATGCCGATTGCGCATCAGGCGCATTGGATGCATTGACGTTTGACGTACGGTAGGGCAGGTGATAACGCCGGGCTAATTGTCCCGAAGCGAAAGCCGCCTTCACATACTCCGGTGTACCGAAAGCCGGCGCACCCGATTTCATATCAACGTTGCTGGTGAAGCCGCCGTACACCACCGGTGCGCCGGGACGAACAATCTGTGCCAGCGCGATACCTGCCAGGGCTTCGGCATTCTGTTGGGCCAGCGCACCCGGCAGTGTCACCGGAGCCATGGCACCGGCCAGGGTGAACGGGGTGAGGATCATGGCCTGACGGGAACGGGCAAAGTCTATAATCCCTGCGCACATCAGTTCATCAAGTTGCAGTGGTGAGTTGGCGTTGATGACCGTGTAGCAGTGCACTTGTTCTTCGAACGCTTGCGGGTCAAAGCCGTGGGCAATGCGCAGGATCTCCAGCGAATCGGCAACGGCCTGCCGGCCCCGTGAATAAACAAAGGTAGGCTTATCGGTCAGTGTTACTGTCGAGCGCGTGCTGTACAGGTGCCGCACATTGAGCGGCAAATCCTGTGGCTCTACCATGGGCGTGGTCAGGTGCAGTACATCGTAGGTCTGTGCCAGGCGCAAAAGGTCACGGAAAGTCTCGTGGGTGCCTGCGCGGCGGCCCCCTTCAAGGTCTGAGTAATGTGGCGGTCCGCCAACGGTGGCAAATACCAGGTTGTTGTCCCCGACCTCGAGCCAGTGTTCCGGTGCCCGACCATGCATCGTGAAGCTTTGCGGTGCCTGGCTGACGGTCTCGAGCACCATGTCGGGATCGAAGCGCACCATCAGGGTGTCGTCATCTACTACCGGTGCGCCCGCCTGGGCATAAAGTTTCCGGGCCTCGGCGCTCAGCACTTTGATGCCCTTGTCGCGCAACAGCGTGAGCGAGGTCTGGTGGATCGCCTCTATATGGTCTGCACTGAACTGGGCGATCGGCGGGTAGGGGTTTTTCAGGTGCTGCCACGGAGGCTTGGTTCGGTGCGGTTCGCTCGCGTTACGTCGACGCGATCGCCCAGGTCGCCCACGTAATTGATCTGACGGCATTGAATTGACCCGAATCGGTTCGTGGCGGACAAGCCTGCTCAGATACGCATCCGCTCTCCGGCAGGGTCCCAGGCCGGTGCGCTTAATGTCACGGCCCCGCGTCGTTGGCCGACCACATCGACCATCAGCGGTTCATCACCCTCATTGACTTGGGTGTTCAGCAGGCCCATGGCAAGGCTCTTGCCGGTGTGGTGCCCATAACCGCCCGAGGTCACAAAGCCGACCCGCTGATCGCCCTGCCAGATCGGCTCATAGCCGGAAGCGTCGGCGCCGTCGGCATCAATTTCCAGGGTCACCAGGCGTTGATCGACGTTGTTGTCCGCTCGCTCTTGGGCGGCGGCTTGGTGGCCAATGAAATCATCGCGCGCCCAGTCAATCCAGCGATCCATCCCGGTCATGCCCGGAGTCCGGTCCTGGGTAAACTCGGCGCTCCAGATACCAAAGCTTTTCTCCAGCCGCAGCGAGTTCATGGCGTAGAAGCCAAACTCGCGGATACCGTGGGCTGCTCCGGCCTCTAGAAGCATTTCCCGCAGCGCAATATGTTCCGTTGCGCCGCAGTTGATCTCGTAGCCCAGTTCTCCACAGACCGACAGCCGTCCAACACGGGCGCGGATAAGACCCACGTCCAGTGTGGCACAGCCCATGAAAGGCAAGGTATCGCCATCAACGCTCTGGGGCGTGAGCGCGGCGAGCACTTCACGGGATTTGGGTCCGGCCAGGCCGAAACCAACGGTAGCATCGGAGATATCGCGCACTTCTACGCCTTCGCTGCGGTGGTCATGAAACCAGCGCATGTGCCAGTTGCGCAGGTAGTACGAGCCCATGATCCACCAGCGGCCATCACCCCAGTTGAACACGGTAAGGTCTCCCTTGAGGCGCCCGCTCGGTGCCAGCATCGGCGCCAGGCGGGCCCGCCGAGGCTCGGGCAGGCGGCCGGCCATGAGCTGGCTGAGCCAGGCCTCGGCCGCAGGCCCGGTGATCTCGTACCGCGAAAAGCCGCTGATGTCGATAAGTCCTACGCCCTCGCGTACAGCTAGGCACTCCTCGGCCACGATCCCAAACGCATTGGAGCGCTTCAGGGTCGGCGTTTCCGAAAAATCACCTGAAGCAAAAACCAGCGGCACTTCAAGACCCCAACTGCAGCCCCACTGGGCACCGGCGCTGTTCATGGCGGACCAGGCTGGCGTTTTTTTAAGTGGTCGTCCAGCGGGCAACTGCTCGTTAGGATAGGTCATGATAAAACGCCGCGAATAAAACTGCCCGGTGGTTTGGCGTATGTACTCGCGGTTCGAGGTGAAGTCACCGTAGCGGGCAATATCCATCGGCCAGGCGTCAGCCTCGGTCTCGCCATGAATCATCCATTCGGCGAGCGTTTTACCGACACCGCCACCTTGCAAAAAGCCGGCCATCACACCGCAGGCAAGCCAGTAGTTGGGCACTGTGCTGACCGGGCCGACCAGCGGGTTGCCGTCTGGCGAGAAGGTAAAGGCGCCATTGACCCAGTTTTTCACACCCACTTCGGTCAGTACCGGGTAGCGGGTGAAGGCCATTTCCAGTTCATCCGAGATGCGGTCGATATCTTCCTGAATGAGTTCTATACCGTAGTCCCAGGGAGCGCCGTCCATGTTCCAGTGCTTGTGGTTAATCTCGTAGATCCCGACCAGTATGCCCTGCTGGTACTGGCGCATGTAGGTGAAGCCTTCCAGATCTACCGCCATCGGCAGTTCATGGTCGAGTGCAGCCACCTCGGGAATGGTATCGGTCAGCAGGTAGTGGTGCTCCAGTGGGGAAAGCGGTAACTCGAGGCCGACCATGCGGCCAACCTGCTTGGCCCAGAGTCCGCCGGCGTTGACCACGTGCTCGGCATGAACCGACCCCTTGTCGGTGATCAGGTCCCAACTGCCATCGGCACGCTGTTGCAGTTCTTCGACCTTGGTGTGTTCGATGACTTTGGCACCGCGTTTTTTCGCTGCACCGGCATAGGCGTGGACGGTACCCGTCGTATCCACGTACCCCTCGCGGTCACACCACAGACCCCCAAGCACGCCGGCGGTGTCCATGATGGGGCATTTGGCCTTGACCTCCTCAGGGGTGATCAGGTAGCAATCCTCGATGCCGATGGTCTGAAACACCCGGTAGGCGGATTGCAGCCATTCCCAGCGGGCCGGTGCCGAGGCGACAGAAATACCGCCGGTCATGCTGAGGCCAATGTCCTGCCCGGACTCGGCCTCGATCTGGGACAGCAGGTCGATGGTATAGGCCTGAAGAGCCGCCATATTGGGATCGGCATTCAGGGCATGCACTCCGCCGGCGGCATGCCACGAGGAGCCGGCGGTCAGCACCGAACGCTCCAGCAAACAGACGTCCGACCAGCCAAACTTGGCAAGGTGGTAGAGCACTGAGGTGCCGACCACGCCGCCGCCAATGACTACCACTCGATAATGTTCACTCATTCTTCTTTGCTCTCGGAATTGGGTGTTGCCGCAGGGTTATTCTTATTAACCCATTAGCGCCTTGAGATTCCTTCAAATTGCATCAGCGGTTCTCCCGGCAATGTCTACTGATGCTCGCTGACCGGTTCGAGCGCCTCGAGGATCGGCTCGACCCCGAGCCCGGGTGCATCTGAGGCGCTCATGGTGCCTTCATGAACAGTGGGCGCACCGATGGCGATATCGATCGTAGCGTATTCGTGGAAAGCCGATGACTGAAACTGAAAGGCTGCCGGCGTGGCGTGGGCGAGGTGGGCGATTGCGGCGGTGGCGATCTCGCCGCCCCAACTGTCCTCGATATTCATCGGCAATCCCAGCGATATGCAAAGATCGCGTGCCTGGCGGGCACGGGTCAGGCCGCCGAAGCGGCTGATTTTGAGATTGACCATATCCATGGCGTGATCCTGGTTGGCCCGCAGCAGCACGGCCAGGCTGTCGATACACTCGTCCAGCACAAAAGGCAGGTTGGTGTGCGCCCGCACCGCCAGGCACTCCTCGTAAGAAAGACAGGGCTGCTCGAAAGTCAGGCAGACGCCGGTTTGTGTCGGAAGGTCAGCGATAGCATGGGCAACTCGCAGAGCCTGGTGCTGTTTCCAGCCGGTATTGGCATCGGCGTTCAGTACCTCGCCCGCTTCCATTTCCTGCGCCACCCGATGAATACGGATGATATCGGTCGCCGGGTCTTCACCGACCTTGACCTGGAACTGGTGGTACCCCTGGGCACGGTATTCGGGGATGCGCTCTGCCATGGCGCCAGGGTCGGCGCGGGTAACGACCTTGTAGAGGGTTACTTTTTCCTGGCGCATACCGCCCAGCAGTGTGTACAGCGGCAGGCCGGTAACTTTGCCCAGGATATCCCAGCAGGCCATGTCGATTGCCGACTTCACATAAGGGTGCCCTTTAAGCAGGACATCCATGGTGTCGTTGATCGTCTCGAGCTGGGTGGGGTCCTCACCGATCAGGTCGGGCGCTAGCTGAGCGATGCCTGCGCGCACTCCCTGCGCATAGGCAGGCAGGTAGGTCGGACCCAGCGGACAGCATTCACCGACTCCGGTGACGCCCTCGTCAGTATCAATAAGTACCACCGTGGTATCAAATGCGGCATGGGACTGGGTTGACCAGCTGTAACTGCCTTCCTTCATCGGCAGGTCGGCCTTGAATACACGGATACGGGTAATTCTCATGGATAATTGCTGGGTGGATCAGATTGGCTGCGACCGCCAAGTGTATTAGTTCACCTAGTGGTTTGTCATTCTAGCGGCGGCCGAGCAGGCAGTTCCCGATCGCTGTCATTGTCGCGGAATCAGGAGTGAGATAGACAGGATATGTCGACCCCGAGCCAGAGCATGTCGCCCCCGGTTCTGTTGCTTGCCCTTTGCATTGCCCAGGTGCTGGCCATGGCAGGCTTTGCCAACTTTGCGGTGCTGCTGAATGATTTCACTGCCCTGTGGAATCTGAGCAATACCCAGGCCGGCTGGATCAGTGGCATCTATTACGCCGGTTATGTGGCTGCGGTGCCGATCCTGGTGGGGTTGACCGACGCCGTGGATGCCCGGCGCATCTATCTTTTCGGCATTACAACCGGTGTTATCGGATCTGTGGGCTATGGACTGTTTGCCGACGGTTTTGCCAGCGCGATGGTGTTCCGTTTTCTGGCCGGTGTTTCCCTGGCGGGAACCTACATGCCGGGCCTGCAGATTCTGAACGACCGCCTGGCCGATACAGAGCGGCAAAAGGCGTTGCCGTGGTACCTGGGCGCTTTCAGCCTGGGCACCGCGGCTTCTTTCTACGCCAGTGGAGTATTCAGCGCGCATTTTGACTGGCCGATGGTATTTCTGCTGGCAGGCATGGCCCAGGCTGCCTGCCTGCTCCTGGTAATCACCCTCATTAGCCCGAAGCGGCTCGATCGGTCAGGTCATGCTGATCGTCACCCCCTGGATTTCCGGCCCGTTTTTGGTAACCGGCCGGCGCTCGCCTATATCTGGGGCTACACCGGACACACCTTCGAGCTTTTCGCCTATCGCGCCTGGATCGTGGCGTTTCTCCTGTTTGCTGCGAGCGCATCTGGCGCTGCCATCAGCCGCGAGAGTGTTGCGGGTTTTGCTGCGCTATTCAGCCTGCTCGGCATGCCGGCCAGTGTGATCGGTGCACACCTTGCCTTGCGCCGCGGGCGTCGCCAGACCGTGTCACTGGTAATGATTCTTTCAATACTTACGGGCTCGATACTTGGGTTTGCCGGCACCCTCGCGTTTGGCCTAGTGCTGGTTGTTGCGGCGCTGTATTCGATTTTCATCATGAGCGATTCGGCCGCGCTTACTGGCGGGGTTGTCGCGGCAGCCCGTGAGGGTGAGCGTGGTGCGACATTGGCGATGCATTCGGTGATGGGCTTCGCCGGTGGTTTTCTCGGGCCGCTGGTGGTGGGGCTGGTGCTGGATCTTTCGGCAGGACCCGGATCGGTAACCGGCTGGGGTTTTGCCTTCATGGCAATGGCTGGCGGCTCGCTGCTGGCTTTGACTGGCGTACGCTGGCTGCTGCAAGGGGCCAAGTCATAAACTGGCATCAATTGACTCTGGCCAAGGTGTGTTCAGAACCGGTCTATGCGAAACGCTTCGATCGGCAG
>JASLLH010000087.1:0-8526 GCA_030747115.1 Arenicellales bacterium
CCATACCTCTCTGAATCGTTGTAATTATGGGGCCGAGTAGTCCGGCCGGCTGGCACAGGCCGGGCAGTCCGGGCTGCGCGGCAGGTTGATGGTCTGCCACTCCATGGCAATCCCATCCAGGGCCAGCAGCCGGCCACACAAGCCCTCGCCAGTAGTGAGCAGCAGGTTGAGTGTTTCCAGAGCCTGGATGGTACCGACCACGCCGACAATCGGCGCGATCACGCCCTCCATGGCGCAGGTGGCAGCTTCAATTCCGGTATCGGGATACAGGCACTGGTAGCAGGGGCTGTCCGGGTTGCGCGGGACAAAGGTGGCGACCTGGCCTTCCCAGCGGATGGCGGCACCGGAAACCAGCGGGGTACCTGTCGCCAGGCTGACACGGTTCAGTTCAAAACGTGAGGGGAAGTTGTCGGTGCAGTCGATCACAACGCTGGCTGCGCGCACCTGGGCCAGCAGTTCCTCGCCGTCCAGTTCGTAGTCCAGTGCCTCGACCACACAGGCCGGGTTGAGGCGTTTGATCGTTTCCCGCGCCGAAGCGGCCTTGAGTTCACCGATACAAGCCTGGCTGTGGATGATCTGGCGCTGCAGGTTAGACTCGTCGACCCGGTCGTAATCACTGAACGCCAGTTGGCCAACGCCGGCTGCCGCCAGGTACATGGCAACCGGTGAGCCCAGGCCACCCATGCCGATAATGAGTGTCCGGCTCTCAAGCAACCGCTGTTGGCCGTCCTCGCCTACCTGGGGCAACTTGATCTGGCGGCTGTAACGTTTCAGTTCTTCAGGAGTCATGGGTGATGGATATAGTTGGGGGAGGGTAATGGTACGCCAGTTTGTAACTGCTGCTCTCAGAACTCGGTCTCGTAGACGAGATAGTCAGTTTGTGACATGCCAAGGTGTCGGTAGGCGGCCATGGCAACGTGGTTGTCTTTCTCCACGTACAGGCGCAGGCCGCACACCTCCGGCGTTTCGGTGGCTTCGGCGTGAATTACCTGATACAGCCGGCGCAGTACGCCGTTGCGCCGCCAGGCACTGGCGACGTAAACGCTCTGAATCCACCATAGCACGCCATTGCGCCAGTCGCTCCACTCGAAGGTCACCAGCAGCGAGCCTACAACCTCGCCGGCATGCTCGGCTACCAGGTAAAAGCCGTGGGCCGTGTTCCGCAGCACCTGGTCGACGCCCGATCTTACCGTGGCCGGGTCGAGGGCGACCTCCTCGGTTTCGTGCGCCATGGCGATGTTAAACTGTGTCAGGGTGTCCACATCGGCTGGCGTTGCCGGCCGGACAGTGATGGTGTGTTGGGCCATGGATCCTACCCCCTTTGTGCTGACCAACTTCCGTAATGACCGGTATCGTGGAGAAATTCAATGTCTGATAACGCGGGCAAGCAAACACCAAACCGAGTATCGTTTATCGGCCTGGGTGTGATGGGTTACCCCATGGCCGGGCACCTTGCCCAGTCTGGCTACCAGGTGAGTGTATATAACCGCACCAGGGCCAAAGCGCAAAAATGGGTCGCCGAGCATGGGGGGCAGAGCGCCGAATCCCCTGCCGCGGTGGCGGCGGAGGCGCAGATCGTGTTCACTTGCGTTGGCAATGACGATGACCTGCGCGCGGTAACCACGGGCCCGGACGGGGCCTTCGAGACGATGGCATCTGGTGCCATCTTCGTCGATCACACTACCGCTTCGGCCGAGGTGGCACGGGAATTGGCGGCCGCGGGCGCTGAGCGTGGCATCATTTTTCTTGATGCACCGGTCTCGGGCGGCGAGGCCGGTGCCCAGAACGGCATTCTCACAGTGATGGTGGGGGGCGAACCTGAAGCTTTCGAGCGTGCCCGCCCGGCGATCGAAAGTTACGCCCGTTCCGTTGGGCTGATGGGCCCCAGTGGCAGCGGGCAACTGACCAAGATGGTCAACCAGATCTGTCTGGCCGGCCTGCTCCAGAGCCTTGCCGAGGGCCTTGATTTTGCGCAACGGGCGGGGCTGGATGTCGAGCAGGTACTGGCCGTGATCTCCAAGGGCGCCTCCCAGTCCTGGCAGATGGAGAACCGCGGTGTGACCATGCACCGAGACCAGTTCGACTTTGGCTTCGCAGTCGACTGGATGCGCAAGGATTTCGGCCTGTGCCTGGACGAAGCGCGGCGAAACGGTGCCAGCCTGCCGGTTGCCGCGCTGGTCGACCAGTTCTATGCCCGGATCCAGGCCCGCGGTGGCAGCCGTTGGGATACCTCGAGCCTAATCAGGTTGCTGCGCGATAACTGATCCGACGAGATAGTCAGGATGCCGTTGCCCGACCGCTCCAGCAGTTGGAAAATGGGGCTGTGAATATTAGTAGTGCCGAGGGGGTCTATTACGGATAGGTTCGCGATGTGAAGGCAGTGATTGCGATAGAAAAGTAGTTCGGGTCACTGCCGCCGAACTTGACACTTTAACTGGAGCGGTGGCGGCTTAGCTTCGCCTTAGCCACTCACTTGTGAGGCGCTGGTGGTTCAGTGCCAGCCATTGCAGTGCAATCAGCGTCACGCTGTTGCAAATACGCCCGGTGTCGAGCAGCGCCAGGGCATCAGCCAGTGGCCAGGCTCGGGCATAGATATCCTCACCCTCGGCGGCCAGGCCGTGAATGCCATCAACTGTCGAAGCATCCACGCGCCCGCAAAACAAGTCCACCAGTTCGGTGCAGGCCCCGGACGATGAGAAGTAGCGGTAAACCAATTCCAGATCGGTCACCTCACAACCTGTTTCTTCGTGGGCTTCCCGAATCGCCACTTCGCCGGCGCTCTCACCTTCATGCATGACTCCGGCAACGCATTCCAGCAGCCAGGGTTCCTGCCAGCTCGCCGCCCAGGCGCCAACCCGGAATTGCTCTATGAGGACGACCTCCTGGCAGACCGGATCGAACGGCAGGACTGCGGCGACTTCCCCACGGTCCATGACTTCGCGCACAAGCGTTTGACTCCAGTCGCCGCAGTACAACTCATGACTAAGCTCATAGCGGTCGACTTTGAGGTACCCGTCAAATACACGATTGCTGTTGCTCACGCGGACCCGGGCGGGAGTGCGGGGGGGAGCCATGAACCGTAACCTAATTGCCGGCCGAATTGGGCAGGCGGCCGAGCCGGGAGATCGGCGGCCCCAGCACGCGTTCGATGCAGGCGGATATAGCCAGCAACTGCTCTTCGTGGCCGTGGCGCGCCAGCAATTGCATGCCCACGGGCAGGCCCGCGCTATCCAGCCCCACCGGCAACGTTATGGCGCACAGGCCAAGGGTGTTGCCCGGGCAGGTGTTGCGCAGCGAGGCCAGGTTATTCGGCCGATAGTTTTCGATCTCGAGTACGTCGGCCAGTGCAGGGGGCGAGATCGGCACGGTTGGGCTCGCTATAACCTGGCACTGGTCAAACCGAGTAGTCGCGTGTTGGCTCAACTGCCGTAGTCGTCGCTGCCGCTGCAGGTATTCACTGGCGCTAATCGAGCCCCCGTCGCGGATACGTGAAGAAACCAACGGATCCAGCGTCTCGCGCCATTGTGGCAGTTCCGAGGAGAGTAACTCGTCAAGCTCGGTCGAAACCACGCTGCCGGCCCGCAGCAGTTCGATGGCGCCGACAGCCTCGGGCAGGGGCCCAGCGACCACCCGTACACCTGCGGTAGCGAGTTCCTTGAGCGCTTGTTCAACCACTGCAGCGATGCTGGACTCACAATCGGACCACAGGGCGGACTCACCGGTGCCGATGACAAAATCGGCAACGCCGCAGTTGGCAGTCTGCTTGAGCAAGCGCGGCCCGAACTCGCGTTGGTGTGGGTCCAGTGCGGCGAACGCATAGACAGCATCGGCTACGCTCCGGGTAAGGATGCCGGCGGTATCGAGAGAGGGGCTCAAGGGAAAGATACCCGCCAGCGGCCAGCGGCCGTAACTCGTCTTTAATCCCACGTTACCAGTCATACTCGCAGGAATCCGGACCGAACCGGCGGTGTCGGAGCCGAGCGCAAGCAGGGCTGAACCCTCGCCCAGACTGACCCCGGCACCGCTGCTCGAGCCGCCGGGCACCCGGTGGATTTCATTGTCCCAGGGGTTTTTCGGGGTGCCCCAGTGACTGTTAACACCCAGTCCGCCAAAAGCAAACTCTACCGTGTGAGTCTTGCCGGTAAAGACGGCGTGCTGCGTACGCAGCGTTTTGATCAGTGGGCCTTCGCGGCACCACTTTTCCGGTAACGGTTGCGGCGTGCCAGCAAAGGTGGCTACGCCATCAAGACCATACAGATCCTTAACGGATACCGGTATACCCTGCAATGGCCCGTCATCACGGGCCCGCGCAAATGCCTGGTCGGCCAGTTCAGCGTGGCTGCGGGCAGCGACCGGTTGCCAGGACTTGTAGGCATTCAGCGGCTCGCAGTGGTTGTCTATGCAGCGCTCGACCAGTTCGATTGCGCGCAGTTTACCGCGGCGCAGCGCCTGGGCTGTCTCGAGCAAAGATAGCATTGCCGGGTCGCGGCTCATGAGCGGGTGGCTGTGGGGCTGGCTAGTGTTGCCTCACCCGGGCAGTGCGCACTTCCGTCTGGGGCAAAATCGATGCGCAGGGGGCAATGGCCGCTATGGGCGGCGAACTGCAACAAGTCAGTGGTAGCCATGGTGGTCGTTTGGCGGTTGTCGAGTGGGTGCAGGTGGATGGTCTCGTGGGTGAGCAGGACACTGTCGATGGCGAACTGCACCGCACACAAGGTGTCGTTGACCAGGGCCAGCGGAGTGACGGCACCGGCAGTCACACCGAGATAGTGCATGAGGCGTTGGCGCGAGGCAAACGAAAAGCGTCCGCCATTGACTGCCGCGGCGAGCGCCCCGAGGTCGACGGTGCGGTCTTCCTGGCAGGTGAATAGCCACATTCGCCCCTTCTTGTTGCGTACGAACAAGTTCTTGGTATAGCCGCCCTCGACGGGCGTGGCCCGCAGGCGTTTGCTGTCTGCCACGGTGAACATTGGCGGGTGGCTGACGGTAACCGCGTCGATACCGAGGGTTTGCAGGGTGTCGAGGAGCGTCTCCGCAGTAGCAGGGGGCGAGCCATCCAGCAACTGTTGCGCGATGTGTGTCTGGTCCATGATCGGTGCGGTGGACTAAAGGGTGACGGCTATAATCTGCGGTAGGCCGCAAAAGTTAAACAAATTGGTTGTTGCGAATTGTGCCACAGCCTGGAGTGATTGCTTGTTATGACTCGCAAGACGACAACTCAGCGCAGCAAGCGCAAAAGATCGAAAATCGCTGCATCAGTACGAGCCGGTGCCGCCCGCAAGCTGGAGCGGGTGTCAATGGCTGATTTTACTGAGCGCTCGTACCTCAACTACTCGATGTACGTCATCCTCGACCGGGCTCTGCCCAGCCTGACCGATGGCCTCAAACCCGTACAGCGTCGAATCGTCTACGCCATGTCGGAACTGGGGTTGGCCGCGACGGCCAAATACAAGAAATCGGCCCGTACCGTTGGCGACGTGCTTGGCAAGTTCCATCCCCACGGTGACAGTGCCTGTTACGAGGCCATGGTGCTGATGGCGCAGCCATTTAGTTTCCGCTATCCACTGGTCGATGGGCAGGGCAATTGGGGCTCACAGGATGATCCCAAGTCGTTTGCGGCCATGCGCTACACCGAGGCCCGGTTGTCGTTGTTTGCCGATATTTTTCTCTCCGAACTTGGCCAGGGGACGGTGGACTGGGGTCCGAATTTCGATGGCACCTTGCAGGAGCCTCGAAACCTGCCGGCCAGGCTGCCAGCCGTGTTGTTGAACGGCGGTGCTGGAATTGCCGTGGGTATGGCTACCGATATTCCGCCGCACAACATTCGCGAGGTGGTGTCGGCCTGCATCCGCCTGCTTGAGAACAGCCGCACCAGCATTGACCAGTTGTGCACGCATATCAAGGGGCCGGATTTCACCAGCGCGGCCGAGATCATCACGCCGCCCACGGAGATCAGGGAGATCTATCGAACCGGGGTCGGCTCCATCCGCCAGCGGGCAGTGTGGCAGGAGGAGGGCGGCAACATTATCGTTACCGCGTTGCCCTACCAGGTGTCGGGTGAGCGAATCGTAGAGCAGGTAGCGACACAGATGACGGCCAAAAAGTTGCCACTGGTGGTTGACATCCGCGATGAGTCGGATCACGAGAACCCCACACGGCTGGTCATCGAACCGCGCTCCAACCGGGTGGACCGGCCGGCGCTGATGACCCACCTGTTCGCTACCACTGCTCTGGAACAGGCCCAGCGGGTCAACATGAACATCATCGGTCTCGACGGCCGGCCGCGTGTGTATGACCTCAAGCAACTGCTCAAGGAGTGGCTGGAGTTCCGATTACAGACGGTTCGGCGCCGGCTGCAGTTCCGACTCGACCGGGTGGTCAAGCGGCTACATATTCTTGATGGCCTGCTGGTGGCCTACCTCAACATCGATGCGATCATCAAGATCATCCGCAAGGAAGAGAAGCCTAAGCCGGTATTGATGAAGCGCTTCAAGTTGAGCGATGTTCAAGCCGAAGCGATCCTCGAGCTCAGGCTGCGGCATTTGGCTCGCCTCGAGGAGTTGAAGATCAACGGCGAGCAGCAGGAACTGTCACGGGAGAAGGTGGCACTGCAGAAGATTCTAAAATCCAAGGACCGGTTGAAGAAGGTAGTACGTAACGAACTGCTGGCGGACGCTGAGGAATTCGGCGACGAACGGCGCTCACCGTTGGTTGAGCGCGAGACGGCCCGGGCGCTCAGTGAAACCGAGCTGGTCCCGGCTGAACCTATCACCGTGGTTTTGTCGCAAAAAGGTTGGATCCGGGCAGCCAAAGGTACTGAAGTTGCCCCGCGTGAGCTTAATTACCGCGGAGACGACGACTACCTGCACTCGGGTACCGGCCGCAGCAACCAGCCGCTGCTGTGTATCGACTCCACTGGCAGGACCTACGCGCTGGCGGCGCACACGCTGCCCTCGGCCCGGGGCCTGGGTGAGCCGGTCGGTAAGCAGCTGAAGCCTCCAGTTGGGGCTACTTTTTGTGGTGTCATGATCGGTGACAACGATGCCCGTTACCTGCTGGCAACTGACTCCGGTTACGGTTTCGTCGCGACCCTGGAGGATTTGATTACCCGGAACAAGTCAGGTAAGGCTGTACTCGGTGCGCGTGGCGCGGGGGTGCTGCCGCCGCAGCGGGTGTATGACTACGAGGACGACTGGGTAGCGGCGGTCACCGACAGCGGCCGGCTGCTGGTCTTCCCGCTCGCTGAGCTGCCGCTACTGGCCAAGGGCAAGGGGGTCAAGATCATCAACATACCCGCCGCCCGCTACAAAGCCGGGGACGAGAAACTGGCCGGTATTGCGGTATTCCGCGAGGGCGCCGAGCTCATGGTGCACGCCGGTAAACAGCACATGCGGCTCAAACCCGCTGACTTCGAGAATTATGTCGGCAGCCGGGCGCAGCGGGGACGGGCGTTGCCGCGAGGCTATAAACGGCCGAGTGCGGTAGAGGCGCTGGCAGACTGATTGCGGCACATGAAGCTGCAGGCAGCTGGTTTAGAGCGGGCGTACCAGGCGGGTCCCGGCAAGTAGTGCTTGCGGTCCTCAAGGTAACCCCTAGAGAGTTAGGCTAATCTCACAGGGGCGGGACCTACGACTGTGCCCGCCTGGCCGCAACACCTTGTATCACTCACTCGAGCTGTCTTGGTAACCAGGTCGCGAACTCCGGCACGAAAATCAGCAGTGTCAGCACCAGCAGTTCAATCAGGATAAACGGTATCGCTGAGCCGACGACCTGTCCCAGGGTAACATTGAACGGCGCCACCCCTTTCATGACATACAACAGCAGTCCAAAAGGCGGTGTCAGCAGGCTGATCTCCATGGTGATCAGCATCAGCACCATGAGCCAGATCACGTCGATCTGGAAGATCGCCTGCAGCGAAGACGCGCCGAACAAGAAGAACGGCAATGTCAGCAGCAACATGCTTACCTGGTCCATGAAGGCACCCAGGAACAACAGCACCAGCATCATCATGATCACGACCGTCAACGGTGTCAGGTTCATGGCCACCACTTGGCGTAACAGACCGTCCGTAGCCCCTGAGTTCGACAACGCCTGAGAAAACACCAGCGACCCTGCGATGATAAACAGGATCATGGTGTTGATCTTGGCCGTTTCCATCAATGACTTGGTAATAGCGCGCCAGGTGAAATCAGCACCGTCGATGCCGTTGATTTTGATGATGTTATTGAACAGTTTGAAAAAATAACACGCCCCCAGGGCCGACAATACGCCCAGCGCCGCCGATTCCGCCGGCGAGGCAATTTTGAAGAAGATGCTGCCGACCACAACGATGAAAATAATGAACAAAGGCAGTATATAAAGCAGGAAAGGCAGGACCCGGTTTATGCTTTGGCGATACTTGCCTTTATAGCTCCAATGGAGCTTGGGTTTGCCGCCCAGGTTGATCGTCAGGGATACCGGTTTATCCAGGTCGCTTTCATCCGGGTCATAAGGCGGTGCCAGTTTAGGGTTGAAAGAGCAGCGGAT
>JASLLH010000088.1:0-2245 GCA_030747115.1 Arenicellales bacterium
AGTATGGCGCTGTCCAGTGCGGTTATTGCACGCCAGGGATCGCGGTCATGGCGGCCTGGCTGTATGCCGGTGGCACCGAACTGGACGATCAGCCGATCAGCAAATTATTTGCGGGTAATCTGTGTCGGTGCACTGGCTATCAGCAGATCATTGAGGCGCTGACCGCACTGCGATGAGCGAGATTAAGCCGCCAGTACAGGGCCCGGCATCGGCTGCACGCGCAACAGAGAGAGCCCGTGGACTCGCTCGTTATGTTGCCGATCTTATTCTGCCCGGTACGGTGCTGGTTGGGGTTGCGCGTAGCCCACATGCGCATGCCCGAGTCATAAGTATCGATACCAAGCCCGCGCTAGAAATTCCCGGGGTGCTTGCAGTATTAACCCCGGCTGACTTCGATGGCATTGAACTTGGTCACCCGGATGCTGATGAGCCGGTGTTGACCAGAGTTGCGCGCTACGTCGGGGAGGCGGTCGTAGCAGTAGCGGCTAGTGATCAGGATTCGCTGCTGCGTGGTATCGAAGCGCTGCATATCGATTACCAGGTGCTGCCGCACGCCTGTTCCGTGGCTGATGCCCTGGCGCTTGGCCAGCCCCTGCATGCGGCATATCCGGACAACGTCGCACGCCGTTTCAACGCTGAACGAGGCGACTGGCAAGCAGCAGAGCAGCGGGTGTCGACCTGGGTGTCAGGCACCTTCCAGACCCAGGCAGTTCCACATGCTTATCTTGAGCCGCGCGCGACCCTGGTGCGGGTTAACGGTGAGCTACTGGAACTCGTGACCGGCAGCCACTTCCCCTCGGTGCTGGCCGAGACCTACCGCGAGATCGTGGCAGGGTGGGGCGCCCAGTTGCAAGTCCTAACCCCTGATATTGGCGGTTCGTTTGGCGCCAAGTGGGAGCATCCAACTCATCTTATTTGCCTTGCCTTCGCCCACCGTTTAGGTTGTGACGTGGCAATGGTGTTACCACGTCGCGATGACATGATTGCCGGGCGCACGCGACTGGCGATGCGAATTCAGATGCGCATCGGTGCGACTGACGATGGTGAGCTGGTCGCCAAAGAGACAGTGCTGTGGGCTGACAATGGCGCCTACAGCACCCATGGTCCGGCCGTAACTCTGGCAGCTGCCATTCGGATGGATAACCTGTACCGTTTTTCGGCGCTTAACGCGAAAGCCCAGCTTGTTTACACCAATAACATGCCTTCGGAATGTTTTCGTGGATTTGGCAGCCCCCAATCTGCCTTTGCCCAAGAGCAGCTTATCGATGAGTTGGCTGAACGACTGGGGATCGACCCGATTGAACTGCGACGTCGCAACGCCGTACGCGCGGGCGATACCACCTTACACGGCTGGCAGGTTGGCAGTTGTGGATTTACTGAGTGTCTAGACGCGATCCAGCAGCGGGTGCAAACACACCAACACGAAAACCCGCCGTCAATCAGCAGCCGTTATCGTTTTGGCTATGGGGTTGCTGCTGGTACGCACGGTATCAGCAATCGTGGTTATGATCGTCGATTTGACCGCGCTTTACTCTCGCTGGTGCTTGAACCGGACGGAATGCTGTGTATTGAGTCAGGTGAAGTTGAGATCGGCTGCGGTACGGTAGATCTCTTTGGCGTCATCGTTGCCGACTATCTTGAGCTTGATCGAGAACGGATTCGGGTTGTGCTCGGCGACACTGCCACTGGGCCCTATGGCCTTGGCTCTTTTGCCAGTCGCACGGCCTTTTTCGGTGGCCGTGCTGCATTGGATGCGAGTCGACAGTTTGCCCGGGCGTGCAGCCACTTGGCCATTGAAATTGGGCTTCCGGCCAAGGCCGCCATCGCCACGGTGATCGATACTGCAGTGGCGGCGGGCCGGACCACGGAGTTGCGTGCCACCGGTAGATATGAGCCAGAGCATGTCACTTTGCCTGACGAGAGCGGCTATGGTAATACGTCGCCCGCCTACACTTTCGGCGCTCACGCGTGTTGCGTCCGCATCGATATCGTCACTGGACTTACCAATGTAATCCATTACTGGGCGGCCCACGACACTGGCAGGGTGCTCAGCCTGCAACGTGCCCGCGGCCAGGTAGTGGGCGGCGTGCACCAGGGTTTGGGTTTTGCGCTCGCTGAGACCACCCTGGTTGACGATTATGGGCGCTTGCAGAATCCCGGCTATCTGGATGACCGGGTCGCGACTTTCGCTGACGCAGTACCAGTTGAGTGTATTTTCGCCTCGACCTTCGAGGAAGAGGGCCCA
>JASLLH010000088.1:2343-8382 GCA_030747115.1 Arenicellales bacterium
GAATGGTGCCAAGTCCATTGCTGAGCCGCCAATCATTCCGGTGGCAGCATGTGTGGCCAATGCAATCCACAATGCAACCGGTACGCGCCAGCGACGCTTGCCGATGACGCCGGAGCGGATCTGGCGATCGCTTCACACTGAAGGGTAACGATATACGGCCGCGTCACCGATTGAACATCGTGCGACGCAGTGTCGCAATCGTCATTGCGATCGATAGCCCGCTGGTATCATACTGCGCTGCTCGAACTGGGCTATGGTTAGGACACGTTAAGGGTTGAGGGTCGGGTGGTTACCGATTGTCGTCTCCATGGCGGGCTGCACGATGTCTTGTGGGTCAAGTGGCCGGCCACGGCGACAATTGCAGCCCGCGGTGGTCTAACTGAAAACTGACAGGGGGAATTATGAGGATTGGGGTATCGCTCGGCATCAGTCCGCGGGAGCCAATTCAGCACACAGTTGAAGTAGTGCAGAGCGCTGAGGCACTGGGATTTGACAGCGCCTGGATCGCCGATGTTCAGCTTTCGATGAAGGATTGTTTTTCGGCGCTTACCCTATGCGCGGTAAATACTTCGAAAATTCTGCTTGGCACCGGAGTTACCAATCCAATCACTCGCCATCCGACCACCATTGCAAATGCCTTTACTGCGCTTAAGGAGTTGAGTGATGACCGTGCTGTAATTGGCATCGGAACAGGATGGACGGCGGTCTATTCCGTTGGCGAAAAACCCTCCACGATCAAGCAACTCGAACGCTCCATCATAGATATTCGCAGCCTGTGCGCCGGTGACGAAATCGAGGGCAACGCAGGCAGCCGCTACCGCCTGGTTACGGCCACCGGGAATATTCCGATCTACATCGCCGCAAATCAGCCACGCATGCTGCGCTTGGCAGGGCGGGTCGCAGACGGTGTAATCCTGATGGGCGGTGCCAGCGCCGAGTTTACCGCCTGGCAGATCGATCAGGTACGGCGCGGCGCAGAAGAGGCTGGGCGCAGTATGAATGATATTAAACTGGATCTGTGGGCGGCTATCGGTTTGTCCGATGATCGCGCACAGGCGGTTGACGAGGTACGCCACTGGGTGGCTTCACAGGCGGAAACCTTCAGCAAGTGGCGCGAGTTGCCCGACTTTCTGCGCCCCTTCGAGCACGAATTTAAAACTGCCAGCGATGCTTATGATCGCCTCGAGCACATGTCGCAGCATGCCGGGCACGTGGCCTCGGTATCAGCGGAGCTAGTCGAGTACCTTGCTTTTGTTGGCACTGCAGACGATTGCCTGGCCCAGATTCGCAGCCTTGAGCCACTCGGATTGGACCGGGTTACCCTGGCTTTTCGGGCCGGCGGGCGTCAGCAACGAATGGAAGCTATTCACCAGGGCATCATCGCACCGCTGAATGCCCCGGCGACCTAGGCTGGGTGCTGTGTCCTCTCCTACCGGCGCCAATACAGCGGTCTTTATTCACGGGTTGTCGGATACCCGCGAAGTGTGGTCGCGGCAGGTTGAGGCCTTGAGTGCTTCGATGAATGTTGTGACCTACGATGTGCGCGGATTCGGCACCAGCCCGCTCGGCACAGGCAATGGCACGGTCGAGCAACTGGCCGATGATCTGGCACAGGTTATAAGCGCACAGACTACCGGTCCCGCCTGGCTGGTCGGGTTTTCCATGGGTGGTGTCATCGCCCAGCGTTTTGCACTGGACTTTCCCGCGCTTACCCGTGGACTCGTCCTTATCGCGAGTTCGTGCACCGTTGGCCGGGCTGGCCTTGAATTTTTTGACAAGCGAATCAGCGCGGTCACGCAAGGTGGACTTGAAGCGCTTGCTACCTTAAGTGCCGGTGATGCGCGGGGCTGTATCGCCAGTGGGGATGCAGATCTGCTTGCCGAGTACCGCCGCATTCGCAGCAGTTCGGTGAAAGACCCCAATGGCTATCTCAATGCATGCCAGGCGATGCGGGCACTGGCCGATGGCTCACTGGCGGCAAGCCTTGGCCAGATTTCATGCCCCACTTTAGTTATTGCGCCAGAGCTCGACCCGTATTGCCCACCCAAGGCATCGCAAATGATTGTCGACGCAATTCCTGGTGCAACCATGCACCTGGTTGAAGGTGTCGGCCATTGTGTGCACATGGAGGCGGGTGCTGCGGTTAACGAACTGGTGCGCCAGTTTATTGAGGCTCACGCCTGAGTGCGATACGGTCTTACCATACGCAGGAGCGTACTATGTCAGAAGCACCGCTAAGGTGGGAGAGGCGGGGTCACGTCGCGCTGTTGACTTTGAACCGCCCGGGCGCACTGAATGCATTCGACCTGGACATGATGCGCGCTCACCGGGAGCGGCTCCAGGAGTTTGCCGATGACGATGACCTGTGGGTGCTGGTCTATACCGGGCAGGGACGGGCCTTTTCTGCGGGCGTCGATGTCAAGGGTGCCGCAGAGTTCCTTGAATGGGACGCACAGGACCGGCTGGATTTGTGGGTAACACCAAATTCGCTCGGCATCAACAAGCCCTCGATTGCCGCTGTGCATGGCTATGCGTTTGGCGGTGGTTGCGAACTGGCCCTTGGCTGCGATATTCGTATCGCAGCAGAGGATGCGCGGTTTGCGCTTACCGAGGTACGCCTTGGCGCCATGCCGGGCGGCGGCGGTACCCAGTGGCTGCCGCGGCTGCTTGCCGCTGGCGATGCGTATCTCATGCTGCTGACCGGTGAGCCAGTGGACGCACAGCAGGCGCTGCAGATGCGGCTGGTTCAGCGTGTGGTGCCCAATGGCGAGTTGCTGGACGCGGCCCTTGGCATTGCCAACACGATTTGTGAAAACGGCCAGACCGCGGTACGTCTAGTCAAGGAAGCGGTTCAGTTGGGTGCGGCACTGCCGATCAGTGAGGCATTGATGCTTGAGCAAATCTGCTTCCAGCGTGCTCGCACTCTTGCTGGCCCCGAGATCGAAGAGCGTATCCGGCGGTTTGCCGAGAAGAGCGCGAAAAAATCGAAAGATTAAGGGTAATAAAAACTGCGATCACACATTGAATAATCTACTACGAGGTTGAGTGAACATGAATTTGGGGCTACAAGGTAAGACAGCGGTGGTTACCGGTGGTGCATCGACCATTGGCAAGGCGATCGTGGAAGGGTTGTGCGCTGAGGGCGTAAACGTCGTCATCGCCGACATGGATGAGGTCCAGGCCGAACGGGTAGTGGCGCAACTGCGGGCAGCTGGCCACAACGCATCGTTTGTTACCACTGATGTTGGCGAGCGGACTCAGGTTGAGCACTTAACTGAGCAGGTACTTGCCGAGCATGGGCAGGTCGATATCCTGGTCAATGGTGCCGGTTGGACGGTTAACGGCTTGTTTCTCGATAAGCCGGTAGAGGACTGGGAGCGGGAGATCGCGGTTAATCTGTGGGGCCCTATCAACACCACCCGCGCGTTTGCGCCGTCGATGGTCGAGCGCGGCTACGGCAAGATCATCAACATCGGATCTGATGCCGGGCGGGTTGGCGAATATCAAGAAGCAGTCTACGGTGCCTGCAAAGGCGGCGTTATAGCGCTCAGCAAGGCGCTGGCGCGAGAGCTGGGCCGCTATAAGGTAACCGTTAACGTGGTCTGCCCGGGACTGACACTGCCAGAGAAATCAGAAGATGCTGGCAGTATGAGCCTGTGGCATTCCGACAG
This sequence comes from Arenicellales bacterium, assembly GCA_030747115.1. Classification (GTDB taxonomy): domain Bacteria; phylum Pseudomonadota; class Gammaproteobacteria; order Arenicellales; family UBA868; genus UBA12578. The sequence goes on from JASLLH010000088.1 coordinate 6,015, forward strand.
CCCGCAGAGTCAGATTTTTCGCAACCAGGAGACGCTGGCGAAGGTGGTAAAGCGGTATCCCCTGCGGCGCCACGGCGTGCCGGCAGACATCGTTCCGCTAGTGCTGTTGCTTGCGTCCGACCAGTCTTCGTACATCACCGGCCAGATCATCAGTGTCAGCGGCGGCTATGCTATGTAGTTCCGATATTGATGCCGAGTTGGTTCACACACCGGCCGATAACGCGACTGCTGTTGGGTTTAGGAATCACGAGCGCCCCAGCCAGTGAGACCACATGCTCCCGAAATGGCCGAGCAGTATCGGGCTAAAGAGTACTGGACCGATCGTCTACTGATTGATTTTCTCGAAGTGGCGGTGAGTTCTACTCCCGGCAAGATCGCCATTGTCGACGACCGATTTGGCGCAGTAACTTACCGTGCGTTGCAGGATCGAGTATGGCAACTCGCGATGGCATTGCACCAGCGCGGTATACGCAGTGGCGATTGTTTCATCATCGCCCTACCTAACTGGCAGCAGGCACCAACGATTATGCTGGCACTCGGCTATCTTGGCGTGATCGGAGTACACATGCCGGTGTTGGGCCGCGAGCGCGAATTCGAAGGGGTGCTGCGCGCGAGCAGAGCCAAGGGCATTGCCGTGCCCGCCTGTTATCGCAACTATGACTATAGCTCTATGGTCGATTCGATTGCTTTGGCCCACGAGGTACTCGAACTTAAGGTAGCGGTCGACCTAGAGAATGCACCGCCAGGCTGGATAGATTTCGAAGTGCTTCTTGAGGAAGCCCACACAGCGGTACCTGACCCCAAGTGGCGACCCGGCGCTGACGAAATTACTTCGGTACTTTTTACTTCAGGCTCGTCCGGTGATCCAAAAGGAGCAGTTCATAGTGCGAACACACTTAACGCATGTAATACAACGGTCGCACCGATCTATGGTTTCGGGCCTGACAGCGTCATTTTCATGGCGGCCTCGTTAGGCTTTTCCGCCGGCTTGATTCACGGGCCGCGCCTGGCTATCTATCTTGGTGCGACCCTGGTCCTACAGGAGTCGTGGAATGCCGAGCAGGCGCTGCAGACGATGGCGCGAGAGGGCGCCGCTTTTACGCTGTTCACACCGACGTTATTGTACGACCTGTTGGAGAGTGATGCTTTCCCCGAGTATGGGCCGCGCCTTGTTTTGCAACTCATCCTCTGTGGTGGTGCCAACGTACCGCGGCATCTTTTACGCGTGGCGCGTGAACGGTTACCAAACACGCTGACCTCAGTCATCTGGGGCATGACTGAGGGGATCGGCACCGCTTGCCGGCCACAGGATTTGCCGGATTGCATCACTGGAACTGATGGCCAGCCGTTTCTCGGTACCGAGCTCGACATCCTCGGGCCGGAGGGCGAGTCGTTGAAGCCTGATACTGAGGGAGAATTGGTCATGCGCGGGCCGCAACGGTTCCTCGGTTACTTTGGCCACCCGGAGCTCGACGATGAGATTTTTTTGCCAGGTGATTGGATGCGTACCGGCGATCTGGGCACCATCGATAGTGGGGGTTACGTGAAGATCTCGGGCCGACGCAAGGAGATCATCATTCGTGGTGGTGCCAATATCTCGCCAGCAGAAGTTGAGACGGCGTTATCGAGTGACCCACGGATTCGCCAGATCTCGATTGTCTCGGTTCCGAACCGGCGCCTTGGGGAACAACTGTATGCATGTATCGTGCCGGCCGAGGTCGGCCTAGACCTGACTCTGGATGACCTCAAGGAAATGGCCAAGCAAGCAGGCCTGGCAAAGTACAAGTGGCCCGAGCACATCCAGATCGTGGAATCGTTACCGATGACGCCTGGCGGTAAGGTGCTTCGCCGCGCGCTACAGGAGCAAGTCCACGCCGCTTTTAACAGCGACGAGTGAACGGGCTGAAGAAAACTGCTTTGTCTCCGGCTGGTGGCTGCGGCGGCCTGCCAAACGAACCTGTGTTATGGGTAGTTCCAGGTCAGCGGCCCTTGTACTTTGGTCGGCGCTTTTGAATAAAAGCCTGGTATCCTTCCTCGCAGTCTTCACTGGTCAAGCATGCGTTAACCAGACGATCGATCAGGGCCAGGTCACGAGCAGCAGGATCCTTCAGGACTTCTCTGACCGTCTGCTTGACCGCATTGATGGTCAACGGTGCATTGGCCGATATTTGTTCTGCATATTCTTCGACAAATGCAGCCAGTTCATCATCGGCTACCACTCGGTTCACCAGGCCCATTTGCATGGCTTCTACGGCAGTGAAATGCCTGCCGGTATAAAGCATTTCCCTGGTAAACGCGGGACCAATCAATTGGACCAGAGCCTGGACGTCTTGCCACTGGTAGGCCTGGCCGATCCTGGCCACTGGAA
>JASLLH010000089.1:0-8362 GCA_030747115.1 Arenicellales bacterium
CTTGTTAGGGTGTAGACCGCGCCAGACCGCTAGGGGGCAGAACAATAAGTTGTCGCTTAACGAAGTCGACAACAAAAAAGGGGAAGGTAATGGAGGATGTCGTTCAGGCGGTTGGTGAGGATATCGTCGGCGCCGTGCTGGTAGTTGGCGGCGGTATCGCCGGCATGCAGGCCTCGCTCGACCTCGCCGATTCGGGCTACAAGGTCTATCTGGTCGAGTGTGAATCGGCTATCGGCGGCCACATGGCCAAGCTCGACAAGACCTTTCCTACCAACGACTGCGCTATGTGCACCATCTCGCCCCGGCTGGTTGACGTCGGGCGACACCTCAATATCGAGCTGTTGACCGACAGTGAGGTCGAAGAAGTGGTAGGAGTGCCGGGGGCCTTCAGCGCCAGCGTGCGCACCAAACCGCGTTACATCGACCTTGACCGCTGCAACGGCTGCGGTGAATGTGCCGAGGTCTGCCCGGTGCCAGTCAAGGACGCCTTCAACGAGGGCATCGGCCAGCGCCAGGCCGCTTATAAACTTTATCCCCAGGCAACGCCGGACGGCTACGCCATAGACAAGCGCGGCGTGGCGCCTTGCCGTGATGCTTGCGCCACCGGCCAGCGGGCCCAGGGCTACATCAGTCTGATCGCAGCAGGCCGTTTCGAGGAAGCCTACCGCACCATCAAGGAGGACAATCCCTTCCCGGCAGTCTGCGGCCGGATCTGCAATGCGCGCTGCGAGGACGCTTGTACGCGTGGCCGGGTCGATGCACCGATCGCCATCCGGGCACTGAAACGCTTTGTTACTGATACCGTGCTTGCTGGACCGCGACAGCCGCTTGAGCCAGTTGCACGACGCCATGAAGAGCGTATCGCCGTCATCGGTGCCGGACCCTGTGGTCTGACGGCAGCGCAGGATCTTTGCCGGGCGGGCTACGGTGTCACCGTTTACGAGGCACTGCCAGTGGCTGGGGGCATGCTGCGCGTCGGTGTACCAGAATTTCGTCTGCCAGTTGAAATTGTCGAGCGCGAGATCCAGGACATCCTTGATCTTGGCGTCGAATTGAAACTAAGCACGCCGGTCAATAGCCTCGATGAGCTTTTAGCCGAAGGCTTTGCGGCCGTGCTTATTGCCGTCGGCGCCCACGAAGGCATCCGCTTGTCGATTCCCGGTAACGAACTCTCGGGCGTACTGATCAATACCCAGTTTCTGCGTGATGTACGGCTGGCCGAAATGGGCTTGGCGACAAGCCCAGCCGGCGACCTTCAGGGCCGGCGGGTGGTGGTGCTGGGCGGTGGCGACGTTGCTTTTGACTGCGCCCGCACCGCACTTCGGCTGGGTGCCAGCGAGGTGCAGATCGCCTGCCGCGGCAGTCGCGGGGTCTGGCCCGCCAGCGAACACGAGGTCGCAGCTGCCCGCGAGGAGGGCATCGAGTTGCATATCGGGCTTAATTATCTGGGGTTAATCGACGATGGCGCCGGGGCTGTGGGCGGTCTTGAATGCGAACGGGTCGAGCGCTTCGAGTTTGACCAAAACGGTCGTCCCGTGGCCCAGGTGGTGCCCGATTCCCGTTTTACCATTTTGGCCGAGGTGGCCATATTTTCGGTCGGTCAGAAAGCTGGCCTCGCCTTTATCCCGGAAGATGCTGGCGTGGGCATCACCGCCAGCCGCACCATTGCCGTTGACGGCAATACTTACGCGACCGATCGGCCTGGCGTTTTTGCCGCTGGTGATGCCGTAAGCGGCACGACCTATGTTATCCAGGCGGTCGATGGTGGCCACCGGGCGGCGGAAACCATTCGGCGCTATCTGTGTGGGGAGGCAGTTGAACGGCTCGAGTCCACGCCGGTACCCGTCGCCGTGATTCCCGATAATGAGCTTGAAAGCAAGCAGGCCCAGGGCACGATCACTCCCACGCCGCGGGTGCCGGTGCCGACCATGGCGCCCGAAACGCGCACTACCAACTTTACCGAAATTGAGAGCGTTTATAGCGAAGCCGAGGCCCGGGCTGAGGCTGAGCGCTGCCTGGATTGCGGTATTTGTTCCGAGTGCCTGGCTTGCGATTTTACCTGTGGCGTCGATGCCATCGTCCACCAGATGGTCGAACAGCGGCGCCAGATCAAGGTCGGTGCGGTAGTGTTGGCGCCAGGCTATCAGACTTACAGGGCTGAGCTATCGGAGGAATTTGGCTACGGCCGCTACCCCAATGTCATCACCTCCTTGCAGCACGAGCGTTTGCTTTCGGCCTCAGGCCCGACTAATGGTCACGTGCAACGTCCCTCGGACGGCCAGACGCCCAAAAAAATCGCTTTTTTGCAATGCGTTGGCTCGCGCGACCAAAAACACGATTACTGCTCGTCTGTTTGCTGCATGTACGCCGCCAAGCAGGCCATCATGGCTAAGGAGCATGAGCCTGCGACTGAGATCCGTATTTTTATGATGGATATGCGCTCGTTTTCCAAAGGCTACGAGAGTTACTACAAGCGGGCGCGGGAAAAATATGGCATCGGCTACAGTCGCTGTCGTATTTCCGGCATCAAGGAGCAACCCCTCAATAACAATCTGCTGCTGCGTTATCTCGATGACAGTGGCAGTGTGATGGAAGAGGAGTTTGATCTGGTGGTGCTGTCGGTAGGAATGGAGATCTCTCAAGGGGTGCGCGATCTGGGCCATCGCTTGGGGGTGGCACTCGATGACTACGGTTTCTGTCAGACGGTGCGCTTCGATCCCTTGCAAACCAGCCGCCCCGGTATTTACGCTGTTGGTCCGTTCCGCGAGCCCAAGGACATTCCCGACTCATTGGTCGAGGCGAGTGCCGCTGCGGCTCAGGCCGGTGGCCTGTTGGTGGCTGGGCGCCACAGCTTGACTCGGGCACCGGAATTCCCGCCCGAACGCGAAGTCGCCGAAGAGGGTATCCGCACTGCGGTCTTCGTCTGCCACTGCGGCACCAACATTGCCGGGTTCCTCGATGTTGACGCCGTGGCCCGCTATGCCGATACCTTGCCCGGGGTTATTCATACCGAGCATACGATCTACGCCTGTTCACAAGATAATGTTGCCCAGATCAGTGAAATTGTGCGCCAAACCGGTGCTAACCGAGTTGTGATCGCTGCCTGCAGCCCGCTCACCCACGAACCGCTGTTTCAGTCCTGCTTGCGTGCCGCCGGCCTCAACCCTTATCTGGTCGACATGGCCAACATTCGTAACCAGTGTTCCTGGGTACACTCGCGCGATTGGGATAGAGCCACAGCCAAAGCCAAAGATCTGGTGCGTATGTCGGCTGCCCGCACAGCAGCATTGGAGCCCTTGGTCACCAGCGAGATGGCGATCGAGAGAGCAGCGCTGGTGATCGGTGCTGGCGCGGCCGGCATGACCGCGACTTTGGCGCTGGCAGAGCAGGGGTTCCCGGTACACCTGGTAGAACGGGCAGCGGAACTCGGCGGCAATCTGCGCCAGTTGCATTTCGGCCTGGGGGAATTCGGTGTCGGAGCGGGTCTTGCTGGCAAAGGTACGCCTGATTCACCGCATCAGTTATTGGTTGAGCTTGAGACTCGCATTGCATCTAATCCCCTGGTTACCCTGCACCTTGCCAGCGAACTTTTCGCCAGTACAGGCATCATGGGCAATTTCACCTCTACGGTTCGTCATCAGAATGGCGCCAGTCACGAGATCTCCCATGGCGTAGTGCTGGTGGCGACTGGCGGTGTCGAATACCGCGGCGAGGAATACGGTTATGGCAGCCGGCCCGACATTGTCACGCAACAGCAATTCGAGGCCAGCCTGGCCAGCGCTAACGTGGCACCGGATTCGGTAGTGATGATTCAGTGTGTCGGACCGGCCGAGCAGTATTGCGGCCGCATCTGTTGTACTTCGGCCCTGAAAAACGCCCTTGTTCTGAAACAGCGCAAACCCGAAGCCCGTATTACCGTTATATACAAAGATATACGTACCTATGGTTTCACGGAGCGACTCTACACCCAGGCTCGCGAGGCCGGAATTCTTTTTGTACGCTATGACGACGACCATGTGCCGGTAGTCGAAAATTCAGAGCAACTCGCAGTTCGAGTCTACGAGCCGAACATCGGGCGTGATCTTAATTTTGTTGCCGATCTATTGGTGCTCTCGACTCCGGTAGTGCCACCAGCTACAACCCACACAATTGCCGCGCACCTTAAAGTGCCCGTCGACATGGATGGTTTTTTCATGGAAGCACATGCCAAGCTCCGGCCCATGGATTTTCTCTCCGAGGGCGTCTTCATGGCCGGCATGGCGCATTACCCGAAACTATTAGAAGAGTCTATCGTCCACGCCCGGGCGGCAGCCTCGCGCGCGGCGACCGTTCTGGCGCGCGACAGTATTACCGTTGGTGGTGCTGTGGCAGCCGTCGACCAGAGTATTTGCGTGGCCTGTTTAACCTGTGTCCGCACTTGCCCTTTCGGTGCTGCGCACATCGAAGAGAGTCTGTCAGGTGTCGGCGGCATCGCCGGAGCCGCAACCATCGAGTCGGCATTGTGCCAGGGTTGCGGGCTCTGCGTTGCGGCCTGCCCGGCTGGAGCGATTGATCTCAAGCACTTCACCAATAATCAGATAATGGCCAAGGTCGACGCCATGTTCGCGCCAGCTGCGCACGAGCACCAGCCGAAGATGATGGCATGAGCAGTTTCGAGCCTCGAATCATCGCTTTCTGCTGCCAGCATTGCGCTTATGCTGCTGCCGATTTAGCTGGTGGTGCGCGCCTCAGTTACCCCGATTCACTGCACATCGTGCAACTTCCCTGCACTGGCCGGGTCGATGTGTTGCACCTGCTGAAGAGTTTTGAAGACGGTGCTGATGGGGTGCTGGTAGCGGGCTGTTTACCGGGTCGCTGTCACTACCTCAAAGGCAACACGCACGCTCGCCAGCGGGTCGACTATCTGCGTCAGCTGCTTGACCAGATCGGCCTTGCAGCCGACCGTGCCCGCATGATCAACATCTCGGCTGCCATGGGTGCTCGCTTTGCCGAATTGGCTACCGAGTTCACGCAGCGTATTCGCGAACTCGGCCCAAATCGTCTGGCGGCCCCTTTGCAGTCACCAGCAACAGAATCCCCGGAGACAGCGTCATGATCGTGGCAGAGACAAAACCACTTGAGCAAATTCGCCAGATGCTGACCAGGCACAAGAAGGTCCTGGCGGTAGGGTGTGGCACCTGCGTTACCGTTTGTTCCGCCGGCGGCGCCAAGGAGGTTGGCATCCTGGCCGCTTCGTTGCGTATGGCCGCTAAGGTGAATAGCGAGACTCTGGAAGTTGACGAGGCCATGGTGCAGCGCCAGTGTGAGGTCGAATACCTCGAACCGCTGGCGGAGAAATTTGCCGGTTACGACGCTGTGCTCTCGTTGGGTTGCGGCGTTGGTGTGCAGTCCATTGCCCAACACCTGCCAGAGAAGAGTGTTTACCCGGCCCTCAATACCACCTTCATGGGGGCGCCGACTGAGCAGGGAGTCTGGGAGGAACGCTGTCAGGGCTGCGGTAACTGCGTGCTGCACGTCACTGGCGGGGTGTGTCCGGTAACCCGTTGCGCCAAGCAACTTTTCAACGGCCCCTGCGGCGGCACCGAGGCCGGGCACTGCGAAGTGGACGAGGCCATACCCTGTGCCTGGCAAATGGTCTGGGAGCGTATCGGCCGGCTGGGCTTGATTGATGAGCTGATGGAGTTGCAGCCGGCCAAGGACTGGTCCACCAGCCGTGACGGTGGCCCGCGCCGCATTGTCCGCGAAGACCTCAGGCTGCCGCCCGATGACCAGAACTACGGGGAGGACGCGACATGAGCCGCGCAGCCAACCTTGCGGAGCCCGGCACCGGTTTTAAATCAGACTCGCATCTGGAACGGGTCCTGGCTGGTGGCCACTTTGCAGTGACCGGTGAGATAGGGCCACCCAAGAGTTGGGACGCCGAGGTCATCCGGCAAAAAGCCAGCCTGCTCAAGGGTTATGTCGATGGCGCCAACATCACCGATAACCAGACCGCCATCGTGCGCATGAGTTCGATTGCGGCCGGCATAATCGTTAAGCAAGAAGGCCTGGAGCCGGTCATCCAGATGACCTGCCGCGACCGCAACCGCCTGGCCATGCAAAGTGACCTGTTGGGTGCCGCGGCCCATGGCATCAACAACGTGCTCTGCCTTTCTGGTGATCACCAGTCATTCGGTAATCACCCCGGCGCCAAAAACGTTCACGACATCGATTCGCTGCAGCTGGTGCAGATGGTCAAGGGGCTGCGCGAGGGTCACTTTCAGTGTGACGAAGAAATCAAAGGTGGCGGTCCTGGCTATTTTATTGGTGCTGCCGCCAACCCCTTTGCCGAGCCACTGGAGTGGCGCCCTTTTCGGTTGGCTAAAAAGACCGCTGCCGGGGCTGATTTTATTCAGACCCAACTGGTCTACGATATTCCTCGATTTCGCGAATATATGAAAAAGGTGGTGGAGCTCGGGGTACACGAGCGAACTGCCATCCTGGCCGGCGTTGGCCCGCTGAAATCCACTGGCATGGCCAAGTACATGCGCGACCGGGTGCCGGGAATGTCGGTGCCCCAGGAGTGTATTGAGCGTATGGCTGATGCCGTAGCCGGTATCGACGAGGGTGATAAAAAAGCCCGGGCTGAAGCTTGGCGTACTGAGGGAATCCAGCTTTGCATCGAGCAGATTCAGGAGATTCGTCAGATCGAGGGCGTGGCCGGCGTCCACATCAGCGCGATTGAGTGGGAATCTGCCATCAAGCCATTGGTTGAGGGTGCGGGCTTGTTGCCACGCCCGCCCATGAATGGATAGCGGGCGTGGACGCCATGGTCAAGTTCACCAGTGAGTCGCTGTCCAACAGTGTGCTCGATCGAATTGGCGAGAATATTTTCCGCTGCTATCAATGCCTCAAGTGCTCCGCTGGCTGTCCTTTGACAGAGGAATTCGACTTAACGCCAAACCAGGTCATGCGGTCACTGCAGTTGGGGGATGCTGCGGTGCTGAAAAGCCGCGCTATCTGGTTGTGTTCGAGTTGTTACACCTGTGCCACGCGCTGTCCGCAGGGTATTGATGTAACTGGCGTAATGGATGTTTTGCGTATAGAGGCGCGAGTGCGGGGTGTTGCACCTGCGATTCCTGAGATCGACCGCTTCAATAGGCTGTTTCTGCAATTCGTACGCCGCTTCGGCCAGCTGCCCGAACTTCTTTTCATTCTGGCCTACAACCTGGTGCGTGGTGAGCCCTTGCGCGACATCGCTTTGGGTTGGCGCATGCTCAAGCACGGCAAGCTGAAACTGCTGCCACGCTTCGCCCGTCCGCCGAAAACTGTCAAGGCAGTTGCGCGGCCAGGCGAAAAGGTCGCCTACTTCCCGGGCTGCGCGGCCCATTCTTCGGCCCGTGAATACGATCTCACGGCGCGTTCTACCGCCGCCGCCCTTGCGATTGAGTTGGTCGAGCCACCTGGTTGGACTTGTTGCGGTGCCGGTGCAGCGCACGCCAGCGATCAGACGCTGGCAAACGAGATGCCGATGCGCACTATGGCGACCATAGAGCGTATGGGCATCGATACGGTTACTTCACCATGCAGCAACTGCTTTGCCCGGCTCAAGGTGGCCGAACACTCGGCCGTCGATGATGCGGACGCCTTGCACAGGGTAGAGGTGGCAACTGGCCATGCTTACCGGGGCAGCGTCAAGGTGCAGCATCTGCTCGACACACTGCTGGATCGGGCCGGGCTGGATACGATCTCGCAGCGGGTGAGCCGGCCGCTTGCTGGGTTGCGGGTTGCCTGCTACTACGGCTGTCTGATTACCCGCCCTAGCCAGGTGACAGGTGCAGACAATCCGGAATACCCGGTCAAGATGGATAGCCTGATCCAAGCCCTTGGTGCGCGGGCCATCGACTGGTCCTATAAGACCGACTGCTGTGGCGCTTCATTGAGCGTCACCCAAACACCGTTGTCACTTAAGATGTCCCGTAAAGTGGTGGTCAATGCCCAGGATTGTGGCGCTGAAGCTGTGGTCACCATGTGTCCTATGTGCCACCTCAACCTGGACGCTCGCCAGCCAGAGATGGAACTTACGACCCCGATTCCAGTGCTGCAGGCAACCCAGTTGATGTCGCTGGCTTTTGGGCTTGGCAGCAAGGGTGCGCGCCTTGAACAGAATATCGTCGATCCACGACCGCTGCTTGGTACGAAAAGTTTGCTCGGCTAAGAACAGCCGTTGGCGCTGTGCCGACAAAACCAGCCTGGTCAGTGGTGGCCTGGATCAGGCGGGGATATCCTTGGGTGCTTTCATCTGCTCGCGCGGCAGCAAAATGTTGAACTCAGCTCGGATGCGGGCGTCTAGCTCGTCTGAGATGTGTTGTGGCCAGTGGGC
>JASLLH010000008.1:0-7159 GCA_030747115.1 Arenicellales bacterium
TACACCGGGGTAGCCAGTTTTATCATCCTCAAGGTGATCGATATGGTGATCGGCTTACGGGTTTCCAGTGACGAGGAAAGCGAGGGCCTGGATATCGCGCTGCATGACGAGCGCGGTTACAACCTAGGCGCCTAAGAAAATCGGCATTGCCGGCCCAGCGACTGCATCCCCCGGCAGAAGTCACAGCATGCATTTGACCGGGTAAGGTTGGAGACCACCCGGAATTCACTGTCGCTGGAAAGTGCGTTACCCCCGCGGTCTAGACCGGGCCGTGTTGTATGGGCGCCCCTTTTCGGGCGCCCTTTTTTCTGGCCTTTTGCTACCTACTCGCCCAACCGGACCCGGTAGTGCACGTAGGCCTGGCCCCGCAGGGAACGCACCCACTGATCGTACTGCTCCTCGATCTTGCGCTCACGAATGGCCTGTCGGGCCGCCTGCCGCTCGACTTCCTCGCCTAAGTCCCGGGTACGGCGCTCGGTGACTTGGGCCAGGTGCCAACCGAAACGGGATTGGGCCACGATGCTGGTCTCACCAATAGCCAGGCGCTCGATGATACTTTCGAGCTCGGGGGGCAGATCACCTGGGCTCAGCCAACCGAGGTCACCCCCCGTGGGCCGGGTTCTGGCATCCTCAGAATGAAGGCGGGCCATTCTGTCGAACGCCTCGCCGGCCAGGATGCGTTGACGGATTCTCTCCAACCGCTCCTGCATGCGCTCATTCCCGAGCAGATTATTTGCCTTGAGGAGAATATGTCGGACCCGCTGCTGCTCGACCAGAACCTCTGTACCGCCACGGCGGGCGACCAGTCGCAACAGGTGAAAACCATTAGGGCTCTGAAACACAGCAGACACCTGCCCGGGCGCGAGCGCTTCCAGTGCTGCCACAAACAGCGCCGGTAACTGACTCAACTGTCGCCAACCCAGTGACCCACCCTGCTCTGCTTCGGGGCTATCCGAGTAGAGGCGCGCAGCTTGCGAAAAACTCAGCCCCGCTTCAATTTTGTCTCTCACCTCCACCGCAAAGGCCCGCCGGATTTCAGCTTCCGCTTTCACAAGATCGCCAGGCAACGCCACCAGGATGTGCTCCAGGCTAACTTCAACAGGTTGTTGCGTTGCGGGTTGTGGGTTTTGCACCAGGAATTCGTCTATTTCTGTTGTCGATACGGTGACCCGCCGGACGATTTCCCGCTCGATCAACTGACGGATGGTCAACTGCGTGCGCAGGTTATCAAGGTAATCGGCAAAGGGAATCCCGCTACGCTCTACTTCCGCACGCAATCGATCCGGCGACAGGCGGTAGCGTCGGGCGATATCAGCAAACGCCGCATCCAGCATTGCTTCGCTGGCGCGAATACCGCGATCCTTTGCTACCTGCAACTGAATACGGGCCAGGATCATGTCTTCTAGAACCTTCGCCCGCAACGCATCAGGCGGCGCTATCGCCTGACCGCTAGCCCGCAACTCGCCCTGTACTAGCTGTATTTCCTTTTCCAACTCGAACTCTGTGATCACTTCCTGGTTGACGATCACCAAAACACGGTCGATGCTCTGTGCACCCTCAGCACCCGAGATCGAAGTAACCGCGAGCAACGCAAGCGAGAACAACCCGACCCCCAGCACGAAAGGCAGGAAGGCGCGGTACGTCCAGAGATGCGTCATCAAGATGGGCACGATGGGTGAGCCGGTCAGTTTAGCCCCGCCGCGCCAACAGCGAAGCCGCTGCTGAAATCACCTGTCGATATGGTGCCAAGACCCTTCAACTTCAGGGTAACCATGACGTGTGAGCCGCCTTCGGAGTCGTCAGTCTGGCGCGGACGGTCTTCCAGCGCGGCCTGCACAGCCCAGCAACAGGCGTCGTAACCCAGGCTGACCCGAGTGTATTCGCCACTGTCTTCGTTTTCCATCTGGCCAATCAATGCAGCCGCGCCCAGCTGCCAGCGTGCGCCCAGGGGCCAACTGAGATCGAGTTCGAGATTGTTTCCCACCTCTTGCCACTGGTACGAAACGCCTGCCGCACGACGAAAGTCCGGACTGTAACGTGCACTGGCGCGCCAGTTCTCTACCTCACTTGCATCCCAGTTCCAACTGATAAAGCCGTTAGTACTCCAGTCCCGCCTTACCTGGAACTCAATCTCGCCTAACAAGGGCGACAAACTACTGGTCTGTGGCTCACCATCAGAATCTAGGCTCACCTGCCGGTCGGCCAAGTAAACCTGCTGGGCGAGTGACCATTTCATAAGCCGATCACCAGAATCCGGGTTATAGGTTTCACTTTCCAGTCCCAGCGTGAACCCCTGAAAATCCTGTATTCTGTCCGATCCCCAGAAACCGTCAGAAAGGTAGGCATCCACTATATTGTCGAATCCTACCGAGCCGGTATCGAATACCGGTAAGTCATCCTGATCCTTGTACGGTACGTAGTGATAAGACAGCCGTGGTACCAGGGTCTGGACGTAGTCGACTGACTGCCAGCTGACCTCGCGCTCAAGAAAAAGTTTGGATGCAACTTCCAGCAGGTAGATGCTGCGAGTAGGACTCGACGGCTTGCCTGCTGGCTGGTCGGTGACGTTGTAGCCAGTGTAGGCGTAAGTCAGCTTCGGAGTAACTGAGCCATAGGCTCGCCCCATGGATAGTGATATCGCTGGTTGGATGTCCAGCCGCATACCCTTAGTCTTGTCTGACGAACTGTGGTCGAAGTTCACCAGTTCCGAATCCACCTCTGGTCGAAGTGTAAATCGGGTGCTGTCATCACGCAGGTAACCGCTGGAATCTTCAAGATTTAGTTCGTAGACTTTATCCCACGTCCCGCCGATGCCGGGCATCCTCGAATAAGGCTCCTCCTCATCGCTGACACTGCTGTCCAACGTCTGGTAGGCGCTGAGATCGGCTTGTAATGCAAGGTTCTCACCTTCAAGGAAAATGTCGAAAGGGTCTGCAGCTAAGGTCATCGTCTGCGGAACATGCGCAGCACTACTGACCTCGAGACTGTCTGATAGATCGTCAAGGTACGTGGTGTCCGAGACATAGCCCATGTCCGCGCTGAAATTAAAGTCCGTGTCCCACCTTCGCATGGACTGCTGGTGCTCGTAACTCCAGCCATAGCGACTGTCACCGAATTGGCTGTCGTCAGGCATGAACTCACCGCGCAATCTCCCAGCGTAATTGCCACCCACGGTCTCACCCATGTAGCGGTACTCACCAGCCATCTGCAGTCCGCGGGCAGCCATATAATGACCAGTGAGTGTTGCATCCCGCTCGGGGGCAATGTTCCAGTAGTAGGGCAGATGAAAATTGAATCCCTGGCTTTCACCATAGCCCAGAGAGGGGAAGAGAAAACCGGTCTTACGCTCGTCATCGATCGGAAAACTGGCCCAGGGGAAATACACGATCGGTGCACCGAGAAAGCGCACTTTCATGTGCTTGGCGGTACCGATCCCGGTTGCATGGTCCAGGATGATTTCACGGGCCTCCAGCAGCACCGAGTCATCGCCGGCAACACATCTCGAATACACTGCGTTCTGCAAACGTTCACGGTCATGGCCTTCAAGAAATACCTGCTCTGCACTGCCCCGCGCCTGAGCCTTAATCTGTCTGGGCTCATCCGCCGGTGCCGGCCCAGCGTCGGCCGAAATGGCTGTGGTACCAGCAGGTGGAGTCTTGACGACCGGGATCACCTCACCCGTGGGTAAACGAATCACGTCGGGCGTGCTGCCAAGAGTGTCTGGCACCCCGTCAGCGAACCCGCCGGCATCGAACGACAATGCGGAGACGTCCGTCACCTTGGGCTTAGGCAGTGGCTCGCGCTTGGCCACCTGGAAAGTAACGTTACGGGCCAAACCGATGCGAGTCTCTATGTCTAGTGTCAAAAAATCTGCGGTAATACGGTCACCGCTTGCCGAGTGCAATACCACCGCCTGTTCTGCCTGTAACGACATCGCTTGCCGGTCAACCTGGATGCGCTCAGCGTAAATACCCTGCGCACCCTGGGTGACTACCGCAGCACCGGTCAGAATGAGAACATCCTTCTCGGGCAAATCGATCTGGTCAGCTTCCAGATTGATAGGCTGCCCCGCGGCATCTTCGGCGACGTAGGGCAGCAACTCGTCGGGAATACTGATGATATCTGGCGGACAGCTGGTCGCGCTGGCAAATGACAGGGGTGGTTCAGCCCAAAGGCCAGCGGGGTACAGGCCCAGGCTGCTCAACACTGCTCCTAATAACCAAGCGACCGCTCCTCTCCAGGGGCGCCATTCATCCGCACGTACAGTCATTCATCTCTCCATCGGTCAGCCTGCGGGCCTCAGGCAGGTAAGGGTTACCCGGCCATGGGCCACACCGCCATTGTGCCCTACCGGCACGCTCTACAGGTGCTATCCACACCGGCTCGCCGGGTCCGCTATTATAGGAAACAGCGCAACGCGTCCCAAACGCAGCGCCCGCACCAAATTGCTGCGGATCATTTTATGCCCCACCGTCAACTTTCAGCCATGATCCTTGCCGCTGGCCGCGGCGAGCGCTTGCGGCCGCTGACCGACACGGTGCCCAAACCGTTGCTGCAGGTAGGCGCCCACCGCCTGATCGATTACCACCTCTACGCGCTCGCCCACGGCGGGATCACGCAGGTAGTGATCAACGTTTCCCACCTGGCAGATGAGATCATCACGGCACTGGGTAATGGGTCCCGCTATGGTGTTTCCATCCGCTACTCGAAAGAACCGGTCGGAGCACTGGAGACCGGTGGCGGTATCCGCCAGGCCCTGTCACTCATCGAATCAGACCCGTTTATCGTCATTAACAGTGATATCTGGACCAACCTCCAAATAGAAGACCTGCCCGGGCAAGTGGAGCATTTAGCCCACCTCGTGCTGGTAGACAATCCCGCGCACCACAGCCGGGGAGATTTCTTCCTCTGCGGCAACCGCGTGAGCACGGTAGCCGAGCATGCTGCACGGCGATTGACTTTCGCCGGGGTCGGCGTTTACCGACATGCCCTGTTTAACGACACTACGCCGGGGCGTTTTGCCCTGGCCCCGCTGCTGGCAACAGCCATGGCGCAAGGTAAGGTATCAGGGCAGCATTTCGCCGGCTGCTGGCTGGATGTGGGAGACCCCGCCCGCCTCAGCGAGGCCCGTGCCCGGGTCGGGATAACATAAACCCAGAAAAAAACGACCAGCGCTTGAAGCGGGCGGACAGTAGCGTGTATTTTACCGATCGGCACGACTCCAGTCGTCTTGCTCGTCGGTCTCGACGTAGATATCATCGAGATCATCGAACTCCTCGAGTTCCTCACTTACACCATCGTTCTCTTCACTGTCGAAACTCAGTTCTTCCTGCTGCAACAGCAAGTTGATCGCCACGCCGACGAAATCGCTATCGGTGACGATGCCGACCAGTTGACCTTCATCCAGCACTGGCAGACATCCGTACTTGTGCCCATGTAGCAGCAACGCGGCCTGGCGCAGGCTCGTACCTGGCGTGGTCGTGTGCACTTCGGTAACCATCACCCGCCCCAGTTCGGCCTGTGCTTCCTCCGCGGTAAGTTGCTCGGTTGAACGGCCATCGAGTATCGAGTGAGTGGCCGCAATCACGTCCGTCTGCGAGACCAAGCCCACCAGGCTCTGATCCGCATCAACGATCGGTACGTGACGAATTTGCTCCTCTGCCATCAAACGGTGGGCATCGCCGAGTGTGTTCACCTCGGTCAGGGTGAACGGCTTTACCGTCATGATTTCGTCGACTGTGATCATGGCTCGGCAACAGGTTTTCGAGCAATGCAGAAAATTATAAGCGAATTATCGTCGGGTAAGCCTGTTCACGATCAAACATCACGCACACTGACGGCGGCCGCAAGGGCGCGTCCCCATACCCAGCGCCTTGGCAATAAGTGCTTGCAGGCGGTCCGCGACAGCGCCCATGTCAGGCTCGAGCCCCAGTTCGCATAAGCTGGTCACGGCCAACCCATGGTAACCGCAGGGGTCGATGCGGGAAAATGGGGCAAGATCGACCCCCACATTGAAACTGAGGCCGTGGTAAGTGCAACCCGAGCACACGCGCAGGCCCAGCGCCGCGATTTTAGCTTCACCAATGTAGACCCCGGGCGCGCCAGGCCGGGTCCCAGCCACGAGACCCTGCTCGGCGAGGTAATCGACCAACGCCTGCTCGATCAGGTTGACCAGTTGTCGGATCCCGAGCCCCAGCCGGCGCAGGTCCAGCAGCAGGTAGACGATCAATTGCCCAGGCCCGTGGTAAGTCATCTGCCCACCACGGTCACTATCCACTACCGGGATGCTGTCGACCCCGGCCCGTGGCAGGCTGGTGCAGCTCACACCACGGGTGTACACCGGCGGATGCTCGAGCAACCAGATCTCGTCCATAGCGTGCGGGCCCCGGGCACGAGTCCAACTGCGCATGGATTCCAGTGTTGTCGTGTAGCCCACCCGGCCAAGGCGCCGTACGGCCAGTTCACTCATTGCCATCGCCATCCCGTGGGCGCCAACTGGAATCACAAAGCGACCAGTACCTTGGCCTCGCTGTTGAGGTCCAGATAGATAGCATCCAGCTGGGCCCGACTGACAACTTCTATGGTGCAGCTCACCGAGATATAACTACGCCTGGTACTCGCCCGAATTTTTGTCTCTAGTATCTCACCCCCATCCAGGTGGCGCCCAACCACCGTGCACACTAGGGTCTGGAAACCACCATCGTGCCGACCCATGGCCTTGACCTGGTATTGGCAGGGAAAGGTGAGCAGGTTCTCCGGCGACTTCCCGTTGTTATCCAGGCCTGTCATCAGTGAAACCACAGCCGTACCGAATCGACCATCGCATCAAACCAGGATCCGCTTGCTACCGCTGCGAGCGCCACCAGTGGCCGGGTCAGCAAGGACTCACCACCCAGGGTGATGACCAGTGTGCCCACCTGCTGCCCTTGTGCCAACGGCGCAACCAATGGGTCGACCAGCTCAATAACTGCCTCAAGACCCGCCCCCGATCCCTTGGGTAGAACCAGCTGCACCGTATCCGCCAGGCCAACGTTGACCTCGGGAACGACGCCTTTGAAGACACCGGTGCTAAGTATCCTGGCACCAGCCTGGTACAGGTCGTGGCTCTCGTAAGCGGCAAACCCAAACTTTAGCAACGCGTAGACCGAATCGGCCCGTC
>JASLLH010000008.1:7254-37841 GCA_030747115.1 Arenicellales bacterium
GGGAGCCCATGACCGAGCCGATCAGCCGCATCCCTTGGCGCTCGCTGGAGCCGATCAGGCAGTAGCCCGCCGAACTGGTGTGACCGGTCTTGACGCCGTCCACAGTCTCGTCCCGCCCGAGCAAAGGATTGCGGTTCTTCTGAGTGATGCCGTTCCAGGTGAATTCCCGGATAGCGTAATACCCGAAGTGCTCTGGCTGATCGCGGATAATCGCTGCTGTCAACAAACTAAGGTCCCGGGCAGAACTAAAGTGATCTGGATGGGGCAGGCCAGTGCTGTTGACGAAATGAGTATTCTCAAGACCTATGCTAGTGCCCGCACGGTTCATAAGGTCAGCAAAACCGTCCTCGCTACCCGCCACGTGCTCGGCTAGGGCAACCGCAGCATCGTTGCCAGACTGGACGATAAGGCCCAGCATCAGATCCTCCACCCGGACTCGATCACCGGGTTCGATGAACATGCGCGAGCCTTGCGTTCGCCAGGCTTTCTCACTGACGACCACCTCCTCATCCAGGCTGAGGGTGCCGCGCTTGATCTCACGAAACACGATGAACGCCGTCATCAGCTTACTCAGGCTGGCCGGCTCGATACGCTGGTCAGGATCCTGTGCCGCGATCACCGTGCCCGTCCCAGCATCCATCAACAGCCACGAGGAAGCCTGCACTCGGGGCGGGGGTATAGTCGATCGCGCCTTGGTCGACAAATCTGATTCGATCTCGGCGTAGGCCGCCGGCAACAACCATGCAGGCAAAAGACACATCAGCAGCAACAAACTACCTTTTTTCATCTTGATCCTCATAGTCAACAGCAATCACTTACCACCGTCGGTTCGACACCGATTACCTCGTGCACCCTGGCGCTGTGCATCCGTATCTCGCCGGCCGCTACCGGGCCAACCTGGACCCTATAATACAGGTCATTTCCCACTCGGCCCGTCGCCACCCGGACCGGCCTGATTCCTGCATCCTCCAACCGCCGCCGCAACTTCTGGGCATTACCGGACAAGCGGAAGCTGCCGGCCTGCAGAAGCACTTGCCCACCGCCAGGAGCCAGTGTCACCTCCTGCACCGGTGCCGATGCCGGGGAGACAGCATCCACCGCTTCGATCCGGACCCGGGCAGTGCCAGTCGCCACCAGCCCCAACTTGCGCGCCGCCATGTATGAAAGGTCTAGCACTCGGCCACCCAGAAACGGGCCACGGTCGTTGACCCGCACCACAGCCTCGCTGCCATTGTCGAGGTTGTATACCCGCAGGTAGGTAGGCAGAGGTAGGGTCTTGTGGGCGGCGGTCATAGCATACATATCGTAGGTCTCACCGCTGGAGGTCTTGCGACCATGAAATTTCTTGCCGTACCAGGAGGCAATACCGGTCTCACGGTAGCCGCGTGCTTCCTGCACTGGCCGGTACCGCACCCCGAAAACTTCGTAGGGTGCGTTGCCGGTTTTGCTGAGCGGTTCGATGCGGGGTATAGGGTCCGGCACCGATGCCGGGTCGGGACCACCAAACAGTGGTGGGCCGTCGTCTTCGAAGTAGCCACCGGGGCGCTCGCCGCCGAAAAAACTGCACCCCTGCAACGCCAATGTCAGCATGGCACAGAAAAAAACGGTCCGGGCCATCCTTGTCAACTCCCCAAAGCCCGGGAAATTCTCTCGGCCAACTCGAATACCGACATGGCGTAGTTCTGGCTGCGGTTGTAGCGGGTGATGACAAAGAAATTGTGGTAGCCCAGCCGGTGATCCTTGCCCAGCGCACCATCGAACCGCATCACTCCCACACTGGCATCAAGCGCGATACCCTCAGCCAGACTCACCCCCGCCGCGCTGACCGTCGCAACCGGGATATTGGCCTTGAGTTTTCGAGTCACGTAGGGATCCAGGACAGTTGCTGCGCTGTCTGTTAAGCGCGTTACAATCGGTTCACCCGGATGCCAACGGTGTTCGCCAAGGTAATTGGCCACACTGCCGATTGCATCGGCCACACTGTTGATAAGGTCCGTCTTGCCGTCATTATCGAAATCCACCGCGAACCGCCGGTAACTGCTGGGCATGAACTGGGGCACACCGATGGCGCCGGCATAAGAACCCTTGACGACTAGGGGGTCCAACCCTTGCCTGGCGACCAGCAGCAGATAGTGCTCCAGCTCGGACAAGAAAAACTTACTGCGCCGGGGGTATTCCATCGACAACGTGACCAGGCTGTCCAGCACCCGCAGGCTGCCGGTAACCGTACCATAGCGGGTCTCAATGCCGATTATCGCGGTGATGATCTCGACCGGTACCCCGTATTGCGCCTCGGCCCGGGCCAGAGTCTCGGCGTGAGCCTTTATGAACTGCACTCCGTGGTTGATCGACGCATTGTTCACGAATAGCGCCTGGTAACGGTGCCAGGGCAATTGCTCAGCTGGTCGTTCCATTGCTTCGATGATTTTCGGCTTGATCTTCGCCTCACCCAACCAGTCGTTCATACGCTCGCGGTCAAGACCGTGACGACTCGACAAGCGCTCGGTCAACTCGATGAGCTGCGGGTACTTCTCCAGCGATACAGCAAAGGCCAGAGGCCCGGCAAATAGTGTCAACAAAGGTAGCGCGGCAAAGGCCAAAAGGCTGTGCCGCCAGATGCGCGATCCAGTCAACTTGCTCACCTCATGCCATCAGCCGCCGCCGGCTATGCAGGCCCATGATTATTCCGAATGCTGCCATCAGTGTCACCATTGAGGTGCCGCCGTAACTTATTAGTGGTAAGGGCACACCTACTACCGGAAGGATACCTGACACCATTCCCAAGTTCACGAACAGGTAGAAAAAAAAGGTTAGTGCCAATCCACCAATGAGCAGCCTTGAATAGGTTTCACGGGCCTGATAGGCCATGACCAGGCAGCGGCCCACCACAAACAGATACAGAAGTATGAGTGCCACCGAGCCGATCAGGCCGAACTCCTCAGCGAATACGGAGAAGATAAAGTCGGTGCTGCGTGAGGGAATGAACTCGAGATGCGATTGGCTGCCGGCAAGCCAGCCCTTGCCGGCGACACCGGCCGAACCAATTGCTATCTGGGACTGTATCGTCTGGTAGCCCGTGCCAAGTGGATCTGAAAAAGGATTGAACATGGTCAGGATGCGCTGCCTTTGGTAGTCATGCAATTCACTCCAAAGATACGGGGCAACAGCTGCCGTAGCGGCCAACATCATGAGCAAGTGTCGCCAGCGGATGCCGCCCAGGAACAACACCAACAGACCCGATATGGCCAGCATGATAGCGGTGCCAAGATCCGGTTGTACCACTACTAACGCAGCAGGCAACAAGGTCAGAGTCAGCGCGATCAGAACTTCGCCAAAACGCGGTGGCAACTGCTGGCGTGCGAGTAACCAAGCAACCGACATCGGCACGCCCAGTTTCATCACCTCGGAGGGCTGAAAACGGATAAGCCCCAAATCCAGCCAGCGCTGGGCGCCCTTACCCACCGTGCCAACCACCAGCACCAACGTCAACACTACAATGCCGATGACGAAAATATGTGGCGACAGGCGCCGTACGGCCTCTGGGGGCACCTGCGCAAGCGCCACCATCACGACCATGGAGATACCGAGCCGCAACAACTGGCGGTACATGATATCCAGGCTCTGCCCCGAGGCGCTGTAGATGGCGACTACTCCCAGTGCCGACACAGCCAAAACACCAATCAACAGCGGGCCATCAAGGTGTATTTGCCTACCCGAAAACACGGGTAATCCCCCCGATAGCGGCTCGCCGCAGTCGCTGGATGAAAAAATAGTCGAGTATCTTCCTAGCCACGGGAGCAGCCGAACGGGCGCCGCTGCCGCCATTTTCTATGATAACCGCCACCGCGATCTGCGGCTGTTCCACCGGGGCAAAAGCGATGAACAGCGCGTGGTCACGCAAGTGCTCCGGCACGCTTTGCTCATCGTAGTCCTGCTCCTGCGGAATGGCGATAACTTGGGCGGTTCCAGTCTTGCCGGCCATCTGGTAGGCGCTGCGCCTACCGCTGGCCCGGGCAGTGCCGCGGGGCCCGTGCATCACCGCGGTCATACCATCAATTATGCGTTGATAAACCGCGGGGTCCTTGATGGTGGCTGACTGCACGACCCGGCCAGCAGGGTATTCCATTTCTCCGGTCAGTGGATTCTCCAAGCCGCGCAGCAGCCGTGGCCTCACCGACCGGCCATGGTTGGCGAGGGTTGCCGTAGCGGTGGCCAGTTGCAGGGGGGTTACCAGCAAGTAGCCCTGGCCGATGGCGGTAATGACGTCCTCGCCCGGGTACCAGGGCCGCCCGCGGGCGCGCCGCTTCCATGCCGGGGTCGGCACCAGGCCATCGGGCTCATCCGGCAGGTCCACCCCAGTGGGTCGACCAAAGCCGAACCGGTTCAGTATATCGGCCATGAGCTCAATACCGAGTTTCGCACCGGTATTGTAGAAATAGCTATCACACGACTGTTCCAGGGCATCGTGCAAGTGCACCCAGCCATGTCCCTCACGTTTCCAGCAGCGGTACTTACGACTGCTGCCGGGCAACATGAACCAGCCCGGACAATAGACCTTCTGCCGGGGGTCGAGACCGGCTTCTAGTGCCGCTAACGCAATTACCGGTTTGATGGTGGAACCTGGCGCGTAACGGCCGTAGAGGGCGCGATTCAGCAACGGTGTGCCAGCGAGACTCCTGAGCGCATTGTAGGTTTCCTTGTCGATTCCGTCAGTGAACAGATTAGTATCGTAGGTCGGCGCACTGACCAGAGCGAGAATCTCACCGGTGTCCGGCTGTAGTGCCACCACGGCACCTCGGCGACTGCCCAGAGCTTCCCAGGCCACCTGCTGGAGACCCCGATCGAGCGTCAGGTGCAGGTTTTTGCCGGGCCTAGCAGCGCCGCGGCTGATGGTTCTCACCACCCGGCCATGGGCATCTATTTCAACTTGCTCGAAGCCCCCCCGACCAAGTAATTCTTCTTCATAGTACATCTCGACACCCAGCTTGCCGATATGTGAAATCTCCTGGTAGGCCACCGGGTCAAGGCGGCGTTCTTCTCTTTCATTGATACGGCCGACATAACCGAGCGCGTGCCCGGTTAGTTCGCCGGCCGGGTAGACCCGCTGTAGACCGGCATCCAGCGATACCCCGGGATAGCGATACTCATTGACGGCAAAACGAGCTACTTCCTGGTCGGTTAAACGACTTTTCAGCAGGTGCTTTTCAAAGGGTGGACGCTGATGTAACCGTTTGCGAAAACGTGCCAGCTCCCGTTCGCTGAGAGTGACTATCTTACCCACCTCCTGCAGAACCCACTCCAGGTTTTCTGTCTTCTCCGGAATTACCTGCAGTTCGTAGACCGGTTTGTTCCGGGCCAATACTTCGCCATAACGGTCGAGTATCAGGCCGCGTACCGGTGGCAGCGCCTGCAGTCGGATATGGTTACCCAGGGACAAAGTCTGGTACTTGTCGTATTCCACTACCTGCAGAACATAGAGACGCCCGATAATGGTACACACCATCAGCAAAACCAGCAGTGTTGCACCGCGTAGGCGAGCCCTGGTCAGTCGGCCGTCACGACCCTGGTCAGTAATCTGTTGGTCTGCAGTCATGGGGAAATCCCGATCCTCAGGGCAACTGGGCCCAGAGCCGACACCGCCGCAACAGCAAGTAGGCGATGGGCCACAGTAAAGCGCCGACAACGGCAGCAGTCCAGCGCTCGAGCCCATGCAGACTCTGTTCCACGGCAAACTCAATGACCACCAGCAACAGCATCTCTACCGCCAGTAGTACCAACACCACCACCGCCTGCTGCCACAGCGGGTAAGTCCGCACCTGCAAGGCTGCACGCCGACTGAAATATACGAGTACCGCTTTGGTCAGAGCGTAACTCCCAAGCAGGCCAAATGAAACCAGATCGAGCAACAAGCCCACCACCCAGGCTGCACCAACGCTCATCCGACCGGGCAGTGCCAGGCTCCAGTAGATCAAAACCAACGATACCCAGTCTGGAACAAACCCCTGCAGGGGATCGTTCACTGGCAGCGCATACAGAACAAAAGCCACGAAAAGCGTTGCCGGCAACACCCAGCCTCGCCTGCGGCCTGTATCCACGCTAATCACCGGCATCGTCCCCCACCCCTGCTGGTATCCCGGCATTGCTGGGCCGACCATCAGTAAGCCACAGCAGTGCCACTTCACGCTCACTGCCAAGCTGTGAGGCGGGCTCCGCGCGTACCGTCATGAATGACTCACTCAGATTGCGTTCCACCGTTTTCACTTGCGCGACCGGGTAGCCGACCGGGTAACGGCCCCCAAGGCCGGAACTGGCCAGCAAGTCGCCGACTCTGATGTCAGCATTACGGTCTAAATACAACACGCGCAGCAACTGACCCCGGCCGCCGCCATAAACCACAGCCCGCAAGCCATTACGCAGTACCTGGACTGGTACGGCCTGGGCCAGATCTGTCACCGGCCTGACTGCGCTGCGAAAAAGGCCCGCAGCGGTCACTTGGCCAACGATACCGCCACCGTCAACCACCGGCTGGCCATCGAACACTCCGTCGGCGCTGCCCTTGTCAATGAGAATGTCCTGAGCGCGCGGGTCCAGATCGACATCGATCAGGCGGGCCAACAGTACCTGCTCGGACGCAGTCGGTAAGGCTGACAACAACCGCCTGAGTCGGGCGTTTTCTTTTTCCAGCAACTCGTACCGCTGTAGCCGGGTTTGCAAGATCAAGTGCTTCTCCTGCAGCACCGCGTATTGCTGCTTGAGTTCCTGCGGTGACTCAAGGCTGCCTTCCATCCAGCGCAATGTCCGCGTCGGCAGTGTCGCAAGGAAGTGTACGGGGATACCAACGACCGCGACGGCGTGGGTCGCCTGACGCACGCTGTCGCTGTGGCGGTCAGCCACCATCAGTAATACCGACAGCAGCGCGTAAGGCAGCAGGCCAATGATCGCTTTACGGCTTGCGGGCTTCAACCGCACAGTTTCCATTGGCTGTTCAAATTGCCGGGGGGAGGCTCAAGGCGCATTCAACAAACTGGGGGGAAGTGCACGCCTGGACACGCTACTCTTGAGTGAACACATCTCCCAGGACGACCATTTCTTCTAGGGCCCTGCCGCAACCGCGGGCGACACAGGTGAGCGGGTCGTCGGCAACAACTACCGGTAGGCCGGTTTCCTGCATCAGCCGTCGATCCATGTCCCGGATTAAAGCGCCGCCACCGGCAATGACCATACCTCGGTCCCCAATGTCTGCCGCCAGTTCCGGCGGTGTGTTCTCCAGCGTCTCGCGGATGACCTGCACGATCTGCCGCAGCGAATCACTGATGGCCTCGTATACCTCGTCGCTGCCGATGACCAGGCTACGTGCCATGCCGTCAGCCACGTCTCGACCCTTGACCTCCAGTTCGCGGTGATCCGATTCCTCCCAGGCCGTACCTATCGCATTTTTGACCCGCTCGCCCGTGGCCTCACCGATGAGTAAACCGTGGCGGCGCCGGATGTAGTTGATGATGGCCTCATCGAAAGTGTCACCGGCCACCCGGATCGAGGTGGCATAGACAATGCCACCAAGCGACAACACCGCCACCTCGGTGGTGCCGCCGCCAATATCTACCACCAGCGAACCGGTGGGCTCGGCCACCGGCAGCGAGGCACCAATAGCCATAGCCATGGGTTCCTCGATCAAGAACACTTCGCGCGCGCCAGCAGTGATGGCCGACTCGCGAATCGCCCGGCGCTCCACCTGATTGGAACCCCCCGGCACACAGATTACGATTCTGGGGCTGGAGAAAAAGCGATTTTCCTGGACCTTGCGGATGAAATACTTGAGCATTACCTCGGCGATAGTGAAGTCAGCAATAACGCCTTCTTTGAGCGGCCGGATAGCCTGGATGTTGCCGGGCGTGCGCCCTAACATCATCTTGGCTTCCTGGCCGACTGCAAGCACCGTTTTGTCCGGTGCTATGGAGCCGGTGCGGATCGCCACCACTGAGGGCTCGTTCAGGATCACACCGCGATCGGGTACGTAGACCAGAGTGTTTGCCGTGCCAAGATCGACGGCCAGGTCATTGGAGAACAGGCCGAGTAAGTGCTTGAGAATCATCGGTATACGGTAGTGAATGGGTAACGGGGACAGCGACAGACGGGCGTAATTTAGCATAGCGCAGCCCGGATCGTTCAAATCCCTGGGCTATAATTTATCGTTTCTGATCAACAACCCCAAGTTACCGTGTCAATTTCTACAACTGACGTTGAACGAGTCGCCCGACTCGCCCGCATTCAAATTTCCCCCGAGGAACTCGGCCGCTACCGTGGCGGATTATCTCGCATACTGGAACTTGTCGGCCGAATGAATAACTGTGACACAGCCGGAATCGAGCCGATGGCCCATCCCCAGGATATCGCTTTGCGGCTGCGCGACGATAAAGTCGACGAGAGTGACCAGCGGGCGCTCTTTCAGGCCGGCGCGCCGGCCGTCGACGACGGACTCTACCTCGTGCCCCGGGTCATTGAGTAGCACCTGACCTCGGTTCTGCATTCGTCGCACCACCTCACCCCACGCCGTCGTTTCCTAGCATGCCCCATCGATACAGCCTCAGCACTCTGCGGGACATGCTTCGCCAGGGTGAGATCTCCAGCGTCGAACTGACCCGGCATTTTCTTGAACGGATCGAGCGCTTTACTGATCTCAACGCATTTATCACCGTTAATGCAGAAGGTGCGCTGGCAGCAGCCGACACTGCCGATCAGGCCATAGCCCAAGGCAGTCAGGCGCCGCTTATCGGGCTACCGATCGCCCACAAGGATATCTTCTGCACCCGCGGTATATTGACGAGTTGCGGCTCGAAAATTCTCTCGAACTTCATCTCACCCTACGATGCCACGGTGGTGGAACACATGTACCGGGACGGCGCGGTACTCCTTGGTAAGACCAACATGGACGAGTTTGCTATGGGTTCGTCCAACGAGACCTCTTTTTTTGGACCGGTGCATAACCCGTGGGACCGGGCACGGGTGCCGGGGGGCAGTTCCGGGGGTTCGGCTGCTGCGGTGGCAGCGCGACTGGTGCCGGCAGCGACCGGCACCGATACCGGCGGCTCCATCCGCCAGCCGGCAGCGTTCTGTGGTCTGACCGGCCTTAAGCCCAGTTACGGCCGGGTCTCACGCTACGGCATGATCGCATTCGCCTCATCGCTGGATCAGGCCGGGCCGCTGGCCCAGTCCGCCCAAGACGCCGCCCTGCTGCTGGCGAGCATGGCCGGCTTCGACCCGCGCGATTCCACCTCGATGACCCAGGTGACACCCGATTACGAGGCGGCCCTGGAAATGGACCTGACTGGTCTCAAACTGGGCCTGCCCAGAGAGTTCTTTGACGAGTCCGTGGACGGACAAGTGCTGCAGGGGGTGCGTGATGCGCTGACCATTTTCGAGCAGATGGGTGCACAACTGATCGATGTCGAACTGCCCAACAGCGCCGCTGGAATCCCCTGTTATTACGTCATTGCGCCGGCCGAGGCCTCTTCTAACCTTGCGCGCTTTGATGGCGTGCGCTACGGCCACCGCGCTGCCGACTGCGAAGATCTGCTCGCTCTGTACGAAAAAACCCGGGCCGAAGGTTTTGGCGAGGAAGTAAAAAGGCGTATTCTGATCGGTACCTACGCGCTCTCGGCTGGCTACTACGACGCCTACTACCTCAAGGCTCAGAAGATTCGCCGCATCATCGCTGAGGATTTCGACCGCGCCTTTAAGCAATGCGACATTATCGCCGGCCCCACTGCCCCGACCAGCGCCTTTGGCCTGGGTGAGAAAGTTGAAGACCCGGTGGCCATGTACCTGAATGACATCTTCACCAACACGGTCAACCTTGCCGGGCTGCCAGCGCTGTCACTGCCGGTCGGGCTCGATCACAGTGGTCTGCCCATCGGCCTGCAATTTATCGGCCGTTTCATGGATGAGGGCCGGCTGCTGGGTGCCGCCCATCGCTACCAGCAGGTGACCAACTGGCACCAGCGGTTACCAGAGGGTTTCTAGCATATGTCCTGGGAACCAGTCATCGGGCTGGAAGTGCATGCCCAATTGCAGACCTACAGCAAGATATTTTCCGGGGCTCCGACCGCCTACGGTGCCGCACCCAACACCCAGGCATGTGCGGTGGATATCGCCCTGCCTGGAGTGCTGCCGGTGATGAATCGGCAGGCAGCACTGCTGGCGATCAAGTTCGGCCTCGCGGTCGATGCCCGGGTCAACCCCCGCTCGATCTTTGCGCGCAAGAACTACTTCTACCCGGACCTGCCCAAGGGTTACCAGATCAGCCAGTACGAGATTCCAATCGTCGCCGGCGGAGAGCTCTTTATCGACACGGCGCAGGGACGCAAGCGAATCGGCATTACCCGTGCCCACCTGGAAGAAGACGCCGGCAAATCGCTGCACGAGGATTTCCGCGGCATGACGGGAGTAGATCTCAACCGCGCGGGCACACCGCTACTCGAGATCGTCTCGGAACCCGATATGCGCACCCCCGCCGAGGCAGTCGCCTACCTCAGGAAACTGCACTCGCTGGTGCGTTACCTCGAGATCTGCGACGGCAACATGGAAGAAGGTTCATTCCGCTGTGACGCCAACATCTCAGTAAGGCCCATGGGACAGGCGCAGCTGGGCATCCGCACAGAACTCAAGAACATCAATTCTTTTCGCTTTGTCGAACGCGCACTGGCGTACGAGATTACGCGCCAAATCGAGGTGCTGGAGGACGGCGGCACGGTGGCCCAGGAAACCCGCCTGTACGACCCGGCCACCGACGAGACCCGGCCGATGCGAAGCAAGGAAGAGGCCCACGACTACCGTTACTTTCCGGACCCCGATCTGCCGCCACTGGTAATCACTGCGGCTGACCTGGAACAGGCCCGAGAGTCGTTGCCCGAGTTGCCCGACGCACGCCGGCAACGTTTTGTCACTGAGTATGAATTGAGCGAAACGGACGCCGCCCAGTTGACAGCAGAGAAAGACACTGCCGATTACTTTGAACAGGCGCTCGCCGCCAATGCCTGTGACCACCGCCTGATGGCGAACTGGGTTACCGGCGAACTGGCGTCGTGGCTTAACCGCACCGACACCCCGATAAGTGAGAGTAAAGTCTCACCCAGCATGCTGGGTGAGTTGGTCAGATGTATCCAGGATCAGACTGTGTCGGGCAAGACGGCTAAGGCGGTGTTTGAGGCCATGTGGCATGGTGATGGCACTGCCGGGGAAATCATCGAGGCCCGTGGCCTCAAGCAGATCCTCGACACCGAGATCATAGAACGGGCCGTGGTCGAGGTGATCGCAGACTTTCCTGCGCAGGCGGCCCAGCTGCGAGCTGGTGAAGAGAAAGTGCTGAGTTTTTTGGTTGGGCAGGTGATGAAGGCAACCTCTGGCAAGGCCAACCCCCGGGCGGTCAACCAGATCCTCAGGCAAAAACTCTGCTCCTGAGTGGGGTCACCGCCCGACGTGGTTGAGTCGCACCACCAAGGGGGTGCAAGCCAGAAAATACCACTCAGTCTGTGCTGGTGAGGATATAAGGCCCCAGGCTCGATTATGCGGTAAGGTACTGTAACAACCGCTATGACCCACCTACCGGGATCATGACTGCAGGCCAGCCACTTTACACCATCACACTTGCTGTGATTGTGGTCATCATGACCGCCTGCGGCGGTGACAGCAGCAGTGGCGTATGTAACAATATCGCGGCGGACACGGCGCTGCTGCGCGGAATGACGCCCCAGCGGGCTGCGGGTGTGAAACCCTGGCGTCAGCAGACTACTCCACGCCCCATTATGAGGTAATACACCACAGCAACCACGAATACGGCTTAACCATTTGGGATTATGACAACACGCCAACCAGTCTACGCCACCATGCTTGTTTTCGCCGCCTGCTTCCTGGCGGCTTGCGGCAGCGAAAGCACTGGCGGTGTCTACAACCAGGTCTTCAACGTATCTGGACATTGGTCGGGTACGATTTATGGCAAGTGTTTCAGCAGCGGTAGTGATCCGGTGCGCATGACATTGTCGGACGGCGGCGGTGACGTCTCCGGCACCATGACGACGGGCGGTCACAGTTCCATCTCTAGCGGCACGCTGGCCGGTACCGCGGTGCAGGCTCCAGAAAATACCACCGGCGATAACCCGCTGACGGCCGACCAGGAAAACAGCAACCGGGGCACGCTCGTTTTATCGCTCAACGCCCCTCAGGCGACCGGTGGGGTGGCGTCGGTCGACGTGGATAACGCCGGCAGCGGTTATACCTCAGCACCTACTGTTGAACTCCTATCCACGGGCCATGGCGGCGAAGGGGCCACAGCCATAGCTGTAATCGATGAAGCAGAGGGCACGGTGGTTGGCTTTGTTGTTACTGACCCCGGCTCTGGCTATGCGACCGCGCCCCAAGTGAAGTTGTCGGGCGGTGGTGGTTCCGGGGCGACCGCCACGGCAGAACTATTTGATCCACACGAAGATCCACCAGCAGCCACGGTAACCGCTGTTATTGTTACTGACCCCGGCTCTGGCTATGTGACCGCTCCCGCAGTGATGTTTTCGGGCGGCGGCGGTTCCGGGGCGACAGCCCACGCAAACATCGATACCGAGGCTGTCCCGGACCTCTTAACTATCACGTTGGCCGGCACCTCAAGCAAGCTCAGCGGTCACTACAGTGGGACATGGGCATGCTGTGGTTTAGCCGTTTGCGGATCCAATTCTCAGGGTGAGATTTGCTTATCCCGTGCCGGGCTGTGCCCGCCCCCGTGAGTGGCGACTGCACCCGAACCCCGGCACCCGTATGATTTCCCGAGGCCACATCTAAGGCGATGTGGCTCTTTCAGCCAGTCACCCGGTCACGCACATAAACGGGCATAGCGGCCTGCCACGCGCCGGTAGCGCCCGAGTCCAGCAAACGCTGAGCGATCACAGCCACCTGGCGGGCCCGGGGGAAACACTCTGGAAGCCACTGTACCGCGGCCCCACCGGTAAGGACCTCGGCATAGCGGTCCCAGCCACTGCCGACTCCGATCTCACCCACCGCCAGGGCTGGCACAGCCTCGGGCCCGCTCACCCGGGGCAACTCGTGCCAGCGCCATAGTGCCGCTTCATTCGGATCCCGCACCAGCCGGGCCCAGTACACCTGCCCCATGCGTGCATCGATCGCCGCACAGACGGCGGCAACGGTAGCCACCGTATCCACAACACCCTCTGCCAGCGCCATCAGGGACGACACGCCAACCAGCGGCAACTCGAGCCCCAGGGATATGCCCTGGGCCACGCCCGCACCGATGCGGATGCCGGTGAAAGAACCAGGGCCTGCATCGAAAGCAACTGCATCCAGGTCCGCGCGTTGCGACGCGGTCTCGGCCAGCACCGACTCGACCATGGTCAGCAGCAGCCGCGAATGTCCCTGGGGCTCTATCTGGTAGCGCTCTACGAGTGACTCGCCAGCCAGGCAGGCGGCCGAACAACCCTCGGTTGCTGTGTCGAGCGCCAGCAGTCTCATGATGTGAGTGCCGCCCGAGCAACCATCACAGCCGCGCCAGGCAGCGGGCCAGTGCCTCCTGCCAGTCAGGCAATTCGATGCCATAGCCCAGTTTGAGGCGCGCACAGGACAGCACTGAGAAGGCCGGTCGTGGTGCCGGGGTGGGATACTCGGCAGTAGTGATCGGCAGCACTGCGATATCGTCATGTCCCGTGAGTTCAAAAAGCTTTGCGGCAAACCCGTGCCAGCTGGTCATGCCACTGTTGGTTGCGTGAAAGATGCCGAAACCATCCTCGCGGCCACCAGCCAGCGCGTCAACGATTCCTACGGTGGCCTGGGCCAGATCCCAGGCATAAGTGGGTGAACCGACCTGGTCGGCGACTACCCGGAGGGGCTTGCCGGCAGCCGCCAGACGCAGCATGGTCTTGACGAAGTTCTGGCCTACGTGCGAGTACAACCAGGCCGTGCGCAGGATGATGTGGCGGTCGCTGGCCGCCTGCACAGCCTGCTCCCCGGCGAGTTTGCTCATCCCGTAAACGCTCTGCGGCGCGACTGGTGCCTCCTCTGTGTACGGCGCCGTAGCGCCGCCATCAAATACATAATCGGTGGAGTAGTGGATGATTGTTGCGCCGATCTCGGTGCAGGCCGCGGCTATCGCCGCCGGTGCCTGGGCATTGATCGTGTGGGCGAGTTCCGGCTCGGCCTGTGCCTTATCCACCGCGGTATAAGCCGCCGCATTGATGACAACGTCCGGCTGCTGGCTACGCACCTGGGCAACTGCGCTGGCGGGGTCTGCAAAATCGACCTCGGGCTGGTCGAGAAACTGCACCGGGTAGCGTCCCGCCAGTAATTCGACCAGCGCCGAACCGACCTGCCCCACGCGGCCAAAAACCAGGATCTTCATCAAGCCAGCTCTCAGACCGTGAACTCCGGCAGTTCGGCAAGCCGCGGTGCGGCGGCGTCCTTGGCAGAGAGTATCGGGTCGGCGATCGGCCAGTCGATGCCGATCTGTGGGTCATTCCACAGCACGCACGCATCAGCGGCCGACTGGTACAGGGCCGTGCACTTGTAAGCCATCTCGGAAACCTCGCTCAAGACGCAAAAGCCGTGGGCGTAGCCCGGCGGCACGTAGAGTTGCTCGTGGTTCACGGCTGAGAGCGTAATACCAAACCACTGGCCAAAAGTTGCCGACTGCTGGCGGATATCCACTACCACATCGAAGATCTCCCCAGCCAGCACCCGCACCAGTTTGCCCTGCCAGCCTGGGTACTGGTAGTGCAGACCGCGCAATACGCCGCGGCTGGAGCGCGAGTGATTATCCTGCACGAACACAGTGGGTAGCCCAGCCTGTGCAAAATCGTCGGCGTTGAACGACTCCATGAAAAACCCGCGCTCGTCCTCGAATACACGCGGCTTGACGATTACCACACCGGCCAGTGGAGTTTCGGTGACGGTAATCAAGATAAGGGTCTCAGGTGCGGTAGGATCGATGGGTCACCGGGCAGCAAGGATAAACGAATTCCGGCCAGGCTGTCAGAGAGGAGATCTTTTCCCGGTATGAGCGTACAAGAACCTGCTGGTTCCGGACATACTCAGGAGACGATATCGTTGAAGAAAGTTTTAAGCCGGTTGGCCCAGGAATTTTCCCGCGGACAATGTCGTTCGCCGCCTTCTTTAAGCAAACGGTCGAAATCCCTGAGCAGGTCCTTCTGCTTGCGGTTGAGGTTGACCGGGGTTTCCAGTTTGATCTTGCAATACAGATCGCCGAGGGCGCTCGAGCGCACGTTGCGCACACCCTTGCCACGCAGTCGGAACACCCGTTCCGACTGACTCTCCGGCGGAATCTTGAGATGCGCACGCCCATCCAGCGTCGGAATATCGATCTCACCGCCCAGTGCTGCCATGGCCATACTCACTGGCGTTTCGCAGTAGAGATTGTCACCGTCGCGAGAGAATATCTCGTGCGGCTTGATGTGGATCTGCACATAGAGGTCGCCAGCAGCACCGGCAGCGGCCTCACCCTCACCGGCGAGGCGAATCTGGTCGCCCTCATCGACTCCAGCCGGCACCTTGACCTGCAGGGTCTTGGTCTTGCGCACTCGCCCCTGGCCACTGCAGTCAACGCAGGGAGAGCCAATCACGCTACCCCGGCCCTGGCAATCGGGGCAAGTCTGCTGGATGGAGAAAAAGCCCTGCTGCATGCGCACCTGACCCCGACCGTCGCAGGTACCGCAGGTATTCGGCGAGGTGCCGGGCTTGGCTCCAGAGCCGCTGCAGGTGTCGCAACGCACATGACTGGGCACGCGAATCCTGGTTTCGGTCCCACGCACCGCGTCTTCCAGTGACAGCTCCAGGGTGTAGCGCAGGTCCGAGCCCCGGCCTGGCCCCCGCCGGCGTCCACCAGTGCCACCACCAAAGATATCGCCGAAAATGTCGCCGAAAATGTCGCCAAAGCCCGCCGCGCCGGGGCCGCCCATGCCCACAGCGGGATCTACGCCCGCATGCCCAAACTGGTCGTAGGCTGAGCGCTTCTGGGCATCGGCCAACACCTCGTAGGCCTCTTTGGCCTCCTTGAAGTGTTTCTCCGCCGCCGTATCACCGGGATTACGGTCCGGGTGATACTTCATAGCAAGGCGCCGGTACGCCTTTTTCAACTCTGCCTCGGAAGCATTGCGGCTTGCCCCCAGCACCTCGTAATAATCCCGTTTTTCCATCGCTCGTTTAAATCTTTCAGTTACCTCTCACGACACACAAAAAGCCGGTATCGTACGACCGGCTTTGCGCTCCGCCTTCTGCCTCCGGCCACCCCGTTGCCGGAATGCCTGGTTTTCAGTAGCCTAGGTGTCTTTGTTGTCCTTTACCTCTTCAAATTCTGCATCCACCACGTCGTCCCCCCCACTGGCACCGCTTGCAGTGCCTTCGGCAGAACCGCTGTCATCGCCGGCGGTAGCCGTATCAGCTTGCTCCTGGTACATGCGCTCAGCCAGTTTGTGGCTCGCCTCCATCAGGGCATTGGTCTTGCCGGTGATCTCCTCCGCGTCTTCACCTTTGACCGCTTCCTCGAGTTCGGAGATGGCGCTGTCGATACGCTCCTTCTCTTCGGCCTCGACCTTGTCCGCGGCCTCGGTCAGGGTCTTGCGCACAGTATGCACCATAGCTTCACCATGGTTGCGGGCATCGATCAATTCACGCGCCTTGCGATCTTCTTCGGCATGCGTTTCGGCGTCCTCAACCATGCGCTCGATTTCGTCATCCGACAGGCCCGAGCCCGCCTTGATGACGATCTTATTTTCCTTGCCGGTGGCCTTATCCTTGGCCGAGACGTGCAAGATACCGTTGGCGTCGATATCGAATGTGACCTCAATCTGCGGTACCCCGCGTGGCGCTGGCGGAATGTTGGTCAGGTCGAAACGGCCGAGCGATTTATTATGCTGGGCCATTTCCCGCTCACCCTGCAATACGTGCACGGTCACCGCAGTTTGATTGTCATCGGCAGTGGAAAAAACCTGGTTGGCCTTGGTCGGGATGGTCGTGTTTTTTTCGATCAGCTTGGTCAACACCCCGCCAAGAGTCTCTATACCGAGCGACAATGGGGTGACGTCGAGCAGCAGCACGTCCTTGACCTCACCACCGAGCACACCGCCCTGAATGGCAGCACCGACTGCAACCGCCTCGTCGGGGTTGATGTCACGGCGAAGCTCACGGCCAAAGAAGTCCTTGACCGTCTCTTGCACCTTGGGCATCCGGGTCTGGCCACCCACTAGCAGCACGTCGTCGATGTCGGCAGCCTTGAGACCTGCGTCTTTTAGTGCGATCCGGCACGGCTCGATTGACCGGGCAATGAGTTCGTCGACCATCGACTCGAGTTTGGCTCGAGACAACTTCAAGTTGAGGTGCTTCGGCCCACTCTGGTCTGCGGTGATATATGGCAGATTGATCTCAGTCTGGGTACTCGAGGACAACTCGATCTTGGCCTTCTCGGCTCCTTCTTTCAGGCGCTGCATGGCGAGCGGATCCCCTCGCAGATCCATACCCTGGTCCTTCTTGAATTCGTCGGCAAGGTAATCGATCAAACGCCGATCGAAGTCCTCACCCCCGAGGAAGGTATCGCCATTGGTCGAGAGCACCTCGAACTGGTGCTCACCATCAACATCGGCGATCTCGATGATAGAGATGTCGAAAGTGCCGCCACCGAGGTCATAGACCGCGATCTTACGGTCGCCGTGCTTTTTTTCGAGGCCATAGGCGAGCGCCGCTGCGGTGGGCTCATTGATGATGC
Source organism: Arenicellales bacterium (assembly GCA_030747115.1). GTDB lineage: Bacteria > Pseudomonadota > Gammaproteobacteria > Arenicellales > UBA868 > UBA12578. Next base: position 25,022 of record JASLLH010000008.1, read on the forward strand.
GCTTGACCTCGAGTCCAGCGATACGGCCGGCGTCTTTGGTGGCCTGTCGTTGTGAATCATTGAAGTAGGCCGGTACCGTAATCACTGCCTCAGTGACCTCGCTGCCGAGGTAATCTTCCGCGGTTTTCTTCATCTTCTGCAGTACCCGCGCGGAGACCTCCGGTGGCGCCATCTGCTTGTCGCCAATCTCCACCCAGGCGTCACCGTTCTTAGCTTTGACGATCTTGTAAGGCATTAGATCGATGTCGCGCTGGACCACATCCTCCTGAAACTTGCGGCCAATTAAGCGCTTGGATGCAAATACGGTGTGGTGGGGGTTGGTCACTGCCTGGCGCTTAGCCGACTGGCCCACCAGCACCTCGCCGTCCTCGGTAAATGCCACTACCGAGGGCGTAGTCCGGTCGCCTTCGCTATTTTCCAATACCTTGGGCTTGCCACCTTCCATAATTGCGACGCAGGAGTTGGTGGTACCAAGATCTATGCCTATGATGCTTGCCATACTTGTATCCTCAGGAACGCTCTACTGAATTATTTCGCTACTGCAGAGAACTTGGGGTTTAACGGGGCCAGTTTCAACCGCTGGCTGGGGTTTTTGCCACGATCACCATGGCTGGACGCAGCAACCGGTCGTGCAGGCGGTAGCCCTTCTGCACCACCCGGCAAATATGGTTGGGGGCGATATCCGCCGACTCCTCCATACTCATAGCTTGGTGCGACTCAGGATCCAGCTTGTCGCCAGGCTGTGGATCAACTTCGAAGATGGTGAACTTCTCAAATACCGTATCGAACTGCTTGAGAGTCAGATCGAGCCCCTCGACCATCCGCGTAACAAGGTCCTCGGCCGCCCCTTCAAGGTTCACCGCCCGGGCGAGATCCAGGCTGTCGCGCACGTTCAGCAACTCGGTCGCAAAACTCTCCAGGGAGAACTTGCGGGCGCTGGCCACCTCGCCCTGTGCACGCTTGCGGATGTTGTCGGCCTCGGCCCGGGCCCGCAGAAAACCATCCCGCATCTCCTCGACCTGTTGGCGCAGGGTCTCGAGTTCGCCAAGCAGCTCGGGGGCTGCAGCCCGATCCACGCTGCCTTCTCCAGCAGCGGCCTCGCTGGCGCTCAATTGGGTCTCACCCGGTCCCTCTGACACCTGCTCCCCAGCTGTGCCAGCACCGCTCGGGGTGTCGGCTGTATCAATCGGGCGGCTCTTGTCCTTGGCGGTAGTTTGATCGGTTGAAGTCATAACGAAGCAAATTCTCCTCTGCTGAGAGCGCCATACCGGCAATACACGGAAAACGGGATAGAAATGGGGTTTATGGCAGGGATTTCAACCCGCGCAGCGACCAGCAGCGAGCCGAACTCATTCAGTGCATCGCTTTGAGAGCGTTGCCGAGAACCCGGGCGGTGATGTCCACCACTGGAATGACCTCTTCATAGGACATGCGCGTGGGCCCAACCACTCCCAGCACACCGATACAGCGCCCGTCCGCCTGGTAGGGTGCAGTTACGATACTGCACTCGGTCAGGGCGCTGTAACCCGACTCCTCGCCGATGAAGATGCTCACGCCACTGGCGCGCATACTCTTATCCAGCAGTTGCAGCAGGTCCTGCTTGGTCTTGAAGGCGTCAAAAATACCACGCAGTTTCTCCAGTTGATCAAAATCAGGAATGCTCAACAGATTGGTCTCACCGCTGACGACTACGCCCACTTCTGCCTGCTCCTCACCCAGCAATTGGCCCGCCATCTCCACTGCAGTGCGCATGATCCGGTTCATGGCATCACTGTCACGGTGCATCTCCAGCAACAGGGTGTGACGCACATCGTTCAGAGAGCGCCCAGCGAACTGGGCATTGAAGAAATTAGCTGCCTCAACCAGTTCGCCGGGAGAGTATTTGTGGTCCATAAACAGGACCCGGTTCTGAACTCGTCCGTCCTCGGTCACGAGGATCGCAAGAATCCGGTCCTCGGCCAGTTGTAGGAATTCGATCTGGCGCAACATGGCATGATCGGCACCAGGCAAGAGCACGACCCCAGCAAAACGGGTGATGTCCGACAGCAGGTCCGAGGCAGCCCCGATGAGTTCGTCAGGATCCTTCATCGAGCCCAAACTCTCACTGATCTCGCGGACGCTTTCATCGTCGGGCGGCCGCATCTTGAGTAGCGTGTTGACGAACACGCGGTAGCCCAGTTGTGTGGGCACACGCCCGGCCGAGGTATGCGGCGAGTGGATCAACCCTAAATCCTCGAGGTCGGACATCACGTTACGGATGGTCGCGGCACTAAGGTCCATGCCTGATTCGCGAGACAGGGTGCGCGACCCAACCGGCTCGCCGTCGCTGACATAACGGCGGACCAGCAGCCGCAATAGGGTCTCGGCCCGCTCGTTGAGTTGAATGCCCTGAATATTCATCATCGTACCAGTCAGGTATTTTGACGGGTTTACTTGTCGGTACAATCGGCCCTGATACACTGCCCGTGGGCTGCCTGATAATCATACCACCGCTCGAAGCGGACGCAATCGCCATACCGGGGGGGCACGACGGCCGGTCACGACCATGACAGGAAAATCATCATGATCTTCAAATCAGCGGGCTTATTTGGCCGCTACCAGGACTCCGAGGTGAGGGTCACCCTCACCGCCGTGCGGGCGCACCTCGAGCAGAGGGGCTTGGCGGTGTACCTAGGGGATACCACCGCTGAAACTATCAAGGGACTGCGAATCGAGGATTCCGGGCGTCCGCTGCGCGAGACCATCGACCTCGGTGTAGTGGTAGGTGGTGACGGTACCATGCTGCACGTGGCCCGTTCACTCGCCCACCACGAGTTGCCGATGATTGGAATTAACCTCGGCCGGCTGGGCTTTCTCACTGACATACCGGCCGGGCGCATGCTGGAGGACTTGGACGAGATATTGCGTGGCGACTGCCAGATAGAAGAGCGCATGATGTTGCACGCCACTATCACGCGTCATGGCGACACGCTACTCGATAGCATCGCCCTGAACGATATCGTCCTGGCGAAAGGCGCAACCGGACGCATGATCGAGTTCGATACCCGGGTCAACGGTGAGGCTGTCGGTCGCACCCGCGGCGACGGCGTAATTCTGTCCACGCCCACCGGCTCCACTGCCTATGCACTCTCCGCCGGCGGGCCCATATTGCACCCCTTGCTGCCGGCCATGCTATTTGCACCGATCTGCCCGCACACACTAGGTCAACGACCCATCGTGCTCGACGCGAGCAGCACGGTAGAGATCGAATTGCTCGACCTTGCCGGCGAAGACGGTAATATCTTCATCGACGGACTCCACCAGTTTTCGGTCGGCGGCAACGAGGTCCTACACATCAGCAAAGCCAGCACCGTCACCCGGATGATTCGTATTAACAGCCATAGCCACTACAACGCCCTACACTCCAAGCTTGGCTGGGGTTGAGCCCCCACGCCAATGATCAACTGGCTGGAAGTGCACAACTTCGTCGTGGTCAAACAGGTCGGGATGACATTCGACCGCGGATTGACCGTGGTCACCGGCGAAACCGGCGCTGGCAAGTCGATCATCGTCGATGCGCTGGCGCTGCTGCTGGGTGATCGCGCATCGAGCGACCTTATCCGCCCTGGCTGCGAGCAGTGCGAGATCCAGGCCGGCTTCGACCTCGCCGTCAACCCGGCCACTTTACAATGGCTGACCGAACAAGAACTTACCGGGGACCAGAGCGACTGTACCCTGCGCCGGCTGATCTATCGAGATAAGCCCTCGCGTGGCTTTATCAACGGCCACCCGGTACCGATTCAGTCACTGCGTGAGATCGGCGAGCGCCTGGTGGATATTCACGGCCAGCAAGACCACCACCTGCTGCTGAAAAAAGAGAACCAGCGGGTAATCCTCGATGCCTATGCCGGTATCTCGGCGGCGGTGGCAACCCTCAGTGGCATCCACACACAACTGGCTGAGGCAGCGAGTGCGCTCGAGAAGCTGCGCTCGCGTGCTGCCGAGCTGCGCGAACGTGAGGACTTCCTGCGCCATCAGGTAGACGAGCTCACACGCCTCGCGCCGGATCCCGACGAACTGGCCGTGCTCAGTGAAAGCCACGGCCGGCTGGCACACACCCGCGAACTTGCCGAGGGCGCCTGGCAAACCCTGCAGGAGCTTGAAGAGGCCGAGGAGTCGGCGGTTGCCGCGATCCTCACCCACGCCGGGGTACGCCTTGGTGGGTTGGCCACTTTTGACCCACGTCTGCAAGGCGCCCGGGAACAACTCGAGCAGATCGCGGTGCAATTAGCCGAGACGGTGGCAGACCTCAGGCGCTGGCAGGCCGACTACGAGCTTGACCCTGCCGAGTTTGAACGCCAAGACCGGCGCCTCGGCGCACTGCACGACGCAGCGCGCAAGTACCGGGTGACACCGGTCGAGCTCCGCGACCTGCTGGTGCGGCTGCAGGGTGATCTCGCGGCAATAGCAGGGGACGATGAGCAAAGCGCCGCCTTGGCGGCCCGTATTGAGCAATTGGAAAAGGACTTCGACACCCTCGCCGAACGTATCACTCAGGCACGGCAACAGGCCGCACCCAAACTTGTGACTGCCGTAAACGGGCAATTGCCGGCACTGGGCCTTGCGGGCGCGATATTTCACGTGGCCTTGACACCTGCCGCTGGTGGCAACCGCGCCCGCCACGGAGCAGAAGCTGTGCAGTTCCGCATCCGCACCGCCGCCGACATGGACGAGGCATCGCTCGAACGCGCTGCCTCAGGCGGTGAGCTCTCGCGCATCAGCCTGGCCGTGCAGCTCGCCACCGCGCAGACAGATCATCCAGTGCCGAGTTGCGTGTATGACGAAGTCGATGTGGGCATCGGCGGACGGGTGGCAGAAATCGTCGGTAGCAAATTGCGTGAGCTGGGTGGGACCCGCCAAGTGTTGTGTATTACCCACTTACCGCAGGTGGCCGTACAGGGCGATGCCCACCTCAAGGTAACACGGCTCGCAGGCACCGTGACCGAAGTGCAAGTCGAGGCGCTGGGCGCAAAGGAGCGCCCGGGAGAGATTGCGCGCATGCTGGGCGGGGTGGAGATCACTGCCAAGACCCGGGCTCATGCGAACGACATGCTCAAGCGGGCGAACTCATGAGTGCTCAGGTGCGCGCGGCCACCACCGCCGACGTCCCGACCATCTTCGAATTGCTGCGTGATTACGCAATCAAGGGCCGCTTGTTGCCGCGTTCGACCGACGAGATTTGTGCGCACCTGCACGGCTTCGTAGTAGCCGAGCACCTTGGCAAAGTCCGCGGTTGCGGCTCATTGGAAGTCTTCACTGAAGAACTCGGTGAGGTCCGCAGCCTGGCCGTGCACCCGACTACGCTTGGCACCGGCTACGGCCGGGCCATGGTGGAATATCTCCAGAACGAAGCGCTCGGGCTCGGACTTCAGCGGTTGATGGCGTTGACATATGTGCCGGGGTTCTTCCATAAGCTGGGATTCCGGATCGTGGCCATGGAAAGCCTGCCGGAGAAGGTCTTCAGCGTATGCGTGACTTGCCCCAGATTCGACCACTGTGACGAGATAGCCATGCAAAAAGTGCTGGTGCCAGCTTGAACCGACACACCCAACCCCGGTCGTTTATTATCACCCCCCCTACACCTGAACGGATTACGTGTCCAAAGTGAAAGCCTCCATCACCCTGTTACTCAGCGTAACCCTGGTCCTGACAACAGTGGGTTGCATGCGCACCTACCGCATCGACATCCAGCAGGGTAATGTGGTCAGTCGCGAACAGCTGAACAAAGTGGTGCCTGGAATGAAGCGCAACGAGGTCCGCTTCGTTCTTGGTACCCCGCTCATCGAAGACCCTTTCCACACTGATCGCTGGGACTACTTCTACAGCTACCAGGCTGGGAGCGGGGAGCCGGCCCAAATGCGGCGGCTAAGCATACTGTTTGTGGACGACCAGGTACACGAGATCATCCAGGGTGATGCCAGTGCATTGCCAACAACGAGCACCACACCAACTCCGAACAAACCTGGCTTTTTCTTGCGTCTGTGGCACAAGATTACCCCGGGTGGCGACTAAAGGTCTTTTTTTTGCCCGGCTCGCTGGCGGCGGGCCTCCCCGGGATTGATGCGTAGCCGCCGGTAGATTTCAACCCGATCGCCGCTCGAGAGTACCGTATCCAGCGTGCTGCGCCGGGAGAAGATGCCCACTGGCGCAGATTCGAGGTCGATGACGGGAAACGCCTGGAGCACACCCGAGGCTTCGATGGCGGCCCGCACAGTGCTACCTTCGGGCAGGCGGACCCGTTCCAGGAACTGCCGGTCGGGCAGCGCGTAGGCGACCTCCACCTCAAGCAAACGCGCGCTCCCCGTAGAGCACTTTGGCACGGCCAGCAAAAGCGTCCACTAGATCAGCGCAAATCCGGCTGAAGATCGGGCTCAAGGCCTTCTCGGCGATGCGCCCCGCCAGGACAAACTGAACACTGAGTTCGATCCGGCAGGCACAATCATCCAGCGGCACAAACTGCCAGTCGCCAAGCAGTGTCTTAAAAGACGGCCCTTCGCAGAGCTTCATGTGAATCGAACGTCCCGGGACCAGGCGATTGCGCGTGGTGAAGGCCGTGTTCAGGCCCTTGAAGGCAATGCTGATCCGGGCAACGGATACTTCGTCCTCCTGCTCGAGAGTCTCAGACTCATTACACCAGAGCAGAAACTCGTGGTAGCGATCCACGTCGTTTACCAGCGCGTACATCTCCAGGGCGCTGTAGGGCACGATGAGGGATCGGTTGACGGTATGCAAGAGCCGCTGTTGCCAGGGTTGGGCTATAGTTGGATTATAGTCGCCTCGCCCTTGCAGATCCTGATGCGGCGTCCCGTTCCGGGTGTACGGCAGCTCAACCCTATGGCCAAAACCAAAACCAAACCCGACAACAGCATTGCCCGCAACAAGAAGGCCTGGCACGACTTTTTCATAGAAGAGGAGTTCGAAGCAGGCCTCGCACTAGAGGGCTGGGAAGTCAAGAGCCTGCGCGAGGGTCGGGCACAACTGAAAGAGAGCTACGTGATCATCCGCGAGGGTGAACTCTTTCTCTTTGGCGCCCACTTCTCACCGCTGGCCGCGGCCTCCACCCATGTCACCACCGATCCCACCCGTATGCGCAAACTGCTGCTGCACGCCAGCGAGATCAGCAAACTGATTGGCGCCGTGGAACGCCGCGGCTACACGTTGGTGCCGCTTGCACTCTACTGGAAAAAAAGCCGGGCCAAATTACGCATCGCCCTCGCTAAGGGTAAGAAGCAGCACGACAAACGCGCCACTATCCGTCAACGCGAGTGGGACCGAGAACAACACCGGCTACTCAAAAGCAGCCGCTGAACGAACACCTATAACTCCTTGGTTTTAGTAGCCAAACCTCCATTTATGCTACTATGGTTTAGCCGTATCGATGGGAATCCGGGGGCGACCTGGTTTCGACGTGGATTACAAAGCCATCGGAGCATGCCGAGGTGCAGATCTCCTCGTAAATCCAACTGCACAACTATAGTTGCCAACGAAGACAACTACGCCCTAGCAGCTTAATCCCTGCTAGCCTCTCCCCCGGCTCGCCCATGGGCTAGGATCCGAGGGGTCAAATCACATGGGCTCGCGTGATGGGGTGCTCGTGACCCACCACGCTAAACTTAAGCGGGCTCGCCGGCCGTGATCCTGTCTGTCGGGGCACGATCGGTCAAAACGTAGACAGACTAAGCATGTAGTTGCCGGTGCGTGGCGGATTTGCGGACGCGGGTTCGATTCCCGCCGCCTCCACCATCTTGTAAATAGCCCTAATGAGCCCTCACCAGCCATTAGGGCTATTTATTAGCCCGCAACTTTACTATCAGGAAATTAGGGCTGATGCGGGCAATTGCATACTATCCTACCTTTAAACAGCTTCAAACGTACTCCTTCTCAAGCAACTGGCCTCGCACTCCAGCACATCTTCGCGCCTATACCTAACTTGACCACATAGTTTTACGTAGATTGGGCCAATACCTTCGGAACGCCATCTTTCAAGCGTCGCCTCGCTGACCTGCCAACGATTACAAAGTTCTCTTTGTGTCATAAGTGCTTGATATTCACTCATATTGATTCTCCAGTAGGTTTTAGTTGAACTGGTCCCATTTTGGGACTATTATTAACTCTATGAGAATCATCGCCCTATCGACACTGAAAACTTTCTGGGAAGAGCACCCACAGTACATGGATGCTAAAGAGCCTACGCTTGCTTGGTATCGACATGCCTTAGCGGCTGACTGGAGCGCACCAGCTGATGTAAAGCAGGACTTCAGAAATGCCAGCGTACTCAAAGATGGACGAGTGGTTTTCAATATTGCAGGTAACAAGTACCGTTTGGTCGTGTGGATCAACTATGCCTATCGCGTTGTCTACATCCGGTCCATCGGCACCCATGCGCAGTACGACAAAATTGATGTACAAACTATTTAATTGCCGGAGGAAAAAATTATGGACATCAAACCGATTAAAACTGATGCCGACTACCGCGCGGCATTAAAAGAAATTGAAAGCCTGATGATGGCAGGTCCTGACACACCCGAAGGTGAAAAGCTGGATGTGATGGTCACGCTTATCGAAGCTTATGAGGCCAAGCATTTCCCTTTGGACTTGCCTGATCCTGTTGAAGCCATCAAGTTTGAGATGGAGCGAAAAGGTTTAACAGTGAAAGACCTTGAGCCCATGATTGGTAAAAGCAACCGAGTCTATGAGATTCTCAATCATAAACGCTCGCTCACGCTAAAAATGATCTGGAAGCTGCATGAGGGTCTGGGTATTCCAGCAGAGTCTCTGATTAAACCACCGCAAGCGCATGCATAAAGCTGATTGGCTTCAAAGTATAGCCGAGATTGACTCTCGGCTCGCTGAGCTTGAACAGGAGGAAAAGCAGCTTCTAGCACTCAGAGAGCAACTTCAACAGCCCTTATCAAACAAATCTGATTCGCCCCTATATTCTCCAGAACAAAAGATTGCCATATTCAGAGGATTTTTTAGGGGCCGAACCGATATTTTTGCTAACCGCTGGCAAAACAAGCAAGGTCGCAGTGGCTATTCTATTGCCTGCAATAGTGAGTGGGTGCAAGGAATCTGTCACAAGCCGCGCATCAAATGTCAGGACTGCAATCACCGTCAGTTCACAGAGTTAAATGACCAGATCATTTATCGCCACTTAGCAGGGCAGCAAGTCGTTGGCCTTTATCCTTTAATGCAAGATAACACCTGCTACTTCCTTGCGGCCGATTTTGATAAAGGCCAATGGCAAGAAGAAGTGAAAGCAATGTCGAAGGCTTGCCATAACTTCGAAATACCACATGCCATTGAGATTTCACGCTCCGGCTACGGAGCGCACCTTTGGATTTTCTTCAACGAGAAAGTCCCTGCCAAAGAAGCTAGACTATTAGGATTTGGACTACTCGACAAAGCGATGGAGTTTTATCCGAATCTATCGTTTGATTCCTATGATCGCCTTTTCCCCAATCAAGATATTTTACCCGAAGGCGGATTTGGAAATTTAATCGCTCTACCACTTCAAAAAGAAGCGCGTTTGTCTGGCAATAGCTCCTTTGTCGATAACGAGCTTAATGTCATCCAGGACCAATGGCAGCACCTGGCTAATATGGAGTCTATTTCACACAGTAGACTGACAAAGCTACTGACACAGATTTCACCAAACTCAGCGTTATTTAAAGAACAAGAGGTTATAGAGAATCGTCCACCCTGGGAAATGACCGCCAAGGCAAAACCTCTTTTATTGGAAAACCCACCAGAAAAGATAACCGTCACTCTCGCAAATCATGTTTATTTTGATTTAAGTGAGCTACCAACTGCGTTAGCGGCAAGGTTAAGGCGGCTCGCGAGCTTTTCAAATCCGGTGTTCTTTAAAACACAGGCATTAAGGTTTTCAACCCATGGTATTCCTCGATTTATCTCCTGCGCTCGAATTGAGCAAGGCTACTTGGCAATACCTCGCGGCTGCTTAGATGATGCGCTTGAGCTATTAAATGAGAACCAAATAGAAATCAAGTTAGACGATCAACGTGAAAGCGGCACTAAACTTAAAGCCACTAAGTCGCTCGTCAAACTCAGAAAGAATCAACAAGCAGCAGTACGAGCCATGTGCAAGCACGATGCAGGTATTCTTCACGCTCCAACAGCCTTTGGTAAAACAGTTACCGCTATTAGCATGATTACTAAGCGCAAAGCCAATACGTTAATTTTGGTTCACAGTAGACAACTGCTCGATCAATGGAGAGAACGATTAAAGTCATTTCTACCTGAAACAGATGTCGGCATCATCGGTGGGGGCAAGAAAAAACCAACGGGTATCATCGACATTGCAACCTACCAAAGCCTAATCAACAAAAAGGACAATACGGTATCAGAACTCGTTCAAGATTATGGGCACGTGATCGTTGATGAATGTCATCATGTTTCTGCGCCACGCTTTGAAATGGTGTTAAACGAAGTTCGAGCCAAATATGTACTCGGCTTGACAGCCACCCCCGAACGACAGGATGGTCACCAGAAAATCATCTTTATGGCAGCAGGGCCTATTCGTCACAAGGTTAAAAGCACCACCGAAGATAAATTTGAACAACAAGTCATTGTTCACCAACTCTATGACAACCCTCCAAAGCAGTTAATAAACTCAGAAGAGCGGCCTAAAATCTCTGACGCTTATCGGTGGATCATGGAAAATGATGAACGAACAAAGAGAATCATCAACGATGTTCTCGCTTGTATTCAGCAATCTAAACACCCAATAGTGTTAACAGAACGTAGAGAACATGCAGAGATGATCAATGCTTTGCTGCTCGACAAAGAGGTCGACTCGGTCGTTTTAAAAGGCGCAATGCGCGCGTCTGAGCGTAAGGCCGTTGAAGAACAACTACCTACCGCGCAAGTTGTCGTTGCCACTGGCAAATATGTAGGTGAAGGTTTTGATCTGCCAAGACTAGACACGCTGTTCTTAGCCATGCCCATTGCATGGAAAGGTTCACTGGCTCAGTATGCCGGGCGAATTCACCGAGAGTCTGATGGCAAAGACCGTGTCACCATTTACGACTATGTCGATTGCTCGCTCCCTATGCTGCAACGCATGTTCAACAAACGAGAGAAAAGCTATAAAGCCATGGGATACCAAATTTCGTTTGATGACAAAGCTCCAGAGCAAAGCCAATTGTCAACAGAGTTTCTACTAGCATCTCACAAACAGGGGGCCGAAGCTCCTGCGTAAGCATAATCCCGCATTAGCTTACTAAAGCAGTTGAGGGACTAATTCAGCTCCTATTGTGGGAACCAAACCGGCGTCCCACTCCACCACCATTTCCCACTGCTTTTGGGTCAGTTTCACCGACTCTGTTCTTTCTGCAAATTGTTAGTTTACTGACATCTGGTCTGCCCCTGGCCTCTCTAGTCCATCGACGCCTGTTTGCGTGGAGTCAGTGCCTAATAAGCCAAGGGTTTCTAGGACTTGTTCCGGTAGAATCCCGCGCTCGTGAGGAAGGGGCCGGAGATTCAAATCCTCTCACTCCGACCATTTACTCAATTAACTAAGACCGTCTGAGAGACCACTGCCCGTTGACGATCTTCAGCAAGATGTATTTGCGATGAAAATTCAAGATTGCAGATGAGCAGATATCGCGTAGCTCCCGAGCTGGTGGGCGATTGGTTACGCCATGAGTGAGTTGACTCCCCAGCAAAGAATTCGCTGCATGATTGCACTCGTCGCTGCACTGGCAGTGGTGTCGATCTCCAGTTCTTTGAATTGGCCGATTTTGTCCGAAGCTCTGCGCAATCAGGGCTACAGCGAATCCATGATCGGCATTAATGCGGCTGCCCAGTTTGCCGGCATTATCGTGGTAGCGCTGGCCGCACCGCGCATCATCCCAGCTCTCGGATTCTTCAAGGCCATTGTGCTCGGCCTGGTGGTGGTCGCGGTAACGTTAATTGCTTTACCGGCGTTTCGCAGCTTCGAGACCTGGCTGGTGATCCGGTTCCTGCTTGGCATGGGTAATTCACTGTTGTTTACCGCTGGTGATACGTGGATAAACCATATTGTCGATGACCGGGTGCGCGGACGCTGGATGGGCATCTATGTCACGGTCGGCATGGCCGGTTGGGCCGTCGGTCCGCTGCTTGGTGCTTATCTTGACCCAGACACTTACTGGCCGTTTGTTTGGGGGTTGCTGGCAATCGTGGTTGCGGCTGGTTTTCTGCTGCCCGCCCGGAAACTTGACGTCAGGCTGGGTGTTCCCGAACAGGGAGTCGCCCTGGGCTTAGCAGCGGTATTTTTTGCCGCACCCACGGTACTGCTGGCGTCAGCCATGTTTGGTGTCGTCGAAGGCGCGATGCAATCTTTCGCCCATCTCTACACCATGGATGTACTGGGTGCACAATTCCGCCAGACCGGGTATGCAGTTATCTGGGTCGGGTCGGTAGCAGCTGTTTTTTTTCAATACCCAATCGGTTGGCTAGCTGACAAATTTAACCGTAACTGGCTGTTGATTGTCTGTGTTCTGGCGCTGATGGTTTCGATCATTCTGTTTCCGCTTCTTGTCGAAGGTGGGCGCGATGCCTGGTGGCAACCACGGGCACTGGCGCTATGGGCCGTGGTCAGTGTCTGGGGTGGCTCCATGGGGGGGATCTTCACCGTTGGCATTACTCTGCTGGGCGAACGTTTCCGTGATATAGAACTGGTTTCCGCCAACGCTGTGTTTTCCGTGCTGTTTGGTGTCGGCGGTCTGCTTGGCCCATTCCTGGCGGGCACTGCAATGAGCGCAATCGGCCCCGCTGG
>JASLLH010000090.1:0-8280 GCA_030747115.1 Arenicellales bacterium
AAGCAATTTGAAGAACCAAACTAGAGGAGGACAAATCATGAGTGTAAGACGTTTTTCGCCGTATCTGGCGGCCCTCGCTTCGGCTCTGCTGCTCGGCAGTGCTGGGCCGGCCGGGGCCGGTGAGTTCATCACCCTGGGAGCGGCCGTGTCCGAGACCGGTAAGTATTCGACCAACGGCAAACACACCCGCAATGGTTATAACCTGGCCATCAAACGTATCAACGAAATGGGTGGGATCAATGTTGGTGGCAAGAGTTACCAACTTAAGGTCATCTACTACGACGATGAGTCCACCCCGGCGCGCGGCGCGCAACTGGCCGAACGTCTGATTAAACAGGACGGTGTCAAGTACATGTTGGGCCCCTACAGTTCGGGGCTTACCAAAGCGATCGCGCCGGTGACTGAGAAGTACGGCATCCCCATGGTGGAGGGCAATGGCGCTTCGCGCTCGCTCTTCAATAAGGGTTACAAGTACTTGTTTGCCGTGCTCTCGACCTCCGAGCAGTACCTGGCAGAAGCGGTCAACCTGGCGGCCGAGAATGCGGGTAAGCTGGGTAAGAGTGCCTCGGACATCACTGTGGCGCTGGCTATGGAAAACGATCCGTTCTCACAGGACATCCGTGCTGGCGTACTGGACGATGCCAAGCGCCATGGCATGAAGGTCGTGATCGACGACAAGTTGCCCAAGGACCTGAGCGATATGGCCGCGACGCTGACCAAGGTCAAGGCGCTGAAGCCAGACCTGTTAATCGTATCGGGTCACTCCAAGGGCGCGGCGCTGGCCCAGCGACAGTCTTCTGAGATGAAGGTGGATGTCCCCATGCTGGCCATGACTCACTGCGAGGCGGCCAAGGTGCAAGACAAGTTCCCCGGCACCTCGGACTACACCCTGTGTGCTACCCAGTGGGCCTCGACCATGAGTTACTCCGACAAGTGGTTCGGCAGCGCTTCGGACTACGCCAATACTTTCCGCGCTGAGTACGAAGGTTACACGGTGGTGCCCTACCAGGCTGCCGAATCAACGGCGTCGGTGCTGGTTTGGGCGGACGCATTTGAGCGCGCCGGCAGCCTTGATACGGACGCTTTGCGTGATGCGCTGGCAGCCACGGAAATGCAGACCTTCTACGGCAACATCAAGTTCGCACCCACCGGCCAGAACGTCGCTAAGCCGATGGCTCTGCGGCAGATTATCGGTGGCAAGTACAAGGTAGTCGCACCGTCTAAATGGGCGGAGATCCCGGTAGTCTTTCCCAAACCGACCTGGGCTGAGCGCTAGTCCAGCAAGGCATCAAGCCCCCAGCGCCTTGACCGGCGCTGGCGGGCTTTTTTCTCATGGACAACTTGCAGATCCTGCTTGACGCGCCGATTTTTTCGGTGCAACTGCTCATAGACGGCTTGCTGGTTGGAGCGATTTTCGCCCTGGTGGCCTACGGCATGGCACTGGTGTGGGGTGTGATGAATATCATCAACATCTGCCAGGGTGAGTACGTCATGCTCGGTGGCTTCATCACCTATCTGCTCTTCAGTTGGGGCATCCACCCGTTCGTTGGCATCCCGGTGGCATTCGTGGTGCTGTACCTGGTCGGCTGGTTGACTTACCGGGTGGTTATCTGCCGGGTAGTGGAGCAGGACCTTTTCATTTCGATCCTGGCGACTTTCGGTATCAGTATCTTGCTGCAGCAACTGATGAATCAACTGTTCACAGCAGATGTGCAGACCGCCGAAGCAGGCCTGGGTACCGCCTTTCTGTTCAACAACATGGTCACAGTACCATGGGTCAAGGTGGTGGGATTCGTACTGGCGTTATCGGTGGGGGTGGTGCTGGTTCTGTTCATGGTCCGCAGCCGCATGGGTCAGGCCATTCGGGCTACGGCCCAGAACGCCCGGGCTGCACGAATCATGGGTATAGACACTGACCGGGTCTATGCTGTGACTTATTCCATCAATGCGGCGATTTGCGGCGCTGCTGGTGCGCTGGTTGTTATGACCTGGGTGGTGCAGGCATTCCAGGGGCTGACCTATACCGTGCGCTCGTTCATGATCGTAGTGGTGGCCGGCATTGGCAACCTGCCCGGTGTGGTGGTGGCCGGTCTCGGGCTTGGAGCTGCTGAGAGTTACGCCGGGTTCCTGCTCGGTGCAGAGTTCCAGACTGCATTTATATTCTCACTGCTGGTAGTTATCCTGTTGTGGCGTAACTATCGGTTGCGGGCCCAGCGCAAGGTATTACGGTGAAGGTCATCCTGAAATACACCCTGATCGCTATTGCTGCATTGGCGGCGCCGCTGTTGTTTCCCGAGTACCAGATACAACTGGCCTGGCTGTGGCTGATGGTGGTGTTCGCACTGACTTGGGATGCGGTTGGCGGACAGATGGGCTACAACTCCTTTGGCAACGTGTTCTACTTTGGCCTGGGCATGTATGTTACTGCCGTGGTGCAGCGTGATCTTTATTACGACTTTGAGGAATACGAGACCCTTGCCGGCAGCCTCGATACGCTGCCCCCGGCAGATTACCTGACCGGCATGTCGCTGGGTCTGGCGGCGAGCGCAGTTTGCGCAGTGCTCTGCGCCATTGTGCTGGGGTCCGGCATCCTGCGCTTACGCGGCCACTACTTTGCGATCTGCACGCTGGGCTTGGGTATCGCCGCGGGCGAGATCGCCGCCGGCATCGATTACATCGGTGCCGGCTCCGGGTTGGTGACGCCGGTTTTCCCGGATGGCCTGGGCGAGAAGGGGCTGTTTTTCTGTTACCTCCTCCTGGCCCTGGCTGCAGTTACTTTTTTGGTGCTGCGCTGGCTCTACGCCAGCCGTTTTGGCCTGGCCATCAACGCTATCCGCGATGATGAAGACAAGGCCGAGGCCATGGGCCTGCACACCACTCGCTACAAGACCATAGCGTGGTGCGTGTCGGGGTTCTTCCTTGCCATAGCCGGCGGCATCATGGGCGATCTCATTGGCTTTATCGATCCAGTGGATACCGCATTTGCCGGTGCCACTTTCGGCGTGTGGATGGTGCTGATGGCCATTCTCGGCGGCAAAGGCACGCTGTGGGGACCCGTGATCGGCGCAACCATTTTCCATGTCACCCAGGAAATCTTCTGGACCTTCCTCTTCGGCTGGCAGCGAGTGGCGCTGGGTGCATTGATCGTGATCATCGTGGTGTTTTTCCCGCAGGGGGTCATGGGTTTTGCCCGGGCCCGCTGGCCGGACCGCTTTGGCCACCGGGTGGAAAGTGTGGTTGACGAGGGCGCGGCGCAATGAGCTTGCTGCAGGTCAAGGATTGCTCCAAGTCCTTCGGTGGGGTGCTAGCCAACGACCGCATCAGCCTTGAGGTGCCCGAGGGTCAGATTATCGGGCTGATCGGGCCAAACGGATCGGGCAAGACCACGCTGTTCAACTCAGTCGTGGGGTACCACCCGGTCGATGCCGGCACTATCGAGTTTAAAGGCCAAGAGATCTCGCACCTGCAGGTGCCACAGATCGCGCGACTCGGATTGTTGCGAACCTTTCAGCAGACACGCATCTACGGCAAGATGACTTGCGTCCAGAATATGCAAATCAGCGTGCCCCATGCCAGTGAGCGACTGGCCGAGATGTTCACCAGTTTTCCTGCCGAGGTTCAGGAAAAGGCAGATGGCATTCTCGAGTTCGTGGGCTTGTACTCCAAGCGCCGACTGCTGGCGGGGGATCTTTCATTCGGCCAGCAGAAGTTGCTGGAATTCGGCATGGCGCTGATGAACCAACCCAGGATGCTGCTGCTGGATGAGCCTACGGCCGGCATCAATCCGACCCTGATCAACGGCATTATCGACCGGCTAAAACGCGCTAATGCCGAGTTTGGTATCACCCTGCTGGTCATCGAGCACAACATGCGGGTCATTATGAACCTGGCCGAGCACATCTACTGCCTGGCCCACGGTAAACTGCTGGCCGATGGCGCACCAGACGAGATACGCAACGACCAGCGCGTGATCGACGCGTACCTCGGGGCACACTGATGGCGGGTGGGGCCGACAACGGCGGCCAGATCCAGGGCTATGGCTTTGGCAAGGCCGACGTCGTGTTGTCGGTCGACGATGTCGCCAGGCAGGCTCGGCAATTGGCGCAGGACCGGCCTGATAAGGCCGCCCTGGCCCAACTCGCTGGCGCTGACCCATTGTTGGAGATCGACGGACTGGTGGCCGGTTACGGCAAGATGGAAATACTCCATGGCATCGATCTTGCCGTGGGTGCGGGTCAGGCACTGTGCCTAATCGGACCCAACGGCGCCGGCAAATCGACGGTGCTGCACTCTATTTATGGATTCACCCACATCATGGGTGGGGCGATACGGGTGCGCGGCGACGACGTAACGACTCTCACATCCAACGACAAACTCAAAAACGCTGGCATTGCTTATATTCTGCAGGACAACTCGGTGTTTCCGGATATGACAGTGGAGGAGAACCTGCTGATGGGGGGTTACCTCATGGATACGGTGGCGCAGGCGCACCAGGCCGCCGAGCAGGTGTTCGATCGCTACACTCGGCTGGCCGAGCGCCGCCACCAGCGGGCCGGGGTACTGTCGGGCGGCGAGCGGCGGTTGCTGGAGATATCCCGCGCCTTGATCATGGACCCCAAGGTGCTGCTGGTCGATGAGCCTTCAATCGGGCTTGAACCGCGTTTCATCGACATGGTCTTCGAGATTCTGGAACGGCTGCGTGAGGAAGAGAGCCGGACCATAATAATGGTGGAGCAGAACGCCAAAAAGGGACTTGAGTTCGCCGATATCGGCTACGTGCTGGTCGATGGCGAGATCGCAATGGCTGGTAAAGGCGATGACCTGCTGGCCAACCCAGAAGTGGGCAAGTTGTTTCTGGGTGGCTAGGCTGAATCCGCTCAGCCTGCCGGGTCGCTCAGGCCGGCAGGTTCATGATCACGATACCGCCTGATACCAGGGCTGCGGCCACCAGCCGTAGCCGGCCTGAGGCTTCTCCCAGGTACCAGGTACCGATCAGTGCGGCCATGATCACGCTGGTCTCTCGCAGTGCTGCAACCACCGCCATCGGGCTGTAGTACATCACGAAGATGACGATGCCATAGGCACTGGCCGTAGCCAGCCCGCCGGCGGTAAGACGCATGCTGTTGGCACGCCACAACTGCTGCATTTGCCGCGGCTGCCGGGCCAGGACGAACAAACTGAAAGTCAGGCCTTCGAGGACAAATAGCCAGCCGATGTAGGAAAGGGGCGACCCGCTCTGGCGTGCGCCCAACCCGTCGACCAGTGTGTAGGCCGCGATCCAGCAGCCAGTGCCAAGTGCCAGAGCTGTGGGCCGGTGAACCGCTCGGGCAAGTCTCCGGTCCGGCACGGCCAACAGCATGATCCCGGCACTGGCCACGACTATGCCGGCCAGCGTGAGCAGCGGTAAGTATTCGCCGGCGGTCAGAGCCCCGCCACCCGCGACCAAGAGCGGCGCGACTCCCCGTGACAAAGGATATACGTGATTCAAGTCTCCTACCCGGTAGGCACTGACGAGAAACGCGTAATAGCCCCAGTGCAAGGTGACCGAGCCGGCAAGGTAGGGCAGGGCTGCGGCGGCAGGCAACGGCGTGAACCACACCAGTACTGTGCCGGCAGCGGCAGCAACCAGATTAAGGGAGGCCAGGGTCAGCAGGGGGCTGGCAGCAGTCTTGACCAGCGCGTTCCAGGCGGCGTGGAGCAGGGCCGCGAGCAGGACCAGGGCGGTCGTTTCAAGCAACATCAGTCGCCCTTGTGTGCAGGCGTCGGCCGGGCTGGGGTAGTGGGATGGCGGCTACTCGAGCCGCCTTGTTCTGCCGGCGACACGCGGTGATCTGGTGACGAAAACCGAAGGAAATGCGCGGGTCTTCGATCCATCTGGGCAAGTACAATCCGCGCACGCTTCCCTGGTACAAAGGGAGGGACAAACAAGCTGGAACGATCACGGGTGGGGGACATGAAGATCCTTTTTGCCGACAGGTTTCCGGATTTCGGTATTGCCCGGTTGGAGCAGCAAGGACATCGATGTCAACTGCAGCCTGACCTGGATGGCGACAGTTTGCCGGCAGCGATCGGTGAGATACAGGTGCTGGTGGTGCGCAGCACCCGCGTCAGTGCTACAACCATTGCGGCTGGCGAGGCTCTGCAACTGGTCATCCGTGCGGGAGCGGGCACCAACACCATCGACAAGGCGGCTGCAGCCAAGCGGCAGATTCCGGTATGCAACGTTCCGGGAAAGAACGCCGCTGCCGTGGCGGAACTGGTTATGGGCCTGTTGATCGCCATCGACCGCAATATACCCGACAACGTTATCGACCTACGCCAAGGGCAGTGGGATAAGAAGCGCTACACACACGCGCGGGGTTTGTGCGGGCGGCATATGGGCATTCTCGGGGTCGGCGCCATCGGCCTGGCCGTGGCCGAGCGGGCTCGGGCTTTTGGCATCAATCTGCAGGTACTGCAAAAGGAAGACCGGTCAGCGGCTGTCAATACTCATCTGGCGGCACTCGGGGTAGAACAAGTGCCGAATCTGGATACGCTGCTGGCACAGTGCGATATCCTGAGTCTGCATCTGCCGGCGTCGCCTGACAACCGCAACATGGTCAATGCCGGTTTTCTCGCCCGGGTCCAGCCCGGCACGGTGCTACTCAACGCTGCCCGTGGCGACATAATAGACGAGCCTGCGCTTATCGCGGCGATGGATGAGAAAGGCATCCGCGTGGGGCTGGACGTGTACGCGGATGAGCCAGCCGCAGCTTGTGCGCCTTTTACCTCGGCACTCGCTGCCCATCCGAATACTTATGGAACCCACCATATCGGTGCCTCCACCGACCAGGCCCAGACCGCCGTGGCGGAAGGTGTACTGGAGATTATCGACGCCTTTGGTCGCAGCGAGATACTGCACTGTGTCAACGGCCAGGTGTAACATCGCTTCTTTTTCTGCTGAAATGAGATCATGACCAAGCGGGCTCACAATTTCAGCGCCGGCCCTTGCACGCTGCCACTTGCCGTGCTGGCTGAAGCGCAGGCCGAGTTTGTCGACTACCAGGGCAGCGGCATGTCCCTGATCGAGATGAGCCACCGGGGTAAGTATTTCGATGCCGTGCACCGGCAGACGGTTGAACTCGTCCGGCGCATCTTCCAGTTGCCCGACGACTTCCAGGTGTTGTTTCTGCAAGGTGGCGCTACCTTGCAGTTTTCCATGGTGCCAATGAACCTGCTCGGGGCGGGTCGCAAGGCCGGCTATATCAATTCAGGCAGCTGGGGTAAGGGCGCGATTACCGACGCCAGACCTTATGGTGACATTTACACGGCCTGGGATGGAGTTGACTGTGGTTACACTCGAATGCCGGATACCAGTGAGCTGGCGATCCAGCGTGGTACTCGCTACCTGCACATCACCTCCAATGAAACTATCGGTGGCATCCGTTTTGCCGATTGGCCGCAGGTGGACGTACCACTAGTGGCAGACATGTCATCGGATTACATGTCACGCTCGGTACCCTGGGACCGTTTCGATCTGGTTTACGGCGGCGTACAGAAAAATCTTGGCCCGGCAGGTATGGCACTGGTGATCATACGCAAGTCGGCAATCGAGTCCTGCAATACCGATATCGGCAGGTATCTGCGTTACGACATTCATGCTGACAAGGACTCGATGTTTAATACGCCGCCGGTGTTCCCGATCTACCTGATGGGCAAGGTGCTCAAGTGGATGGAATCGAGCGGTGGGATGGACGCCATAGAGAAAGCGGCCGAAGAGAAAGCGGCCATTATCTACGATGCCATCGATTCCAGCGGTGGTTACTACGACTGTCCGGTGGAGCGGGACTCACGCTCGCTGATGAACGTGGTGTTCCGCCTGCCCAGCGAGGACCTCGAGCAGGCTTTCCTGGCAGCCGCGGCAAAGGTGGGCCTGCTCAATCTCAAGGGTCACCGCAGCGTTGGCGGCTGTCGGGCCAGCATCTACAATGCCATGCCGCGGGAGGGAGTGCAGGCGCTGGCTGATTTCATGGCCACCTTTCAGGCGTCGCACCCTGGCTGATCCAGGGGCCACGGGATACAGCATGTTGCTGCGCGCGTTTCGACCGTACCTGGTCACAGCCGACCGGGCGCAGGCCGTGGTCAGCCCGGCCTACGACTCGATGGGTTCGATCGAGCGGGTTGCGTTCGCCCGGGCCCACCCGGACAACTACATCAACACCATGCGGGCACCGGATGATTTTCCGCCCGGCCAGAGTCCAACTTCGGCCCAGTTGCTCCAGCATAACGTCGACCAGCTAC
>JASLLH010000091.1:0-8278 GCA_030747115.1 Arenicellales bacterium
TTAACATGTGGCTTACTACGTTCGAATTTCTCTTTCGACACTTTCAGTTTTCCTCAACGGTGCATGGTTAACTGGCTTTTTTCATTACGACCTCGGTAACGCTGCTAGGCGCCGGAAGGTACTGGCTGAATTCCATCGAGTAGGTAGCGCGACCCTGAGTAGCAGAACGCAGTGAGGTGGCATAACCGAACATCTCGGCTAACGGCACTTCCGCCCGAACAATCTTACCGCTGGGCACATCTTCCATTTCCGAGATCATGCTGCGGCGAGAATTGAGGTCGCCAGTCACGGCGCCCATATATTCCTCCGGGGTGACCACCTCAACCCGCATGATAGGCTCGAGCAACTCCGGCCAGGCCTTGCGGGAAGCCTCGCGAAAAGCCAGGATAGCAGCGGCCTTGAAAGCGTGCTCGGAGGAGTCGACCTCGTGGTAGGAACCGTCGAAGAGAGTGACCTTGAGGTCGATGACCGGGTAACCGGCAACGATGCCCGACTCCATCGCCTCGACAATGCCCTTGCGCACCGCCGGGATGTACTCGCGCGGCACCGCGCCACCCTTGATCTCATCGACGAACTCGAATCCCTCGCCGCGCTGTTGCGGCTCGACCCGGATATAGACGTGCCCGTACTGGCCGCGGCCGCCCGTCTGTTTGGCGTATTTGTGCTCCTGTTCAACCGGTTTTCGCAGGGTCTCGCGGTAGGCCACCTGTGGCTTGCCGATGTTTGCTTCCACTCTGAACTCTCGGCGCAGGCGATCGACGATGATCTCCAAGTGCAATTCACCCATCCCTGAAATAATGGTCTGGCCGGATTCTTCATCGCTGTGTACGCGGAACGAAGGATCCTCCTGCGCGAGTTTGCCGAGTGCAATGCCGAGTTTTTCCTGATCGCTCTTGGTCTTAGGCTCGACCGCCTGCGAGATCACCGGCTCGGGAAACTCCATGCGTTCCAGGGTCACGACCTGGTTAAGGTCGCACAAGGTATCACCCGTACTGACATTCTTGAGGCCGACGGCTGCGGCAATATCGCCGGCCCTGACTTCCTTGATCTCGTCGCGCGAGTTGGAATGCATCTGCAGAATGCGCCCGAGGCGCTCCTTCTTGCCCTTGACCGGGTTGTAGATGCTGTCGCCGGACTTGACCACGCCCGAATAGACCCGAAAGAAGACCAGTTGGCCAACGAACGGGTCGGTCATAATCTTGAAACCAAGAGCGGCAAAAGGTGCATCATCGGAGGCCGGGCGCTCCTCTTCGGTGTTTCCGTCCTCACCGACACCCCGGATCGCCGGAACCTCCAACGGGCTGGGCATCAGGTCGATGACTGTGTCCAGCATTGCCTGTACACCCTTATTCTTGAACGCTGACCCGCAGGTTACCGGCACGATCTCGTTGCCGAGGGTTCTTGCGCGCAGCGCTTTCTTGATGTCTACCGCTGACAAGTCACCGTCTTCGAGGTATTTTTCCATCATTGCCTCGCTGGACTCTGCGGCGATCTCGAGCAACTGTTCGCGCAGTCCGGTGCAGCGCCCCAGCAGGCCTGCGGGGATATCGCGCTCTTCGAAGCGGGTACCCCGGGTCTCAGCATCCCAGTAGATGGCCTTCATCTTGATCAGGTCGACCACGCCTTCGAAACTATCCTCGGCGCCAATCGGCATCTGTACCGGCACTGGAACAGAGCCCAGCCGATCACGAATCTGCTCAACCACACGAAGGAAGTCTGCCCCGGTGCGATCCATCTTGTTGACGAACGCCACCCGCGGCACGTTGTACTTGTCAGCCTGGCGCCAGACTGTCTCGGACTGAGGTTCGACACCGCCGACCGCACAGAACACCGCAACCGCGCCGTCTAGTACCCGCAGCGAGCGTTCAACTTCAATAGTGAAATCAACGTGTCCGGGGGTATCGATGATGTTGATACGGTGCTCGGGATAGTCGTTATCCATCCCATTCCAGAAACACGTGGTTGCGGCCGAAGTGATGGTAATGCCGCGCTCCTGTTCCTGCTCCATCCAGTCCATGACCGCATTGCCGTCGTGGACCTCGCCCAGTTTGTGCGAGATGCCAGTATAGAAAAGGATGCGTTCGGTAGTCGTCGTCTTACCGGCATCGATATGGGCCATGATGCCGATATTTCGGTAACGCTCCAGGGGGGTGCTTCGTGCCACAGTGATAGTCCAGTCGATCAGGTAACGCTGTTAGAAACGGAAATGTGAGAAAGCCTTGTTGGCCTCTGCCATCCGGTGCACCTCATCTTTCTTCTTGGCCGCACCACCGCGTTTTTCTGCGGCATCCATCAATTCTCCAGCCAAGCGAGCAGTCATTGATTTCTCACCACGCTTGCGGGCAGCCTCGGCCAACCAACGCATAGCAAGAGCGTTGCGGCGACTAGGGCGAACCTCCACCGGTACCTGATAAGTAGCACCGCCAACGCGGCGGCTCTTGACCTCGACCACGGGCCGGATATTCTCGAGCGCCTGGTAGAACACCTCGAGCGGTTGCTCGCCCCCGCGCGAGCCGATCGTGTCCAGTGCCCCATACAACACACGCTCCGCGATGGACTTCTTGCCATCTTTCATGATCACGTTGATGAACTTGGCCACGGTCTCATCCCCATACTTCGGGTCGGGGAGAATCGCCCGTTTCGGCACCTCGCGTCGTCTTGGCATCTATTCCCAGTCCGCTGTCAGTTCAGAGTCGCAGCACAGCCCCTGCTGCCGCCAACTCCAGGGTCCGACTCTCTGCTCTGTCCGCGTCCAGCCGGCACCCGGCCGGGGGACCCCAAGCAGTTCGCCGGAGCGAAAAAAAGCATAGGCAACGCCGGCGCGAGCCTGCGCTGCACTTACTGTACGGTGAGCCAGCTTCTTGTCGCTAGCAGCCTTGCTGCCGCCTTCGCGACTTCTGTGACAACCTTTTTCAATCAAGGCTGTCTTTTTCACCGTGGCCAGTCAGCCATGCTGGCCTGTTTACGGTTTATACCCTGCCGGTAACCCTGCCGGGTTACCGGCACATTTATGACTTCGGACGTTTAGCTCCGTATTTCGACCGACCTTGTCGGCGTTCGCTCACGCCCGATGTATCCAGCGTTCCCCGGACCGTATGGTAGCGCACGCCCGGCAGATCCTTGACCCGGCCGCCGCGAATCAACACGACCGAGTGCTCCTGTAGATTGTGCCCTTCACCCCCGATATAACTCGTTACCTCAAAGCCGTTAGTTAAGCGCACGCGGGCAACCTTACGCAGCGCCGAATTCGGCTTTTTTGGTGTGGTCGTGTACACACGGGTACACACCCCACGCTTCTGCGGGCAGGCCGCCAGCGCCGGCACGTTCGACTTTTTTGTCTCCCGTGTCCGTGGGCGTCTGACTAACTGGTTGATCGTTGGCATAACCCAGTATTATTGGTCCAGTTCATACCCCCGGCGAGTATCGTCACAGGGGCCAGTAAAGGGCGGCGATTCTAGGTAGCACGGCCGATTTTGTCAAGAAATCCGCCATTTTTCCGGCTGTAACCATTATTTCAGGCCTGTGCCACCTCTTCGACCGCCTCTCCCTCGGGCTCAGCCGGTACCGGACTAAAACTGAGCTCGGCCAACTCCTCGTCCTGCTCCACCCGTTCCGCCCGCTTGCGCCGGCGCTCGATGTGGTGAGCGAGACCCGTGCCTGCCGGGATCAACCGGCCGACGATGACGTTTTCCTTGAGTCCGCGCAGGCGGTCCACCTTGCCTTGCATAGAGGCCTCGGTTAGCACCCGCGTGGTCTCTTGAAAGGAGGCCGCTGAAATGAACGAGTCAGTACTGAGCGAGGCCTTGGTGATACCGAGCAACACCGGCGCAAAAGTCGCCGGCACCTTGTCCTCACTCACCAAGCTATCGTTCTCGTCGAGCAACCCGGCCCGTTCAACCTGGTCACCTTCAAGATGGCGGCTATCGCCAGGATCCACGATCCGCACCCGGCGCAGCATCTGGCGGATGATCACCTCGATATGCTTGTCGTTGATCTTAACCCCCTGCAGCCGGTAGACGTCCTGTACCTCGTTGACGATGTAATCAGTCAGGTCGATCAGGCCCTTGAGCTCAAGGATATCGCTGGCGGTCGGTGGCCCCTCGACGATCACGTCACCTTGCTCGACGTGCTCGCCGGCGAACACACTGATCAGCCGGCTCTTGGGAATACCCATCTCATGAATCTCGCCGGACTCGTCTTCAATTTCCAGGCGTACCTTGGTCTTCACTTCCTTGCCGAACCTAACCACACCACTGTGGGTAGCGAGGATAGCGGGTTCCTTGGCTTTGCGAGCCTCGAACAGTTCCGCCACGCGTGGCAGTCCACCGGTGATATCACGGGTAGCCGCGGCCTCCTGTGGAATCCTCGCCAGTACCTCACCCATACCCGCCTCGATGCCGTCAGCCACCACGACCGATGCACCTGGCGGCATCGGGTAGCGGGCCGGTGACTCCGAGCCCGGCAGCGACTTCGGCTTGCCGCGGCCATCGACCAGTTCCACGGTCGGTTTGACATCGGTCGCGACACCGCGGCGCTGCTTGGGATCCATTACCAGGTAAGTACTGGAACCGGTCAGTTCATCGATCTGCTCAGTCACCGAGACCCCTTCAACTAGGTTATCAAAGCGGATCTTTCCGGCCACCTCGTTGATAATGGGATGGGTATGTGGATCCCAGGTGGCAATGATTTGACCACTGCTAACATCGTCACCATCATTGACCGTGATCTCGGCTCCGTAAGGCACCCGGTAGCGTTCCCGGTCCACGCCGTGGCTGTCGTGGACGACCACCTCACCGGAGCGGGACACTGCCACGTTGCAACCATCAGTGCGCTTGACGATCCGCAGCCGGCTAAAAGTCACGGTGCCCTGGTTTTTTACCTCCACCTTGCTCGCCGCAGTGGTTCGCGAGGCTGCACCGCCGATGTGGAAGGTACGCATGGTCAACTGGGTACCGGGCTCCCCGATACTCTGCGCCGCCATGACACCCACGGCCTCGCCGCGGTTAACCAGGTGGCCGCGAGCGAGGTCGCGGCCATAACAGCTCGAGCAGATACCGTAGCGGGTTTCGCAGGTGACCGGCGAGCGCACCATGATATGGTTGACGTTGTGCTCTTCCAGTAGTTTGACTGCGGCCTCGTCGATCATGCTGCCCGCAGCCACCAACACCTCACTGCTGACTGGGCTGACCACATCTTCCGAGGTAACCCGGCCCAGAATCCGGTCCTTCAGCGGAATCACCACTTCACCTCCCTGGACGATAGCCTCCCGCAGGATGCCCTCACCGGTCCCACAATCATCGTCGGTAACCACCAGGTCCTGGCAGACATCCACCAGACGGCGGGTGAGATAGCCCGAGTTGGCGGTTTTGAGCGCGGTGTCAGCAAGACCCTTGCGGGCACCGTGGGTGGATATGAAGTACTGCAACACGTTCAACCCTTCCCGGAAGTTGGCCGTGATCGGCGTCTCGATAATAGAACCGTCCGGCTTGGCCATGAGACCGCGCATACCGGCTAATTGGCGAATCTGCGCGTGACTGCCGCGAGCACCCGAGTCAGCCATCATATAGATAGAGTTGAATGATTCCTGGTTGACCTCGTTACCCTCGGCATCAATAACCTGCTCCTTGCTGAGTTGGTCCATCATCTCGCCGGCAACCTGATCGCTGGCATGGGTCCAAATATCTACCACCTTGTTGTAGCGCTCACCGTCGGTCAGAAGGCCGAGGCGATATTGTTCTTGGATGGACTTAACCTCGTTTTCGGCTACTTCAAGCGCGTTTTTCTTACTTTGCGGGATCATCATGTCGTCAACACCGATCGAAACTCCGGCCCTGGCAGCCATTGAAAACCCGGTGTACATCAATTGGTCGCAGAAAATGACAGTGTCCTTGAGACCCACTCGCCGGTAACACTCGTTGATGACCCCCGAGATGGCCCGCTTTTTCATAACTTGGTTAACATGCCTGAACGGCAGGCCGGCTGGCAAAATTTCCGACAGCATGGCCCGACCGCTAGTGGTCTGGTAGAGCGACACCTGCTCACGCATCTCGCCCTGCTCGTCCAACAGCATCTCGCGAATGCGCACCTTGATACAGGCGTGCAGCGACAGATGGCCTGCTTCCATAGCTCGCTGCACCTCGCCGACGTCACTAAAGATCTTGCCTTCGCCGGGCGCATTAATCTGCTCGCGGGTCATGTAGTAAAGACCCAGGACGATGTCCTGCGAGGGCACGATAATGGGCTCGCCGTTGGCTGGCGACAGAATATTGTTCGAGGACATCATCAATGAACGCGCCTCGAGCTGAGCCTCTACCGACAGCGGCACGTGCACCGCCATTTGGTCGCCGTCGAAGTCGGCGTTATACGGGGTGCAAACGAGCGGGTGCAACTGGATTGCTTTGCCCTCGATCAACACCGGCTCGAAGGCCTGGATGCCGAGGCGGTGCAGGGTCGGCGCCCGATTCAGCAACACCGGGTGCTCGCGAATCACCTCCTCCAGAATATCCCAAACCTCCGCCTCCTCGGCCTCGACCAGCTTCTTGGCCTGCTTGATGGTGGTGGCCAGACCGCGTAGTTCAAGCTTGCTGTAAATGAATGGGCGGAACAATTCCAACGCCATCTTCTTGGGTAAGCCGCATTGATGCAACTTGAGCGTAGGCCCAACAACGATGACCGAACGGCCGGAGTAGTCCACTCGCTTGCCCAACAGATTTTGGCGGAAGCGGCCTTGCTTGCCCTTGATCATGTCAGCCAACGACTTCAGCTGCCGGCGATTGGGGCCGGTGACGGCCTTGCCACGGCGACCATTATCGAGCAACGCGTCGACCGATTCCTGCAGCATGCGCTTTTCGTTGCGTACGATGATATCCGGTGCGTTGAGATCCAGTAGTCGGCGCAGCCGGTTGTTGCGGTTGATCACACGCCGGTAGAGATCATTAAGATCCGAGGTCGCGAAGCGCCCACCCTCCAACGGTACTAGCGGTCGCAGGTCCGGGGGTAATACAGGTAGCGCCTGCATGATCATCCATTCGGGCTTATTGCCCGAGTGCACGAAGGCCTCGACCACCTTGAGACGCTTGGTCAGTTTCTTGGTTTTGGTCTCCGAATTGGTCTCAGCGAGCTCCTCGCGCAGTTGCGCGGCGGTTGCTTTCAGGTCCATGGCCTTAAGCAACTCTTTGACCGCCTCAGCTCCCATGCCAGCCTCGAAGTCCGCGCCGTACATTTCAATGGCCTCGTAGTACGCATCCTCGGTAAGTAACGTGCTGGCCTCCAGCTCGGTCAGGCCTGGATCGGTCACGATGTAAGCCTCGAAGTACAAGACCCGCTCGATCTCGCGCACTGTCATATCCAGCAGCACGCCAAGACGCGAAGGCAGTGACTTCAGGAACCAGATATGGGCAACCGGACTGGCCAGTTCTATGTGGCCCATTCGTTCGCGGCGCACCTTGGACAGCGTCACCTCCACACCACACTTCTCGCACACCACACCGCGGTGTTTCAGGCGCTTATACTTGCCACAGAGGCACTCGTAGTCGCTCATCGGCCCGAACAACTTGGCACAGAACAGGCCATCTCGCTCCGGCTTGAAAGTACGGTAGTTGATGGTCTCAGGTTTTTTCACCTCACCCCAAGACCACGAGCGGATCTTTTCGGGCGAAGCGAGCCCGATACGAATGTTGTCGAAATCCTCTTCTATGACGTCGTGCTTGGTGAACTGACTAAACAGATCTTTCATTGCTTTTCCTCAGACGGTCTAGGTTCTCGAGTTTGGATGTAATCGAGTATGGGAGAAATTCATCGATCCTGTCGGCGCTCGATGTTGAGGCCCAATGCTCTGATTTCTTTTTCCAGAACGTTGAACGATTCCGGCACCGAAGCTTCCATGCGATGGTCACCCTTGACGACGTTTTCGTACATCTTGGTTCGGCCGCCGACGTCGTCCGACTTGACCGTGAGCATCTCCTGCAGCGTGTAGGAGGCGCCGTACGCCTCCAACGCCCAAACCTCCATCTCACCGAACCGCTGGCCACCAAACTGGGCCTTACCGCCGAGCGGTTGCTGCGTGATCAGGCTGTAGGGTCCAGTAGAACGCGCATGCATTTTGTCGTCGACCAAGTGGTTGAGTTTGAGCATGTACATATAGCCCACGGTAACCTCACGATCGAACGGCTCACCGGTACGTCCATCGATCAACCTGGCCTGGCCGCTCTGCGGCAGCCCGGCCAGTTTCAACCAGCGCTTGATCTCGGTTTCGTTGGCGCCATCGAACACCGGTGTG
>JASLLH010000092.1:0-8262 GCA_030747115.1 Arenicellales bacterium
AAAGAGCATGCCATCAATACAGCCTCTTTGCTGACCATGATGGATCCACCCTATGTAGGTGCACTAACACTGACAGTAATCCCAGAGGCGCCACTGTCTGTCCTTCAGCAAAGCGGTGAATTTAAACTTCCTGAAAAACTCCAGCTCCTGAAAGAGTTGCGTACTATTGTTGCAGAGAGTAATTTTTCAAACTGTCGTTTTTCTTCAAATCATGCGAGTAACTATCTGCCCATTCGTTCTGATCTCCCTGGTGATAAAGTGCAGGTTCTAAAAATAATCGACAATGTTTTAGCCTCAGGAGATGAGGGACACCTTAAACCGGAATGGATGCGAGGGCTCTGATATAGGTTTGACTGTACGCCTTCGATCATCGAATGCGTTCATCTGGTGCAGTACACCACTGGCCCAGCCGTCGGTCGATATCTCATATGACACTGGCTTGACTGGGTTGAACCAGTAGGAGACAAGGTTGATCGTGCCTAGTTTTTCCGAGCAGGGGCTGCAGGTAATGGCCAAACCTATCGGGGCAGTCTGTAATCTCGACTGCACCTATTGCTATTACCTAGCGAAGAAAAATCTCTACCCGAACAACAGAAGGTGGCGGATGACCGAACGCACCCTGCCTGCATATATTCGCCAGCAGATAGAAGCACAGCCCGCGGCAGTAGAGGAAATCCATTTCAACTGGCAGGGAGGTGAACCAACGCTATTAGGCCTTGGGTTCTTCCGCTCGGCAGTCAAGATCCAGCAGCAGCATGTGCCGCCTGGCAAGAGAATTACCAACGCGCTGCAGACCAATGGCACGTTGTTGACCGACGCCTGGTGCGAGTTTTTGCGTAAGAATAATTTTCTTGTTGGAATATCCATAGATGGCCCTGCCGAACTGCACGATGCGTATCGGCTGGACAAGAGGAGTCGGCCAACTCACAACAAGACCGAGCGAGGCCTGAAACTCCTGAACAAGCACGGCGTTGAGCATAATGTGCTGGTAGTTGTAAATCGACGCAATGGTGAGCGGCCGCTCGAGGTTTATCGATACTGCAAACGCCAAGGCGTTAAATTCATCCAGTTTATTCCACTAGTCGAGCAGCTTGGCTCAACAGCGCAATCGATTAGCAACACTCAACTGGCTTCCGGTGGACAATCGCCCATCGACCTGGTGACTAAATGCAGCGTAAGGCCGCGCCAGTTCGGTAACTTCTTGATCGCGATATTCGACGAGTGGCTGCGCCACGATGTCAGCCGTGTTTTCGTACAAATATTTGATGAGACGCTGGCTGCGTGGTGTGGCCAAAGCCCGTCACTTTGCATCTTTCAAAAGCACTGTGGCAGGTGCCTGGCGTTCGAACACAACGGCGACCTCTATAGTTGTGATCACTTCGTCGAACCCGAATACAAGTTGGGCAACATACACCAGCAACCGATTCGCGAATTGGCCAATAGCGAGAGCCAGCAACAATTTGGTAGCGCTAAGGAATCACGCCTGCCAAAATACTGCCGCAATTGTGATTTTCGTTTTATCTGCAACGGTGAGTGTCCCAGGAACCGGTTTGTCTGTACTCCCGAAAGAGAACCTGGCCTTAACTACCTGTGTGAGGGTTATCGGCGTTTCTTCAAACACGTTGGGCCAGTAATGACGGAAATGGCTGAAGAGCTGCGTCACGGGCGGCCGGTGGTTAACGTCATGCATCGACGAAACACCACCAGGCCAGGATTCAAAAAGCAACCGGGGTCGGCGGGTCGCACAATCGGTCGCAACGCACCTTGTTTCTGCGGCTCAGGACTCAAATACAAGCAGTGTTGTGGTCAAAGAATATAGGATGCGGGCCAGATGAGCAGATTTCAGGCGCTTTACCAATTGATATTGGAGCGAGCCATCCGTGAAACGGTCGATCATTTCTATCCCGAACTTGCCGATCGTAACGAACCCAGGGCCTGGGCCGAGCAGGGAGCCAGCGATATCTGGCAGCGGGCGGGTGTGCGAGTTCGGGAAATATTAAACACCCACCATCCGGATTATCTTGCGCCGGGTATAGATGAAAAGATCAGGGATAATTTCAACATTCTGCTTGATTGTTAAAGCTGCGTATATGAGGTGGTGGCTATAAATGGCTCGCAAAAAGTAAAGTAATCAACTGGCTGGCGTATAGAACACTGGCCTGGGTAAGAGCCGCAACGTGGAGCAAAAAAGATGCAGCAACAGCCGATTGGTTTCCCGGTAGACAAATGGTCGTCGCCGCCCCGGCCATCTGCCGATGTGATGGCGGGGCGCTTGTGCCGCCTTGAGCCGCTAGCGGCTGAGTTGCACAGTGCCGACCTCTTCACCGCGAGCCAGCTCGACCCCGAGGGCCGGAACTGGACCTACCTGCCCTACGGGCCGTTCGCGACGCCGGCGGACTATCACACCTGGGTAGAGGGTGTCGCCGGCGCTCGGGACCCGATGTTTTTTGCGATTATCGACCTTGCAACCGGCAAGGCCGTGGGTGTTGCCAGTTACCTGCGTATCAAGCCGCAACAGGGCTCGATAGAAGTTGGCCACATCCACCTCTCACCGCTACTGCAGCGCAAGCCGGCTGCAACAGAAGCCATGTACCTGATGATGAAGCTGGCGTTTGACCTCGGTTACCGGCGCTATGAATGGAAATGCGATGCGCTGAATGCGGTCTCACGCAAGGCGGCGTTGCGCCTGGGCCTGTCTTTCGAGGGCGTCTTCCGGCAGGCCACCGTGTACAAACAGCGTAATCGCGACACCGCCTGGTATGCCGCCATCGACCAGGAGTGGCCCGAACTGGAAAAAGCGTTCACTTCCTGGCTCAACCCATCGAACTTCGATACAGCCGGGCACCAAAGGGTAAGCCTGAGTTCTCTCACCGCAGCAATTCTGAAGTCGGCCGGCTAGGCAGAAGGCTGAAACACTGAGCGCAAATACGTTGATTTTGCACCTACACTAGGGTATTGCTGTTTCAGCTACTGCTAACTGCGCCAGCAGAGGGAATATGAGCGACAAATTCTCCCAGCCCAACATCGTGCTGATCATGGCCGATCAGTTGGCACCACAGTTTCTGCCCTGCTACGGTCACCCGCTGGTAAAGGCACCGACCATCGCCCGGCTGGCCAGCGAAGGTGTGGTCTTCGATGCCGCCTATACCAATTCGCCGCTGTGTGCGCCCTCGCGTTTCGTCATGATGAGCGGCCGGCTGCCCGCGAAGATCGCGGCCTGGGACAACGCAACCGAGTTCTCCGCCGAGGTGCCAACCTTTGCCCACTATCTTGCAGCCAAGGGCTACCACACTTGCTTGAGCGGCAAAATGCATTTCGTGGGCCCCGACCAGTTGCATGGCTTTGCCCAGCGCCTTACCACCGACGTCTATCCGGCCGACTTCACCTGGCACCCTCAGTGGGACCACCCGGCCGAGCGTCTCGACTGGTATCACAACATGGCGGTGGTGACCCAGGCCGGTCCGTGCGTGCGCACGATGTACCTGGACTACGACGACGAGGTGGTCTTCGCCGCCAAACGCTATCTGTTTGAACGGGCACGCGAGGATGACGGCAAGCCGTTCTTGCTGACGGTATCGATGATCCAGCCGCACGATCCTTACCTGTGCCAGCAGGACAAGTGGGATCAATACCGGCAAGATGAGATCGACCTGCCTGCCGTACCCCTGGGCTCCGTAGCGGAAGACCCCCACTCCGCTCGGCTACGCCACAGTTACGGGGCCAGTGACATCGATCTGGATGACAACACGGTTCGCAATGCCCGGCGGGCTTATTACGGTACTATCAGCGACATTGACGACAAAGTGGCTGAGATCCTGACTACTCTCACCGAGGCGGGGCTTGCCGACAACACCATCGTCATCTTCACGGCCGACCACGGTGACATGCTGGGTGAGCGCGGCCTGTGGTTCAAGATGACTTTCTTTGAACATTCGGCCCGGGTGCCGCTCATTGTCCATGCACCGAAGCTGTTCAGCGCGCGGCGGGTGCCACAAGCAGTATCGCTGGTGGATCTTCTACCAACGCTGGTTGAACTCGCCGATGACGGAAAAACTATTGGCTACGCAACACCGATCGAAGGCCGGTCGCTTATTCCCCATCTCTCGGGCGGATCAGGCCACGACGAGGTGATCGGTGAGTATTTTGGTGAAGGTGCCGATACGCCGCTATTTATGATTCGCCGGGAAAAGACCAAATTTATCCACGCCGAGGGTGACCCGGTGCAGTATTTTGACCTGGCACAGGACCCCCTGGAGACCCGCAACCTCGCTGGGGAACCGGCCAGACAGGATGAGATTAGTGCGCTGCTCGGTGAGCTGGATGCACGTTACGATACCGCGGCGCTGAAAGAACAAATACTGGAAAGCCAGCACCGGCGCCAGTTTCTAAAAGCGGTGATGCGCGAACAACGCGTGGCCTGGGACTACCAGCCGATACAGGATTCGACCAGCGCTTACGTTCGTAGCTCTCTGCCGGTCTACCAGTTAGAAAAACGAGCGCGCTTTCCAGCCCCGCAAGACGAGCCAGACCCATAAGCGGGGCGAGCTTGCTCGATAATCCAGTCCCATTGTTGGAGCAGTATTTTTTTCCTAGTGTATGCCGTTGACCCGCGTACAAGCAGAAAACCTGCACGTTTGCCTTTATAATTACCCAAGTTATTCAAAAGAGCAACTCATGGCTAAGCACAACGCATTAACTACTCTGGGCCGCTCAGGCAACCCGATGTTCCGTGGTACGGCTTTTACACCTGACACTTCCCTCGGGCAGGCTGCCGCAGCAGAGCGCATGACGCTGGCCGGCACGGTCAACAAAACCGGCATATTGCTGGTGCTGTGCCTGGTCACCGCCTCTTACACCTGGAGCATGTTCTTTGAGAGCGGCGATTGGGCGTCCGTCAGCGGGCTATTCTGGCTCGGCCTGATCGGCGGTCTGGTGCTGGCGTTGATCACCATTTTCAAGCGCCAGTGGGCCGGCATCACGGCCCCGTTGTATGCGTTGGCTGAAGGTCTGGCATTGGGTGGGATTTCTGCAATGTTCGAGATGAAGTACCCCGGCATCGTGATCCAGGCCATCGGGCTCACCTTTGGCACACTGGGTGTACTGCTGCTCGCCTACAAAAGTGGCTGGATCAAGCCGACCCAGAACTTCCGCCTGATGATCGTTGCTGCTACTGGCGGCATCTTCATTTTGTACCTGGTAAGTTTCATCATGGGATTTTTCGGCAGCAGCATCGGCTTTATTCACAGCAACGGGCTATTCGGTATCGGTTTCAGTCTTTTTGTGGTGGCCATTGCCGCGCTCAACCTGGTGCTCGATTTTGACTTTATCGAGGAAGCTGCCGAACAGGGTGCACCCAAGTATCTCGAGTGGTACGGCGCCTTCAGCCTGATGGTTACCCTGGTCTGGCTATACCTGGAGATCCTGCGGCTGCTGGCCAAGTTGCACAGCCGCAACTGATGGGCTGGAACGAGATCATCTTCGGTGGCCTGGCGCTCATCGGTATCGGTGCGTTCTTTTTCTTTGGCCGCTACCGGGCCGGCAAAGCACAGCGAGAAAAAACGAACAAGATCCGCTGGGGTGGATAACAACCGCCATCGACCCTAAAAGTCTCCCCGGCGGGAGGGGTCGACCCGCCTCAGTAGCTCTTGCGGCACTTTGTGCAGCACCTCGCCCAATGGCGGTCTCGTTAAGTGAGATTCCGGCAATAGCCGTTGTTCAGTTGCCAAAGAATCATTTTCGCCGTCTACCGCGATAAGCTCTACCCGCTTGCTGTCTTCATGGCCGGGCGCGTACGAATCAAACAACTGGATGAATGAGCGCTGCATCGCTACTGCGACTCTGTCACCGCCAACAATACTGGATTTACCCAGGAATATCGTACCACCTTCACCATAACGCCAGTTCTTCTTGTAGGCGTGCAAAGCGGTCTTGTTATTTATGAAAGTCTGGTTGAACAATATTGCGCTTGAGCGATCTTTTGCCTGGATACCAATAGTATTTCCCGTCAGTCGATTATTTATTCCGACCAACTGACTGTTTTCGCCGACCGAGATCCCCTTATCATCATTGTCGCGGAACGTTGACCCACTGATAGTTGCCTGGGTCGTCATGAGGTCGACGGCATCGTTACCGCTGCCGACAAACAGACTGTCGATAAGTTCGGCTTGAGAGATATCCAGATCCAGGGCGTCAGAAAAAGCGTTGCGGAAGGTCACCCGTTCAAGGTGAATGTCGGAATAAACCGTGTGCATCATGTCATCGACAAGCCGGTTGTCCCGAAATAAGCAGTCCTTGATCGATACATCTTTCACCTCGTGCACCGAGAACATCGCCGAATACTCGAAAAGATCCCCCTTCTGGCCACTGCCACCCGCCATCTCACAATGAGTCAATCTG
This sequence comes from Arenicellales bacterium, assembly GCA_030747115.1. Lineage (GTDB taxonomy): Bacteria > Pseudomonadota > Gammaproteobacteria > Arenicellales > UBA868 > UBA12578. The sequence goes on from JASLLH010000092.1 coordinate 6,397, forward strand.
GAACCATCAGCATCGCGGCCGGATAGAACTACCGCGCCCCAGGGCGCCTGACCCGCCTGTTCGGGCAGAAAGCGGATCGGGCGGTCTGTTGTTCCCTCAGCCAGGAGGCGTCCTTTTAAAATCAAAGTGGCGCCCGGGGCCAGGCGAACGGTGGTGCCCGGCTGGATGGTCAGAGGATTCACCAGAGTCTGGTGGCCTGCCACCTTCACTTCACCAGACCAGGTCTGTGGAGATCGAAGCGGCTGTGCTGCCACTGGCGCATAGAGGTTGCCGAAGGTGGTCGGTTCTAGTTCGGCAACCGATTCTACCGGTAGCCACCTGGCGCCGCCGTCGATTTCGACCGATAGGATCTGTGCCTGCGGATCTAAACCTTCGAATCGAATTCGGTAATAGCCGGGGTTAGCACGGAGGCGGTAAGGGGGTACTTTTGCAGAGTCCTTCTCGACGGTATATGCAGGAAGAAACTGAGCATGAAGCACGATAAAGTGTTTCTTCCTTTCTACCGCCGCCGACAAGTCGGTCGTTTCCATGCCCCTTGCTGTCTGATATTCGGCGTATACACGGGGTTGGATATTTGGCGCACGGGCAAGGTGAAATCGCAAACGATATGCTGGCTGACGGCCTCCAAGCGCGAGTTCCAGTATCCCATCTTTATGCTGATATCTAGCGTTACTGTTCGATTTATCTGTCCATTCTTTTGGGACACCTGAGAAGATTTTTTGGATTCGCCTTTCAAGATTACGCATTGCCCGAACGACAGTACCCGGCTTACCTGGCCTTAGAAAAGGGTCCGCTTGAATTTCTGCTGTCATTCGCTCTACCGTACCATCGACGAGTGCCAGAAATTTTTGATCTTTCTTATTTTCGAAAAACTCCTTCAATGCCGCGCTGCGAGCGCGCAGAAAATCGCCATTTAAAAAAAGGGCCTGGTGCAACTCGGTGTTGATCACCGCACCGAGGGTGTGCTTCCCGCTCCGGGGGTGCCATATCCATCCCGCTGGGTCCCAAACAATGGGTACGATCTTTCCGCGCCAAGGGTCGTAATAAAGGCGCTGGTTATGGTTTTTGGAGAAATGCTTCGTATGGGCTAATGCTTCGAACACGCTGAACCGTCCCCATGCCGACATATCAAGATAGCTACTGAGTTCAGCCTGTGCCTCTGGGGATGTCCGCCTTCGAATCAGATCGAGAAGTTTATCGAGTGGTGCCCTGGATGCTTCATCGTAATGATTGTTGATCGCCATCTTGTCCCACACGGCGCTCGAGTTAAAGAGCGTGGTCGTTTTTTCTATCCCAGAGAACTGATCTTTCCCGACCATCTCGCCGCGATAAAGGTCACCCGGCATCATTTGCGCGGCTCGTAACGTCGATTCATCGAGTTGTTCCACAAAAACCCGTATCCCCTGATCTTTCCCATTAATGTACAGCCGCATGAGTTTAGTCTTCGGACCGAGCAACTTCATTTGCTCTGCAAGCTGCAAGGAAAGATAGGTATTTAACTGAGATAGGGCTTTTGGAGCCTGCAAATTGAACAATCGCACTCCCTCAAACAGATTCTGTCGTGTCGTACGGACTCGCACTGACTTCTTGTCAAAGGCCCAGTGATACAAGAAATCACCCCGGTACTTAACCTTGACTTTCTCGAGCTTTCCGTCGATCAGCATCCTTGCCTTAACGTAGTTGAAGCCGGACTGCGGCATGTGTGATTCGAGCGTGGCTAAATTGGATTCGGGCACAAAAAGATGAATTACCTTAAGGCCGGTGCCTTGTTGCGTGAGCTTACCGACTGTGGCTGCCCGAACACGCTGAACCAAGCGGGTGATTTCATACTTTCCAATAACGCCAAGGTCGGTTTCATTTCTGTTC
>JASLLH010000093.1:0-8039 GCA_030747115.1 Arenicellales bacterium
CGTCGCGATACATCTGTTGAAAAGTCTTAACTTCTTTCATTATCCTGTTTCCTCCGGTGAAAAAATGGCGGCCTTCTGTCTGTTTGACTAAGCCACCGGTAATAGGCCAGGTTGGCCGTGTTATCTAAGGTCCTAAAAACGCCAAGCGGACAATTGAAATCTATTTATTCAGTGCGAGTTCCAATTGACAACTACAGACTCGGTTCATAAAGTGATTACTGAAGTGAAACATATAGGCAATATTCAGTCAACAGCTAATGTCTTTTCTCGAAAAAGGTAAGTAAGGCACTGATTGAAAGCGTAGTTTCCTTATTTTCATATAAAAAAGTGATTACAGGGTTGCGCTGTTTGTATGGGTGAGGGCTAGTTTCGCTTACGGGCAATTTCATGTCGTTCAATATTGCAAATGTACCGAGATGGCCGTTTGACCTTGCCTCGCGCCGAACTCAGTTTTGATCTTGCCGTGATTACTGATCGACAATAACCAGGCTGTCTCAATGATGAAGAACCCGGGGCGATCTAGCGTGCAACACTTATCCGGATACTGCCGCTTTTTTGTCGGGGCCACCGGGTTGTTGCTGTGTCGGGCAGCTATGGCTGCGTGTTTGTGCAGCTACACCCCGGCTACATTGGTCACCGTAGTCGATGGCAACACCGTGGCGCTGGAGATTAAGGGCGAACAAAAAATAGTACATCTCGCGGGGATCGTAACCCCCAGGCTTGCGCCGGAGCCGGCATCAAAAGACAACTGGTGCGAAGCGGAAGGCACCAAAGCGCTGCAGGCAAAGGAATATGTCGGCAAGCTCTTGTCCAAGGCGTCAGAGATTACACTTGCTGAGCAACAGACCAACGAAGCGGGTGAGTTGAGTGCTGTGGTCTATGTGGATAAATTAAGCCTCGGCCAGGAACTGCTCTACAAGTACCTTGCAGTCGAAAAAGGTGAACGCGCCAGTTGGTGCGACTGATGGCGGAGCAGCAATCGCTGGCAGAAGGCGTGGCCGCCTTGCCTGGATGAGCCGATGAGGATCGCGGTAATCGGGGTGGGGGCCATGGGTTCGGTCTACGCAGGACTGCTGGCCGATGCCGGGCACGAGGTCTGGGCTATTGATTTGTGGCAGGAGCACCTGGCTGCGATCCGCGAAAAAGGCCTGCGGGTCGAAGGCGCGAGCGGTGACCGGCTGGTAAGTTCCATTAACGTGGCAACAAGTGCCGTGGATGCTGGGCCGTGCGAGCTCGTGATCATCGCCACCAAGGCGGCCGGGGTCGCGGCGGCTGCACAAAGCATCGCCCCCATCGTCACGCCGAGTACGCTGGTACTGACCATCCAGAATGGCTTGGGCGCCGGCGAACGGATTGGCCAGCACCTGAATACCGCCAATGTCCTGCTCGGGGTTGCCGGCGGCTTCGGCGCATCGATTCGCGGATTAGGCCACGTGCACCACAATGGCATGGAATTGATCCGGCTGGGTGAGATGCAAGGCGGCTTGAGTGAGCGGCTCGAGGATCTGGCCGCGCTGTGGCGGGAGGCGGGTTTCAAGGTCAAGGCTTTCGCCGACATTAACCAGCTGATCTGGGAGAAGTTCGTCTGTAACGTGACCTTCAGCGGCCCGTGCACCGTCTTTGGCCGCACCATAGGTGAGGTCATGGACGACCCCATGACCTGGCAGATCGCGAAAAACTGCGGCCTGGAGGCATACCGAGCCGGCTGTGCCAAGGCAATCAATTTCTCCTTCACCGATCCGGTTCGTTACATCAGCGACTTCGGCCGGCGGATGCCTGACGCCCGGCCCTCGATGCTGCTTGACCACCTGGCCAGTCAGCGCTCCGAGATAGACGCCATCAACGGTATGGTGCCGGTGGTCGCAAAGGAAGTCGGTACTGAGGCCCCTTACAACGAAGTCATCAGCGCCGTTGTCAGAGTTCGTGAAGCCGGGTTTGAGTAATGGGCCAGGCAGTGGCGTGATTGGTGTTGGGCCGGGACGGACCCTCGGCTCGCTAAGGCGCAGTCTGCAGCAGCAACTTGTCGGCATCACTCCAGTTGACAGCGCTCGCTGGCGGGTCTATTGCTGGCCCATCGTAGCCGATGCTGGCCAGCAGCTCAGCAACCGGTATTGACCGGCCCTGGCAGCGGAACAGGCCTCTGACCAGCGCCGTTGCTGCCAGTTTGTCACCGCTTACCAGGTCGTGGCGGAAGTACAGCCACCTGGCATCCCAGCCGCAGATATCGCTTGCCAGCGTGAACTTCTCAAACGCGTGCAGCGGCCGGTTGAAGCGGATCATGGCGCCGCCCGCGACCGGATACCAGCGCTGGCGGACGATGGCCGGCAGCAGACCGCACTTGATCATGAGGTCGAACCGGCCCAGGTCCATCAGCGTCAGGTAGCGGCCGTTGTTCATGTGGAGGTTGGTGTCGAGGTCGTTCGGCCACACCCGCATTTTCAGTGCCGATGCCGTCAAGGTCCCCATGGGGTGACGCCGTAAGCCGCCTGCCAGCACCCGGCCGGCCCGAAAGAAGGGATACATCGCGTATAGAACTCAGTGCCAGCAACAGCCCGGTGTCAGAAGGCCTCGTCGGGGAAACTCATCATGGTGTTGCCGCCTGCCATGATGGTGGCAAACAGTGAACCACTTTGCGGCAGTACTCGCTCGACAAAAAAGCGCGCCGTCATAAGTTTGGCGTCGTAGAAGCCGCTGTCATCGCCCCCTTGCTTTGCCAGTGCGATCTTGGCCATGCGCGCCCACAGGAAAGCCAACGCTACCAGGGCGAAGAGTTTCAGGTACTCGCTCGACGCCGCTCCAGCCTCGTTGGGATCCTTGAGCCCAGCCTGGGCGACCTGGCCGGTGGCCAGTTGCAGGCGGCCGAAAGCCTTGGCCAGCGGCAGCACGAACGGTTGCAGTGCCTGGTCTGCAGTATTGGCGTCGATCCAGGCCTGCACCGGGTGAAAGAATCGACGCAGGTAACGGCCAGTGTGGGCCGGCAACTTACGGCCCACCAGGTCCAGGGCCTGGATGCCGTTGGCGCCCTCGTAGATCATGGCGATGCGCGCGTCGCGAGCGTATTGCTCCACTCCGTTGTCACGAATGTAACCATGGCCGCCATACACCTGCACGGCCATTTGCGCCACATCGTGGCCTACTTCGGAGAGATAGGACTTGACGAGTGGTGTCAGCAACTGAACAAGGTCGTCTGCTTCTTTACGTGCTTGTGGATCTTCGCTGTGATCGCGCACATCGATCTGGCGCGCAATCCACGTGGTGAGCGCCCGCGCCCCTTCGGTAAATGCCCGCATGGTGAGGAGCATACGGCGGATGTCGGGGTGTACCATGATCGGGTCTGCCGGTTGCTCGGGGTACTGGATACCATCGAGGGCGCGCCCCTGCTGCCGCTCGCGGGCGTAGTCGACCGCCGCCTGGTAGGCGCTGACCCCAAGTCCCAGGCCCTGGATGCCCACACCCAGGCGGGCTTCGTTCATCATGGTGAACATGGCGCGCATGCCTTTGTGCGGCTCACCCACCAGCCAGCCCATAGCACCGTCTAAGTTAATCACGCAGGTGGCGGATGCCTTGATGCCCATCTTGTCCTCTATGCCGGCACAGGTAACGGGATTTCGCTCCCCCGGCTCGCCATCTTCGGTGGGCAGGAACTTGGGCACCAGAAACAGGCTGATGCCTTTGATACCGGCAGGCGCGCCGGGCAGGCGGGCCAGCACCAGGTGGATGATGTTGGTGGTCAGGTCGTGTTCGCCGGCAGTGATGAAGATTTTGGTGCCGCTGATGCGGTAACCGTCGTTCTCGGCGGGTTCGGCCCGGGCACGAATGAGCCCCAGGTCAGTGCCACACTGCGGCTCGGTCAGGCACATGGTGCCGGACCATTCGCCGCTCACCATCTTCGGCAGGTAGCGGTCCTTGAGCACCTCGCTGGCGAAGACTCGGATGGCACGATAAGCCCCGCGAGTGAGGCCGATGTAAGTGGCAAAAGAGACGTTGGCCGAGCAGGCCATCTCCTCCAGCAGCACGTTAAGTGTGGCTGGCATACCCTGGCCGCCGTACTGCGGATCACAGGCGAGCCCGATCCAGCCGCCCTGGGCGTACTGCTCGTAAGCCGCTTTAAAGCCAGCGGGTGTGGTGACGGCACCATCGAGGTAGCGGCAGCCCTCGCGGTCACCGCTGTGGTTGAGCGGGAACAACTCGTTCTCGGCCAGGCGTGCCGCCTCATCCAGTACCGGATCAACCAGGTCGGCAGTGGCATCTTCGCAACCGGGCAGGGCGGTAATGTCGCCGGCATCAAACAGTTCGTGGTAGACGAAGCGCATATCGCGCAGCGGCGCAGTGTAACTGGGCATGATCTTCTCTCTTTAGTTACGCAAAGGCTTACCGGTCTCGAGCATGTGTTCGATCCGGTCCAGCGTCTGGGGTGTCTTGAGCAGGCTGACGATGGCGTTACGCTCCAGAGTCAGCAACTTGTCTTCACTCACCGTTGCCGTGGGGTCGGTATTGCCGCCCGCAAGTACGTGGGCGAGGATTTTGCCTACGGTCACATCGTGGTCGGTGGCCTTGCCGGCACGGCGGAAGTCGTTCAGCACCAGAGTCATGGCGGTCTCGCCGGCCGAGCCGGGCAGTTGTAGTTCGCGGGGCTCGGGTGGTGCGTAATCCTTAGCCATGGCCAGGGCCATGGCCTTAGCCTCGGCCAACAGCCGGTCGCGGTTCATGGTGATGCCATCGCCAGGGCGCAGGTACAGCAGTGATTTTGCCTCCTCTGCCGATTTCGCCACTGTGGCGGTCGCCACAGTCTCGAATACTTTACTGACAGCCGGCATAGGCCCCTTGGGATGGCGTGGGTTGGTGCTCCAGCGCAGCAGCATCTCCTTGCACCCACCCCAGGCCGGTACCAGCCCGACTCCGACCTCTACCAGGCCCATGTAGGTTTCGGCGTGGGCCTGTAGGGCGTCGCAGTGCAGCAGGACTTCGCAGCCGCCGCCCAATGCCATACCGGCAGGGGCACCGACCACCGGAAAGGGCGCGAACTTGAGCGCTTTGTAGGCGTACTGGCCTTGTTTGACCGACTCGGTGATTTGCAGCCAGGCCGCGATATTCGCCGCAAAAAGCCCCAGCCCAATGTTGGCACCAACCGAGAAGTTGTCGCCCTCGTTGTGAATGACCAGCGCTCTGTAACCCTTGCTTGGCACGATTTTGATGGCCTTGGAAATCATGGCCACGATGCCTTCGTCGATGCTGTTCATCTTGGAGTGAAACTCAAGGCACAGGACCTCATCGCCAATGTCCCACAGGCTGGCCGAACGGTTGCCGGCTACCCGCTCGGCTCCCCGTTTGATGTCACTGAGCAGCAGTACGCCGTCGGCCCGTTGTACGTCGTGGTAGGCGCCGTCGGTGCCAAAATACTGCAGCCTGCCGTCCTCTAGCCGGTAGAAACTGCCGTCACCCACCTGTTCAAGCAGCGGCGGCACTGCCAGGCCGTCTTTTGCAAGTTGCTGGGCAAACCACTTTGGCCCCAGCTGGTCGATCATCTCGAATGGGCCCCTCTTCCAGGCGTAGCCGTTTTTCATGGCCTGGTCCACGGCATGGACGTCATCGGCGATCTGCGGCACTAGCGCGGCGGCGTAACTCAAAGTGTGCGACAGCACCCGCCAGGCGTAGCGGCCGCCGCGGTCGGGGTGTTCGACCAGTGCGCGCATACCCTGGCGGCCGGCCCTGACGCTGGCAAGCGAGGGGGCGACGACCGGGCGGTACTCGCCGGTTTCCAGGTCGCGGGCTTCCTTGACCTTGCCACCCTTGCTGCGGTTGAGGCGATAGAACCCACCCTTGCCCTTGCGCCCGATGTAGCCCTCTTCGATCATGCGTTCGATATAGGCGCTAGGCCGGTGTACCTCACGGTACAGGTCCCCTTCGGGCAGGGTCGCGAGCATGGATTGTTCCACGTGCGGCTGCAGGTCGATGCCAACCAGGTCCAGCAGGCCAAAGACACCGGTCTTGGGGATGCCCATGGGTTTACCGATGACCGCATCGGCCTCCTCGACGGTGAGCCCAATCTCAAAGGCAAAACGCACCGCAGCCCCCAGCCACAGGATGCCAATGCGGTTGGCGATAAAGCCGGGCGTATCCTTGCAGTCCACTACCGATTTGCCCAGCAAGCGGTCGCCAAAAGTGCGTAGCGCCGCTATGGCTTCCGGCCGGGTGTCCACCCCGGCAACCAGCTCCAGCAGCCGCATGTAGCGTGGCGGATTGAAAAAGTGGGTGATCGCAAAGTCGCGCTGGAAACTTTTCGGCAGGCCGTCGACCAGGTGCGCAAGCGGAATGGTCGAGGTATTGGAGGTGACAATGGAACCGGGTTTGCGGTGTTGTTCAATTTTTCGATAAAGGTCTTGCTTGATTTCGAGTTGCTCGATGACTACTTCGATAACAAGGCCACAGTCCGAGAGCCACTGCAGGTGATCCTCCACGTTGCCCACCTGAATGCGCTTGGCATTGCGGGAGTGCATGAGCGGCGCGGGATTGGTTTTAAGCATCTTTTGCAGTGCGCTGCTGGCTACCACGTTGCGGTCCTTGGCTCCATCCGGGACGATGTCGAGCAAAACCACGGGCAGGCCCGCGTTGGCGACCTGAGCCGCGATACCGGCGCCCATGACGCCGGCACCGATTACGGCGACTTTGTCGATTGCCTGCATGGTCAGACTGCCTCCAGCACTGTAGCGATGCCCTGGCCACCGCCGATGCACTGGGTCGAGAGTGCCCAGCGACCGCCCTCGCGCTGCAGGACCTGGGCGGCCTTGCCGGTGATGCGAGCACCGGTCGCACCCAGTGGATGGCCGATGGCGATGGCGCCACCGTCAATGTTGACCGTGCTGGGGTCGAGTTCGAGATCGCGGATCGAAGCAATGGACTGGGTCGCGAATGCCTCGTTGATCTCGACTACATTGAGATCGCCGGCGCTGATGCCGGCGCGCTCAAGGGCTTTGCGCGAAGAGAAAATAGGTCCCAGGCCCATGGTCTCCGGTTGGCAACCGGAGACCGCAAAGCTCGCGATACGCGCCAGCGGCGCCAGGTTATTTGCTGCCGCATACTCTGCGGTACAGACTAACGTGGCCGCTGCACCGTCGGTGAGTGGTGAAGCGGTGCCGGCGGTGACGGTGCCCTTTTCGTCGAAAGCGGGCTTAAGGCCAGCCAGGCCCTCAAGGCTGGTATCGGGTCGCACGCAGCCATCGGCGTCGATGCTGCTGCCATTGGCCTGGATTGGAACGATCTCCCCGGCCAGGCGCCCGTCGGACTGGGCAGCCACCGCTTTTTGCTGGCTGTCGAGCGCAAACATTTCCTGCTCTTCACGCGAGATGTTGTACTCGCGGCCGACGTTCTCGGCAGTCTCGCCCATAGACATGTAGGCCTCAGGCATGGTCTGGTACAGCGCGGTGTTGGGCATGGGATTAAAACCCGACATGGGTACCCGGCTCATGGACTCGACGCCGGCACAGATGTAGGCCTCACCTGCGCCCATCTGGATGGCACCTGCGGCCATGTGGATGGCCTGCATGGACGAGCCGCAAAAGCGGTTTATCGTGACCCCGGCCACGGAGATTGGCAGACCCGCCATCAGCACGACCAGGCGGGCCATGTTGAAGCCCTGCTCGCCCTCGGGGAAGGCGCAGCCCAGGGCCAGGTCCTCGATGTCGTCAGGGTTGACCCCAGTGCGCTCAACCAGACCTTTGACCACGGCGCTGGCAAGATCATCAGGCCGTACCTTGACCAAGGCCCCCTTGCTGGCGAAGTGAAACGGCGACCGGGCATAGCCGGCCAGAACTACGTCTTTCATTTTTGTTACTCCATGTTGGCGAGTTGTTCGTGTTACCCGGGGCCGGGTTGGCTAAATGCCGCAGGTCAGTTATCGGTCCCGACGGCGCACACTGGCTGTTGCTCGAGGGCCGCCAATGTCTGGGCACGGATGTCAGTCAATTCCCCGAGAATGGCCTCGAGGTCTTTTTGCTGGCGCCTGAGATCTGCCAGGCGCTCACTTACCTTGTTCAGCAGCA
>JASLLH010000094.1:0-8030 GCA_030747115.1 Arenicellales bacterium
CGAAAGCTCAAATCCGTGAGCGTAGAAGAACAAAGGACCCTAATGGGTCCTTTGTTATCTGGCGGAGAGGGAGGGATTCGAACCCTCGATGGAGCTATCAACCCCATACTCCCTTAGCAGGGGAGCGCCTTCAGCCGCTCGGCCACCTCTCCTTTCAATAGAAATTCAATTATAACAATTGCTTACAAACTTCTAAATACCTGGGCCAAAATTCCACTGGCTTTGACTGGGTCAAAAACTGTGCTATTTCGTTAATCGCCCTTTTCCAGCATCACGTTTACTGCCATCAATTCAGGTGGTTACGAAGCCCCCGCTACCTTCTTTTGTGTTGGCATAGTTGGGTCAAGCGACTGGCATCAAGCATATCTGCCTTTCGCGCCGCGGGCCGCTCAGCCCGCAGGATGGGGCTGGCTCGCCCGCTTGGCGAGTAACTTTTGAGAGAGTAATGGCCCGCGCCCAGGCACGCTCCAGGGGCACACTTCGATACAGATACCACAGCCATAGGTTTTAGTGAAATATGGAATGCACTTGTCGAAATCGACATACCATTTCTCGACCCCTCGCACCATTTGCTGATGTTGAGAGATGGCCCCTGGCGGACAGTCGAGTTCACACCGTCTACACTGCAGACAAAGATCGTCTACACCGATGTCTACCGGTTGATCGCAGGCCAGCGGCAGATCAGTAAGCACAGCGGCCAGACGAATATTCGAGCCAAATGGCTCACTAATCATCGAACCGTGCTTGCCCAGCTGGCCCATACCTGCCTCGATCGCAAGTGGAATGTGGAGGATATCGGTGCTGTTTGGATTACCGTAGGCTCGCGCCGGCCATCCCATCTGTCGAATCTGCTGAGCCAACCGAATAGCGGTCAAGGACAGTTCCCGATATGCCCGCATGACCTCCACCGCTGCCCGAAGGTGCGGCACATGTTGCATTTCCGTGCGATTCATCGATAAACCAAGGCAGATAGCGTAATTGTAGGAAACCGAGCACCCGGCATAGATAACATCGTCGGTCAGTTGAGTGATGCCTACCAATTCAGCACCCAGACCTTGGGCCATCGCCTTTATCTTTTGTGCCATCACCTGGGTATCGCCCACCGGCTGCCTGCGAGCGGCCACTGGACCGTCCCGGTTGCGCAGTTGCCAGATATTTCTGATCACATGGCGCAACACCTGCCACGAATTAATCAGACCAAAGAAATCATCGAGCGCCTGCCATTCAAGCCGGATATCACCGGTACTGTGAAAAACATGCCGTGCCGCCTTTCTTTGTGGGTCACCAAGGCCATTGATCTCATTGCCGGAGCGCGGCGGCACCCGGTAACCAAAAGCATACTCTGGAGGCGGCACCGCACCAGGCCGCACGCGGCTATCGCTCATCGGAGCCTCCTCTTGGTTTCGGCCGGCTCCTCATCCACCCAATAGATCTCTCCCCGGGCTTGGCACTCCCGGTAGCCCTTGCGAATGCGTCCCCCTACAGTCCAGTAATAAAAAATCATTTTTACAAGGCTGGCAAGAACGGTCAGGTCACGCCGTAACCTGGCCCACCCACTGAGCATTGCCGACGTTTCGCTTTCGGTGGTTCGCATTTTTTTACTGCTTACATTCCCACCGCCAGAAAACAGCAAGTGTCATTTCTCAAGACTGCGGATATCTCAATTATTGGCCCAAAAATACCGGCCCGGCATAGCCCAACAACACCGCCATCTGTGGGGCATTGTAAGGTAAGCAAAAAAGGAAGGCGCCCTGGCACAGCCGCTGCACCTTTGAAATCGGAGCCGCTATTCGCGGTCACTGTCGGCGGAATTCTCTCCCGGTTCTTCCAAAACTTCCTGATCCGGATCGTACCCCTGCTGGATGCGCTGAAAAATTTCTTCGCGATGTACCGCAACATCTTTTGGCGCATTTACGCCGATCCGTACCTGGTTACCTCTAATACCCAGCACGGTAACCTGAATCTCATTACCGATATTGAGGGTCTCCCCTACCCGGCGAGTCAGTATCAGCATCCGGCTGCCCTCCTTGCCCGGGAAGCTCCTGCTGCGGCAGGGAACTCGGCCAGTTCCATTGACCTGCGCGGCGATCCCGGTTGGCACACGCGATTAATTCTACACCAGGCACCCGGCCGGCACGGCCGTCTTCAGGGTCATTCGACGCTGGTCAATTGCTCTTCGATGGGCTCACCATCGAGCCCAAATGCCTTATGCAGAGTGCGCACCGCCAACTCCAAGTACTTGTCAGCCACGCCAATGGAGATCTTAATCTCAGAGGTAGAGATAAGTTCGATGTTAATGCCCTCTTTAGCCAGCGCCTCGAACATTGTCGCGGCAATACCTGAATGTGAGCGCATGCCAACGCCGACCACGGCGATCTTGGCCAGCGTATCATCACCCGCCACCTCCCTGGCACCAAGTTCTTTAGCGGTCTGCTGAAGCAGCGCCATCGCTTGTGGGTACTCGTTGCGGTTGACGGTGAAGGTGACATCGGTATTTCCATCCTGGCCCACGTTCTGAATGATCATGTCGATGTTCAGGTGGGCCTTCGATATCGGCCCGAATATGCGCGAGGCGACACCGGGCTGATCCGGCACACCCCGTATTGTGACCTTGGCCTCGTCGCGGTTGTAGGCAATTCCAGCGATCAGTGGCTGTTCCATCTCGTTTTCCTCGTGTGTGATCAGGGTGCCGGGGCCCTCCTCGAACGACGACAGCACGCGCAGTGGTACCCGGTACTTGCCGGCAAATTCCACCGAGCGGGTCTGCAGCACCTTGGCACCCTGACTGGCAAGTTCCAGCATCTCCTCGGCCGTGACCTGGTCGAGGCGGCGCGCTTCGGGAACGATCCGTGGATCGGCGGTATAGACTCCATCAACGTCAGTGTAGATACGGCACTCGTCGGCCTGCAGCGCCGCCGCCATCGCCACAGCGGTGGTGTCCGATCCACCCCGGCCCAGGGTAGTGATGTTGCCCTTATCGTCCACACCCTGAAATCCGGCCACTACCACCACGTGACCTGCTTGCAGGTCATCGCGAACCTGGACTGCATCAATGTCGACGATGCGGGCTTTACCGTGGATATTGTCGGTCAGAATGCGTACCTGGGCACCGGTATAGGAGCGAGCGTCGATGCCACGCTTATGCAGAGCCATGGACAAAAGTGCAATGGAGACCTGCTCGCCGGTAGAAACCAGCACGTCCACCTCGCGAGCCGCAGCATCGGCATCGATCTCAGCCGCCAGCCCCAGCAATCGGTTGGTCTCACCAGCCATGGCCGAGACCACGACCACGAGATCCTCGCCCCTGCCCCGCGAAACCGCCACGCGATCGGCCACGGCGTCAATGCGCTCGACCGTACCGACCGAAGTACCGCCGTATTTCTCAACAATAAGTGGCATGTTGCTGTTTGTTGTGTAGGTGGGGTCGCGAATTAAAGCGCTTCTGCGCCCATGGGTAAAGCCCTGCAAGAAGTCCGCCACATACTGGCCAATAAACACCGCCGGCCACCGGAATATCCTAAGCTGAACAGTTCAGCGCGCGCTTATCCAGTCGTCCACCGTCGCCAGCGCTGCGTCCAGAGCAGCGATGTCGGCACCGCCCCCCTGGGCCATGTCGGCCCGGCCGCCGCCCTTGCCGCCCACCCGGCCAGCCAGTTCCGACACCAGTTGCCCGGCATGGAAGCGGTCCGCCAGGTCCCGGGTCACTCCGACCAGCAGTGTGACTTTACCCTGGTGCGCACCGCCGATCACCACCACGGCTGAACCGAGGCGATCGCGCAGGCGGTCCATCATGGCCCGCAAACCCTTGATGTCGACATTGTCGTAACGCTTCACCAGCACCGGGGTATCGTTGATCTTGCGCACATCGTCGAGGGGATCGTCACCCGAGCCGCCCGTTGCAATACTCCCCTGCAATTGCTCGACCTTACGTTCCAGTTCGCGCACCCGGCCAACGAGGGCTTGGGCCCGCTCCTCCAAGTCAGCGCGGCCGGTCTTGAACAGCGCCGCCAGCCGGTCCAGACTACGACCATCAACGACTGCTTGCTGACCCGCTACCTCGCCGGTCACAGCCTCCAGCCGGCGCACACCGGCCGCAATACCGGACTCCGAAAGTATTCGAAACGTACCGATATTGCCGCTGTGGCCAACGTGGGTACCGCCACAGAGCTCGAGTGAGACGTCGCCCATACTCACCACCCGGACCTCATCATCGTAGCGCTCACCGAATAGCGCCATTGCTCCCTGCGCCTGGGCTTGTTCTATTCCCATGAGGCGGGTGCGCACTTCGAGGTTGGCACGAATCTGCCGGTTGACGATACTTTCGACCGCGTCTACCTGCTCAGCAGCCATGGCTTCGCCGTGGGAAAAATCAAAGCGCAGGCGCTCAGGTGCTACCAGCGAACCCTTTTGCTGTACGTGCTCACCGAGCACCTGGCGCAGTGCTGCATGTAGCAGGTGTGTGGCCGAGTGGTTGGCGGCCGTGGCAGCACGGCCATCGACATTGACCTCGGTAGTCACCGCTGTTCCCGGAACTAGCTCGCCCTCGATCATCCGGCCCCGGTGGGCGATAACCTTATGGGCAAGGTAATGCACCTCGGTCACGGCGAACTTGCCGTTGTCCCAATACAGGTGCCCCTGGTCACCAACCTGGCCACCGCTCTCGGCGTAAAACGGTGTGGCCTTCAGCACCACCACGCCTTCTGCACCAGCTGCCAGCGTCTCGACTGCCTCACCCTCCCGGGCTAATGCCAATACTGCGCTTTGCCCAGCCAGTTCCCCGTAGCCGGTAAAAACCGTGCTCTCATCCACATCGACCGCAATCGTGCCCGCGGCCTCGAACTGGCTAGCCGCACGAGCCCGATCCCGCTGCTCTGCCATGGCCTGCTCAAAGCCGGCCGTGTCGACGGTAAGGCCCCGTTCGCGGGCGTAGTCCGCAGTCAAATCTGCCGGAAAACCGAAAGTGTCGTACAGACGGAAGACCAAGCCCCCGGGAATGATCGTACTGCCAAGGTTGTCAACCTCCTGCTCGAGAATACGCATGCCCTGTCCCAGGGTTTGTGCAAAGCGCTCCCCCTCCTGCGCCAGTGCGCGCTCTACCTGCACCTGGGCGGCAACGAGCTCAGGATAGGCCTGGCCCATCTGCGCGATCAGCGGCGCAACCAGTTTATGCATAAACGGCTCGGCCGCACCAAGCTGGTAACCATGACGGATAGCGCGACGGATGATCCGCCGCAGGACATAGCCACGACCCTCGTTCGACGGTGTCACCCCATCAGTGATCAGGAATGCGCTAGAGCGAATGTGGTCGGCAATCACGCGCAGCGAACTGTTATCCCGCTCACCGCTGCCGGTCACTTCCATGGCCGCATCGATCAGCGCAACGAACAGGTCGGTCTCATAGTTGCTGTGCACGCCCTGCAGCACTGCTGCCAGGCGTTCCAGGCCCAAGCCGGTATCCACCGATGGCCTGGGCAACGGGGTATCAACGCCATCTGCACCGCGATTGAACTGCATGAATACCAGGTTCCAGATCTCGACGTAGCGGTCACCGTCAGCCTCGGCACTACCCGGCGGGCCACCGGCCACATCCGGGCCGTGATCGTAGAAGATCTCGCTGCACGGGCCACACGGCCCGGTATCGCCCATGGCCCAGAAATTGTCGCTGCCATCAATACGGGCGAAACGTTCTTTGGGCACGCCAATTTGCTGCAGCCAGATGTCGGCTGCCTCGTCGTCGTCCTTGAACACCGTTACCCAGAGTTTATCCTCGGGCAGACCATAGCCCGAGGTGAGAAGGTCCCAGGCAAACTCGATCGCCTGCTCCTTAAAATAATCACCAAAACTGAAATTGCCCAGCATCTCGAAGAAGGTATGATGGCGGGCGGTATAACCGACGTTTTCCAGATCATTGTGCTTGCCACCGGCGCGCACGCAGCGCTGGGCGGTGACCGCTCTCTGGTAGGGCCGCTTATCCTGCCCCAGGAACACATCTTTGAACTGAACCATACCTGCGTTGGTAAAAAGCAAGGTGGGGTCGTTATGTGGCACCAGCGGGCTGGTCGGAACTACCTTATGGCCGTTGCGCGCAAAGTAATCCAGAAATTGCTGCCTGATATCCTGGGTCTTCATTGACCGTTCTCTTGTATTTGGCTCTATCGCCCTGTCCACCCGCAGCAAGGCGCTGCAGGGCGCAAGTTTAACCGGCCTTGTGCCAGTCGCCGATTACCCGGCGAATGGCATCCGCGTCAAACCCGCGGCGCTGCAGATAACTGGCCCGCCGAGCCCAGTCGCTGAAATCACACGACGGGGCACTGCCGAAGTGGCGCTGGTGCTGGGCCCGCAGCGCGTCGTCCCACTGGATGTCGGCTGCCGCTAGGGCAGCCTCAATGATCTCGCTGGCCACGCCGCGCTCCTGCAGTTCCCGGCGCACGTAAAAGGGCCCGTAACCCGAGGCCGAACGGCTCGCCACCATGAACTCGGCGTAGCGGGCGTCAGACAGACGATTATCGCCTTCCAGTTGGTCCAGCAGTAACTGGACCAGCCCCGGGGCATAACCCCGGGCCGAGAGTTTTTGCCCGAGCTCGGCCCGGCTGTGCTCGCGCCGGGCCAGCATCCGCAGGGCCGAGTCGCGGGCCCGCTGCTGCGGCTCCGCCTGTGGGCGTGCCATCAGGCTTTGGCGCTTTCCGCCTCGGCTACGGGCGCCTCATCGGTGACGATCGGGTCGGACTTGGCCGTGTCGATGCCCATCTTCTGGCGCACCGCACTCTCGATAGCATCGGCGATATCGGCGTTCTCGCGCAGGAAATCGCGCACGTTGTCGCGACCCTGGCCGATCCGATCACCGTTGTATGAGTACCAGGCCCCTGATTTTTCCACCAGACCGAGTTCCACACCCATGTCGATGAGCTCGCCTTCCTTGGAGATGCCCTCGTTGTAGAGAATGTCAAACTCGCACTTCCGAAAAGGCGGGGCGATCTTGTTCTTGACCACTTTTACCCGGGTCTGGTTGCCCAGCACCTCGTCACCTTTTTTGACCGCACCGATGCGGCGGATATCAAGCCGCACCGAGGAGTAGAACTTGAGTGCATTACCGCCGGTAGTCGTTTCGGGATTGCCAAACATAACGCCGATCTTCATGCGAATCTGGTTGATAAAAATTACCATCGTGTTGGAGCGCTTGATGTTGGCGGTGAGTTTGCGCAGCGCCTGCGACATCAGTCGGGCGTGCAGGCCAACGTGTGAATCTCCCATCTCGCCTTCGATTTCAGCTTTCGGGGTCAGCGCCGCGACCGAGTCGATGACGATGACATCTACCGCGGCTGAGCGCACCAGCATGTCGGCAATCTCAAGAGCTTGCTCGCCGGTATCTGGCTGAGAAATCAGCAACTCGTCCACGTTGACGCCCAGGCGCCCCGCGTAAGTCGGGTCCAGCGCATGCTCTGCATCGATGAAAGCGCAGGTGCCACCGGCTTTCTGGGCCTGCGCCACTACTGAAAGAGTCAAGGTAGTCTTACCCGAGGATTCCGGGCCGTAGACCTCGACCACCCGTCCGCGGGGCAGACCGCCGACGCCGAGTGCGATATCCAGGCCCAACGAGCCGGTCGATACCGCCTCAATATCCCTTCCAACCTCGGAATCTCCAAGCCGCATGACAGATCCCTTGCCGAACTGCCGCTCAATCTGCCCGAGGGCAGCATCCAGTGCTTTTTGCTTATTGCCGTCCATGTAACGCTCCTTGAAACTGAGGGTTAACCGAGGACGCCCGCCGCTGCGCTGGCCTTCCTGGCTTGCCCAGCCGCGCGCGCCGCATAGTCCCGCTGGGGCCGAAATAATACGGTCGGGCGGGAAAAATCGTGATATCGGACATTATTTCACAATAGACCTGGCCGGCACAGTGAACTTCTCCACAATATCAGGTGCTCAAGTGACCGCTGCGACTCGCTCGTGCAAACCCTCGAGGGCGGCCGCCACGGACTGATGACGAACGGCTGCGCGGTCGCCGGCAAAATTAAACCTCTGACCACCCGGCG
>JASLLH010000095.1:0-7951 GCA_030747115.1 Arenicellales bacterium
GCTCAAACGCGATGGGTCTGTTCCATCCTTTCCTGGATGAGGACTTACGGATTATCGGGGTAGAAGCCGCCGGACTGGGCCTCGACACCGATAAACATGCGGCTTCATTAACTGGCGGGGTACCCGGCGTACTGCACGGTAACCGAACCTACTTGCTACAAGATGAAGACGGGCAGATCATCGATGCCCACTCGATATCGGCCGGGCTCGATTACCCCGGAATTGGGCCCGAGCACTCCTGGCTACACGAATCCAAGCGGGTCGAGTACGTGTCGGTTACCGACGCAGAGGCATTAGACGCGTTTCAGCTCTGTTGCCAAGGCGAGGGTATCATTCCGGCCCTTGAGCCTTCACACGCACTTGCCCACGTTGCCAAGATAGCACCCGACATGGCACCGGAGGACATCATTGTGATGAACATGTGTGGTCGAGGCGACAAGGACGTATTCACAGTAGCCGCTGCGTTGGGAGTGGCGTTGTGAGTCAAGCCGGTGGTAATTCCCGCCTGGAGCAGTGCTTCGTGGACCTGTCCGTGGCCGGGCGCGGCGGCCTGGTAACCTTTATTACCGCCGGGGATCCCGATCCCGATTCCAGTTTCGAACTGTTACGCCAACTACCAGCAGCCGGAGCCGACCTCATAGAGCTTGGGATGCCCTTTTCCGACCCTATGGCGGATGGGCCCGCCATACAATCCGCCAGCCAGAGAGCTTTGCGTGCCGCAGCCTGTATGGTACGCACACTTGACATGGTTGCACGCTTTCGTGCAGATGACAAAGATACTCCGATCATACTAATGGGTTACTACAACCCCATCCACCGCTACGGCCCAGCACGCTTTGTCAACGACGCCATGCAGGTCGGCGTCGACGGCGTAATCATCGTCGACCTACCCCCCGAGGAAGATGAAGAGCTTTGCCACCCAGCACTCACTGCCGGACTACACTGGATCCGCTTGGTCACCCCGACCACGGACGATGCTCGTTTGCCGTTAGTACTAAACAACACTAGCGGCTTTGTCTACTACGTATCGATTGCCGGCATCACCGGCACCCGCTCAGCTGCCGCTAGTACTGTCGACAAGGCAATCAAGCGCCTACGCCGACACACCGACCTGCCCCTAGCAGTAGGTTTTGGAATCAATACGCCCGAGCAAGTAGCCGAAATTACTGGAATTGCCGATGCCGCCGTTGTTGGCTCGGCCCTAGTTACCGAGATTGCTGCCAATCTCGATACCAAGGGTAAAGCTATGCCGCGTTTGGCAGACAAGGTCTGCGCTCTGGTTAGTCGCCTCGCCGAGGGAACACGGTGAAGCTGAGACCTTACTCTGCGGCCACCGGCTAAGTTTCCGAAATTTTCGCCAGCAATGCTTTGGCTTGCTCCCGCAGTCCGGCGTCACCGCGGCGCTCAACCTCCCGCAGTAACTCCCCAGCTGCCTCCGGGTCGCCCATATCAAAGTAGGCGCTCGCTAGGTCCAATTGAGTACTGAGCTCTAGCTGCAGGGCGTCGGTGCTCGCTTCGGTAGTCGCTACCGCCGGATCGCTCACTGACATCGGGTCGGCTACTTCGACAACTTCCTCCCCTGGCAACGACACTTCGAAGTCGATTCCTTCATCGAGGACCTTTGTATCCGGAGTGCCGGCCGCGACCTCTGGGGCGGGTACCATCGATACAGTACCGTCACCGTCCTCCAACTCGAATGGAATGCCCTCATCGATACCGACTTTCGCGGCTGGCGCGGCATCGCTCCCAGAGCTAAGCCCATCTACAGGCTTGACGGGTAAATCTACCCCCACTGGCGTTGGCGTTGGTACGTCACGATACAGCGGGTTCGAGGGATTCACCACCCGGCCTAAGGTGCCCACATACATCCAATCTGCGGAATCTGGGTCCAGAATTGCCGAGAGTTCTTTAGCCAGGACATCGAAGCGCTCAGTATCACCCAGTGCTTGCAAAACCTCCAGCAGTTTGAGCTTGAGTTCGTTGCGTTCGGGCGCCTGCCGGATCGCCTCTTGCAGAGTCTGCTCAGCTTGCTCGTTGCGGCCGTAGGCTAGGTAGATCTCCGCTTCAGCCAGGGGGTCCACATCCTCGCTGTGAACCGCTACGCCCTGAGTTGTCTCCATCTCGGTAACAAACCCTGCACCGACACTTTCCTCCGGTAACGGGTCGCCCTTACCAGTGCTTGCCCCATATCCAGACTCGGTGATGGCCGGCTCCCCCGTGATCTGCTCTGGTATCGTTCCCTCCCGTTCTAACCGGGGCTCGAGTGGCCTGCGGCGGCGCATTATCACCAACAGTAGCACCAGCAGTAAAACCCCGGCCATACTCAGCAGGACCGATTGACTTCCAGCGTCGAAGGCCACAGGCACCAGCTGGGTGATTGTTTCGAGAACCGGCACCGACAAGTCTTTGATCGCCACAATCGCCCAGGAAAAAAACTGTTTGGTTTGTTCCAAACTCCACACAACCCACTCAGCGAGCTGCTCGTGCCAGGGACCCTCCGGAAAAGTGGGCCCTGCCACTGCCACCTGCTCAGTCTGCTCAGTCTGCTGGCTGGTGGCAGTCACCGTCGCCTCTGGAGCCGCGCTCGGCACGGCGACATTACTCGGAGACTCTGTCGTTGCGGCCGCTAACGCAGGCTGAGTCTCGGGTTGCCCATCGGGCACACCGGTAGTAGCTCCCGAGTCTACTACTGCCGCTTGCCCAGTTTGCTGACTGGCCGCCGCTACCACCGTCTGTGTGACCGCGGCCTGCGCTGGCGTTTGCTCTGATTCGCTGGCAAGATCTTTAGCGGCGAGTACTGCTTCAAGTTGCTGCTGGGCCAGTGCCAACTGGGTCTCCTGCAATTTGATCAAGCGCGCGGTCTTGTCGAGCTGCTCCTCCAGCAGCACCACCTGGCGAGTCAGCTGCTCATTTTCGAGCGCCTTGGAGGCAAGTGATTCCTCCACCAACTGCAGTCTCTGGCCGAGGCGTTCGACTTCTGGATTTGGCAGTGCCAGTGCCGTTGCCTCGATGGGTGTTGCCGCTAACGCTGCCGCGGCCGTACCGGAATCAGTAGTTGCTGTGCTCTGAACAATCCGCAATACGTAGCCCGTTGTCGAACCGTCGGCGGCGGCGGCAGTCGTCGTAGCAGCTGGATCTTCAACCAGCGGCACCCACGAAACCTCCGTGGCCCGGTTTAGGCTATTGTCCATCCTGTATTCCAGCCACTGGCTGAGTTGTGTGCCATATTCAACAGCAGCCTGCTCTTGGCTGACAGCACTCATCAGGCGCTCCGAAGGGATATGCAACGATGCCCCTTGGCGCAACAAGTTCATGTTGCCATCGATAAACGCTGCCGCGTTGTCCTTCACTAGCGCAACCATGCGCTGCTGGAGCGTGATGTTGGCTGGTGCCTTAATGCGTCGGGCAATCCAGGTCAGCGTATCGCCTTGAGCGACTGGTCCGTAAATTTCTCCGGGAAACAATGTTGAAGAATCTTCAGCGTTGGCTGTTACTGCCGCGGCAACAGGAGCTGGGTCGTAATCCGGCGGATCCAATAAAGCCGTGTACACCCGAGAAACCCGACCCGTAGGTGCATCGGCGTATAGCAAGAAACGCAGAAACGGTGCGGTTACCGGAATTTCTGATCGGATCAGGAGTTGTCGTTCGGAACCCGAGCCTGCGAACCGAACAGAGAAGTCTTTAAGTACAGGATCAAAGGCGATCCCGGCAGCCTCGTGTTCCACCGGGCTGGCGAGGGAAACTACTGGTGCCGCACCTTCGATTAACTGATATCGCCCGATAGTCAACTCGGCGTAGAAGGGTGCATACAGAGTCGAGTGCACTGTCAGAGGCCCCAACTCAACGGCCTGAGCCGGCAATAACTGCAGCCACGCAACAACCAGCAATGTCACCCGGGCCCCCAGCCACCGGCAGGAACGCACGGAATACCGGCGCTGTCTACGGGAAGGCTGGCTCTTGCTGCCTTCTGTCAAGGTAACTGGGTGCAGCATCAAGGTTATTATAGGAAAGGCGGCCCGCGGCACCAACTGGGCTGTCGACCACCAAATACAGCTGCACCAGTCGAAGCCCGGGGCCGGTCGCCGGCCCGTATCGCATGCCTCGGGTCGACCAGTAATAAAGGCTTTAGACCCCCTGTAATAGTAGTTCAGCGATCTGAATGCTGTTTAGGGCCGCCCCCTTGCGGATGTTGTCCGCCACTACCCACAGACAAATGCCCTTGTCACAGGAGATATCCTCGCGGATTCTACCAACGAATACCGCATCACTGTCGGCTGCCTCGGTGACAGCGGTGGGATAACCGCCCGCTACCCGCTGGTCCAACACGGTCACGCCAGCAGCCGACTGCAACAACACCCGAACCTGATCCGCCGTGATCTTTTCCCGGGTTTCGATGTGCAGCGCCTCGGAGTGCCCGTAGAAAACGGGTATTCGTACCACAGTAGGATTCACCTCGATGGCCTGGTCTTCAAGAATCTTACGTGTTTCCCAGACCATCTTCATTTCCTCACGGGTGTAGCCATTGTCCTGGAAACTGTCGATATGCGGGATTGCATTAAAGGCAATCTGTTTCGGCATAAGATCGGGCTCAACCGCTTGACCATTCAAAAGTTGTGCAGTTTGGCTGGCCAACTCCTCGATCGCACGTTTGCCAGCACCCGACACGGCCTGATATGTAGCTACGTTGATCCGGGAGATACCGACCGCATCGTAAATGGGTTTGGTGGCGACCACCATCTGGATAGTCGAGCAATTCGGATTGGCGATAATTCCCTGGTGTGTCGCCAGCGCGTGTCGATTGACCTCTGGCACTACCAGCGGGATGCTTGGGTCATTGCGAAAGTGTGAGGTGTTGTCCACCACGATACAGCCCGCCGCTACAGCTCTAGGCGCATGTTCTGCGGAAACACTGCCCCCAGCAGAAAACAGGCCTATATGGGCGCAATTGAAATCAAACTGATCGAGTCGTTCGACCCGACAGGGTTTACCCCGAAACATCACGGTTGACCCGGCCGAGCGCTCACTAGCCAGCGGGTATAGCTGAGCAACCGGAAAGTTACGCTCCTCCAGTATTCGAATCATCATCTCCCCTACCGCGCCGGTAGCGCCAACGACTGCGACATTGGGGTTCTGTTGGATCATTTTTGGTACTTGAAATGTGGACTGGCACTAGGCCAGTCGGGAAACAGCGAGAATCAGGTGATATCTTCAAACAACCAGGGCATCTGGGCGCGACGTGACTCTTCGTAGGCTAGGATATCACTCTCGTAGCGCAAGGTCAGGGCAATATCATCCAACCCTTCTATCAAGCAGTGCTGCTTGAACTCATCCAGTTCGAACCGGTAGACCCGCCCCTCGCCGGTAGTAAGCGTTTGGCGCTCGAGATCTACTTCCAGCTCAAGCCCGTCATCACCCTGGGCTAAATCGAACAATCGCTCGATATCCGCTCCCGGCAGTGATACCGGCAACAGACCGTTCTTGAAACAATTGTTGAAGAAAATATCGGCAAAACTCGGCGCAATCACTGTACGTATGCCATAGTCTCGCAAAGCCCAGACAGCATGCTCCCGGGAGGAGCCACAGCCGAAGTTATCCCGGGCCAGCAGTATCCGAGCGTCTCGGTAGCGTTTCTGATTAAGAACAAAGCCCGGTGCCACCGGGCGGGCACTGCAATCCTGGCCTGGCTCGCCCTGATCAAGGTAGCGCCAGGTATCAAACAAATTGTCGCCAAAACCAGAACGCTCAACCGATTTCAGAAACTGCTTTGGAATAATTGCATCGGTGTCTACGTTCGTGCGGTCCAGCGGAATCACACCACTACAATACTTGCCGAATGGTTCCATGATCTCTCTCCTAAAGTGCCTGCGGGTCGGCAAAATGACCCTGAATAGCAGCAGCGGCTGCCATCGCCGGCGAAACCAGATGGGTCCGGCCGCCATACCCCTGGCGGCCTTCGAAGTTGCGATTTGAGGTAGCGGCACAGCGCTCTTGTGGTTGCAGCCGATCCGCATTCATAGCCAAACACATAGAACAGCCTGGCTCACGCCACTCGAAGCCCGCTTTACGGAAAATCACATCCAGTCCTTCGGCTTTGGCCTGGGCCTTAACCAATCCAGAACCCGGGACTACCAGCGCCTGGCTAATCCCCGCGGCTACCGAGCGCCCGCGCACAACCTCTGCGGCAGCCCGTAGATCTTCAATGCGGCCATTAGTGCAAGCACCGATGAATACTTTGTCCAACACGATTTCGACTATCGGAGTACCAGCCACAAGACCCATGTACTCCAGTGCACGAATCCAGTCTTGTTGGCGAATCGGATCATCCAGGGTAGTGGGATCGGGCACCACACCATCAACACTAACCACCATTTCCGGGGAAGTGCCCCAGGTGACCTGGGGCCGCAAGTGAGACCCATCCAAATGGAATTCCGCATCGAATCGGGCGGCCGGGTCTGAGACCAGTTGTCGCCAGCCGTCAACCGCTTGCTGCCATTCTGCCCCTTTGGGTGCATAAGTCCGGCCTTCGAGATAACTCAGTGTTATGTCATCTACCGCAACCAAACCAACCCGGGCACCGGCTTCGATCGCCATATTACACAGGGTCATGCGACCTTCCACCGACAGCGCCCGCGTACCGGACCCTGCAAACTCAATCGCATACCCAGTGCCACCAGAGGTGCCGAGCATGCCGACCACCGCTAAAATTAAATCTTTGGCGCTGACGCCAGCCCCCGGTACGCCGTCAATGGTGATGCGCATGTTGCGCATCTTCTTTGCCACCAGGCACTGGGTAACTAACACATGCTCTACCTCGGAGGTGCCGATACCATAGGCAAGCGCCCCCAATGCGCCATGAGTTGCGGTATGGGAATCCCCACAGACCACCGTCATGCCAGGTAGTGTCGCGCCTTGCTCCGGCCCGACTACGTGGACAATTCCCTGGCGAGAGTCAGACATGCCGTACTCGGTGATGCCAAACTCGCGGCAGTTGTCAGTCAGGGTGTCAACCTGCAGCCGTGCTACTGGATCGGCAATTTCGCCTGACCTGTCAGTCGTGGGCACGTTGTGGTCTGCTACGGCCAGGTTGGCCCCGGGCCGCCGAGGCTTTCGACCTGCATCCCGTAAACCAGCAAACGCCTGTGGCGATGTCACCTCATGCAACAGCTGCCGATCGATATAAATGAGCGCGGTCCCGTCACTCTCCTCGCGAACGAGATGAGCTTGCCACAACTTGTCGTATAGGGTTTTATCTGTCATCGTTGGCACCTGAAAACGGTGCGAAATTTTAACACAGGCCCTGTTTGCCCCAGTGGTACTTCCATGCTGGCAAGCATGCCGAAAAATCCACTCCCAGGCCCAATCGCCACCTGGCAACGGTGTTATGCTTCTTGGATGGTGTTGTATAAAAAGTTCAGTTTCAGGAAAACGAGATGACCGCGTTCAGGGATCTTTTCTGTGAGTTTGAAGCCCAGCTAGGAAAAGCGTTACTGCCTCTTGACCCGCTTGCGCGGTCGGCCGAGCGTCTGGTGTCAACTCACGCCGTTTATCTAGAACTTGCGCGCAGCGCGGCCCGGGCGATATTTCAAGAAAATGGCTGTGCAGCCCTGGCCGACCCGGTAACTCTCTATCCGACCCTGGATGCGCTTGGCCGAGTAAAGCAGCAGATGCACGACACCAGTATGTTAGATCTGGGTGCCGCCGAATTTCTTGAGCAGCTCGGCCGTGTGGCTATTGCCGCACTGGAATCCCCGGCCGAACCTCCCATAACTGCCGCGGCACCCTTACCCTCCCGTACCAAAGCCAGCAACCGCAGCCGAATTTGACCAGCTCAATCGTTGCCTCTGACTGTGCCTGGTAACACTGGGCCAGGAGTATCGCCTACACCGAGGCTGCGCTGCCGTAGCAAGTGATCAGCCAGTACTAGGGCAAACATGGCCTCGGCGATAGGCAC
>JASLLH010000096.1:0-7756 GCA_030747115.1 Arenicellales bacterium
GCCATGTCGTCGCCCGGCTTATATTCTTTGTCGATAGTGGTCGGTGAAAATGGATTGAAGATGTCCATCGGCTGGAAAATCATCCCATTTCCCCAGCTTACCGCATGGCGTCCAAAACGAAACACATACCCGGTTTCGCTGTAACCAACCGATAAGCGATCGAATCGATGAGCCTGTAGGTTTTTCCCCTGGTCACTCCCCACTGAGGTGAGGTTGAATAACCGGGCATCATCATTGGGACTGTCGTAACCCGCCAACGTGGGCAGGGCAGAAAAACTGCGGGCGGCTTCGATGGAATCGGCGCTAAGCGCACTAGCAGTGTAATGAATAACAGTATCCCACCGGTTTCCCCAACGTTGATTGGCAGATAAACGTAAATTTAAGTGATGGTCAATCGGAGACCGGCTGGCAGCCGCAGCAAAAACGTTATCGGCATCGTAACGGCTGTGGGACAGAAAGTACTTCGCCTGGCCGCTGATATTCCAGTTTTCGGCCCAAGCAAGGGGCGAACTCAGGATAAGGGGGGCTAACAGGCAGGCCAGTCTGCCAATTAAACTGGCAGCACGGCTAACGCTGCTGGATATCATTAATAATCTGACCGTCCTGCATTTGCAGTAGGCGTCGGGCGTGACTCATAACGAGTTTGTCATGGGTTGCGATCAAGAAAGTAATGCCGCGATCGTCGTTCAGGTGGCGCAATAGGTCCATCAGAGATTGGGCAGTTACCGAATCCAGGTTAGCTGTGGGTTCATCGGCCAGTATCAGGGCAGGTTCTGAGACCAGCGCACGGGCAACAGCGACACGTTGTTGCTGGCCACCGGAAAGCTCCGCTGGCTTACGGTCTTCAAGGCCATCCAGCCCGACTTCATTCAGTATGTCACTGGCTTTCCGGTGCCGCATGTCCGCTGACATGCCTTGCAGCTGAATGACAAATTCAACGTTCTCGCGTGCAGTGAGTACCGGTATCAGGTTATAGGCCTGAAAGACAAAACCAATACTGTGCAAGCGCATCTCAGCAAGTTCACCCTTGTCCATAAGGTCAACGCGTTTATCGATAACCGTGATCTCGCCGCTGCTGGGGCGATCCAATCCACCCACCATGTTCAATAGCGTGGTTTTACCCGAGCCCGATGGACCAGAAAGGCAGATGAAACCGCCTGCATTGATTTCCAGATCAACATTGTTCAGGGCATTAACGGCGAGTTCTCCCTCACCAAAGGTTTTGCGGACGCTTTTAAGGGTGACCGTAGGCATAATTAGTTTCCTGCAATCGCTTCAACAGGGGCGTAACGGGCTGCTTTTACGGCCGGGTAAAGGCTGGCCAATAAGCCCAACACAATCACCAGCACATCGATGGTTAGCAAATCTTCTAGTCTCCAGATGAAATACATAGTGCTGCCTATCTTGAACTGTTCAGTACCGCGGGCAAAAGCAGATAAATCTACCCCGTCACGAAGAATGATATCCGTGGTTAACCAACCGATCAGGTTTCCCAGCAATACGCCAAGAAAAAGTAATATCAGCGATTCCAGCATGACCTGCCCGACGATGGAGCGGGGCCGCATGCCCAGTGCCTGCAGCAGACCGATTTCACGGGTGCGCTCAAAAACTGCCATAAGCATGGTATTAGTCAGTCCGAATGCCATGGCAACAAAAATAATCAAGTACCAGATAAAGATAAAGTTTTCGTAAACGGCCATCGCGGTTACCACTAATGGCTCCAATTCCTGCCATGACAGGGACTCAAACTGCGGTGCCGCCTTGCGCAGGTCTGCGACCAGGGGATCGAGCTTTTCCCGGGATCTGGTAACCAACGAGATCTCGGAGATCTCGTTGGCCATACCAACGAGTGTTTGTGCCGTGCTAAGGCCAGTGAATACATAGGCGGTTTCAGTGGCTTCCAGTTCGGCCTTAAACAGCCCGACAATACGAAAGCCGCGGTCGGCCACTTCATTGGTTTTGTCCTGCAACATTATGACGATTCGCTTGCCAACCCGGGTTTCCAGTTTTTCAGCCATGCGCTGCCCGATGACAATGCCGTTATCTTCGATCGATTCGAGCGATCGACCCTCGACGACCGGGTTACCAATAAATGACAGTCCTATCTCACGTGTCGGGTCGATGCCCACTAAAGTCACGCCACGTGACTCCCGCTCACTCATGACTATCGCCGGCAGGCGCACACGGACACTCCATTGTGTGACCTCACCACCGTCCAGAGTCTCGAGTAATTTTTTGTTGGGCAGCGGCATCGAATGCTCAATCGCGGGATCATCGCGGAATTTGGGATGGTGAATCTGGGCGTGGCCGGTCAGATTGAAAATGGTGTCATTAAGTTGCTGCTCTATGAGGCCTATCATCATGGCAGCGCTGATGACCATGAACCAGACTCCCAGGGTGATCGCAAACAGAATGATCAGTGTGCGCCTTGGGTGGCGCCACAGATTGCGCCACCCAAGAGTGCCCAATAGAGGCAGGCTGCTGGCAATCATATGGTGCGCATCGCTGCTACGGGCTCAAGTTTGCGAATCCGCAGAATCGGTATCCAGGCAGCGAGATTGGTGCAGACAAAAATGGCAACTGGTCCTAGCAGGAAATTGAATAATTTTGTTTGCGGATAGATTCTGGACAAACTTGGCAGGCCAAACTGCTCGACAAGCTCTTCCATGCCAGGGTAAACCAGCCCTACGGCATTTGCCCAGTAGACCAGAGCAGACCCGATAACAACGCCAATAATCAATCCAAGCAAGGTAAGCAAGCCTGATTCAAGCATCAGCAAGCCGGCGATCTGTGTGGGTCGTGAGCCAAGTGCTAGCATCAAACCAAATTCGCGGATTCGCTCCAGCACAGACACCAGAAACGTATTTAAAATACTAAACACAACGATCGCGATCAGTATGCCAAGAAAAATAAAGCCACCGGTTTTATCAACCTGGATTGCCTCTTTCATTCCAGGGATCAGGTCTTCCCATCCGAGTACCACAACATCATCGCGCTTGGCCAGGGCACGAGCTAATTGAGCAAGCAGTTGCGGCTGTTGTTCAATATTCCTGCTGGTCACGGTGATGCTATGGGCCGTGTTGCCCATGGCGAATATTTCCTGAAATGTCCGCAACGGAATCTCGGAAAAAAAGCGATCTAAATCATTGGAGCCACTTTTGAATATGCCTACGACCGGCAGAATGGCTGCCGCAACTGAGCCATCCTTGCTGCCGCCAAGCAGGGTCACTTCATCTCCGACCGTAATTTTGAGATTGCGCGCTAAGGCGCTACCGACAACGATCTCCTGTGCATCAATACCCGAGAGATATCGCCCCTGCTTAACAAGGGTTGGGATAGTGGAAGTGCCACCTTCGTATTCTGGCTCAACACCGACTACTTGTGAGCCGTAACTGCGGGAGCCAGATGAAAGCAGAACAAAACTCTGGGCGCGCGCAGAGATGCCGGCATACTGATTGGTGTCGCGCAAACTTTTCGTCAACAGCTCTGCATCAGTTATGGCATTTTGAATCTTCGGCTTGGCCAAATAACCGGGGCGCTGTATCTGGGCATGACCCGGAAACACTTTCAGGCTGGCGTTGATCATCATGTCATAGGTACCAAACTGAATAGGCACCCAGGCAAACAGCAGTGTGGTTGAAAAGGCTATGGCACCAGCCGTCAACCAGGTGCGCCGGCGATTCCGCCAGAGATTCCGCCAGGCAAGACGAAAAACGATCCCCATCCCTTAGAGCCGTGGGTTTCTCAGATTTGACAGAGTAAACATCTCCAGTGGAATTTCGATGTCGAACTCCGCCGAGATCAGTTTAATCTCGGTGTATTGCTCTGGTGTTGCAAGTTTGACCATGCGCTGTTCAATCGCCACCATCCGGTCTCCCATCATGCCAACCGTGGAGGTACGTATGCGTTTTACCGGGTTCATGTCCTGATCATAGAAGGTATGTTCCAGCAATACGTAGTCCTCACGAATTCGTAATACCTCTTTGCCCCAGACTACCGGTGCATCTTCTTTAGGCACCGATTGAATGACGAATACCTTGTGTTCTTCACTTTGTTCCGTATCTACTAACGCGTGGACGTATTGCTTGATAATGTCGGCCGATCTGGCAACGTCTTTGTTGGAAAAATCGGACCCCATCCAGCTTTGATTCATCATGCTCGATGGAATCTTGATGACCCGGTTCACCTTCGGTGAAAAAGCCCACATTTTGTTATCGAGCAACAATGTGCCGTTGCCCGCATCTTTTTTCGGCGCCAGCACTCGTACCAATGATTCCGTGTCACCAGCGGTCCAGGCCTTCATAGTCATAGTTCGTTGCCAGTCCGGGCGATGGATGGTCATCGACATGATCGAATGCGAGGTGGTGCCACGCCATTGATCCATGGCTGCCTGGATGATAGCGCCGGCATCTATGGCTTGCGCCGGCAGAGGCAGCGAGAGGTTTAGGCTGCAAATGAAGAAAAACGCGATGGCAGTTGCTGCTGGTTTCCGGAGCATGTCGTTTATGCCTTCTATAGTAAGTGTCGCGGGATTACTGCAATCAAATCATTAACCATCTCAAAAGCCCCCGTTGACGTGAGTCAATATCTGCATTTGTGGCCCGACCCACTACAGCCACTATGATTGAAGCACTACTGGACCCAGTCGCCCCTAGCACCCCTTTACGCCAGCAAGTTCCAGGTATCTCCGGTGTAGGGTGTCAACCTGTGCGTGCAGGGCTTCCAGCGAATCGTCATTGATGAGCAGGTCGTCTGCGGCCTGTCGGCATTGCTCGGCTGTGGCCTGGGTTTTGCAGATGGCGTCAAAGGCCGCTTTTGACAGGCCGCTGCGTCGTTGCGCCCGTTCACGGCGCGTTGCCGTGGGCGCTTCGACCACCAGCACCCGGTCAAAATCGGCGGCTTGCCCAGTCTCCAGCAGCAGTGGAATCGAGAACACACAATAAGGTGCGTTGACTGTTAATGCAGCCGCCTGCATGCGTCGGCGGATCTCCGGATGCAGTATTTCTTCCAGTCGATGGCGGGCTTTGGTATCGGCAAAAATGATCTGTCGCAAGGCCTCTCGGTCCAGGCTGCCATCGGCGGTTAACACTTGCGCACCAAAGGCATCAGCAATTGCCGCAATCGCTGGTTCTCCTGGGTGGGTCACCTGGTGGGAGAAATCATCAGCGTCAAACACTGGCACGCCGAGCGTGATCAGGCGATCACTGACGGCTGATTTGCCGCTGCCAATACCGCCAGTTAAGGCAATACGCAGCACGGCCTAGAGCCCAAGCCCGGTAATGTGTAGGTACGCGTGGGTCAGCTGATCACCCCACAGTAGCGCGATCCAACCAGCAGCGGCAAGGTAGGGCCCGAAGGGCAGTGGTTGGTGACTTTGATGCCGGCGCGCCAGTATTAGCAGTGTGCCGATGAGCGCGCCTACCACGGCGGCGAGCAGCACGATAAGCGGCAACAGTTGCCAGCCGAGCCAGGCGCCGAGTGCAGCCAGTAGTTTGAAATCACCGTAGCCGAAACCTTCACGCCCGGTCAATAGCCGGTAACCATGGTATACGGCCCACAGCACCCCGTAGCCGGCTACCGCACCGACGAGGGCAGATTGAAGATCGGTGAAGCCAGCCGCGGCATTAACCAGCAGGCCGGCTGAGAGCAGCGGCAGGGTAAGCCGGTCAGGCAGCAGCAGGTGTTCGAGGTCGATAAAGGCAAGTGCGATCAGGGTCCAGGTCAGCAGTAGCGCGGCAAGAGTTTGCCACTCAAGGCCAAGTTTCCAGGTGACGATGACCGATGCCACTGCGGTCAAGGCCTCTACCAGGGGGTAGCGCAGGGAGATAGCAACTCCGCAGGCGCTACACTGACCCCGCAGCATGGCGTAGCTGATCAGGGGAATATTCTCGCGCCAGGGCAGCGTATGCCGACAGGCCGGGCAGTGCGACCTTGGCCGGCTGATCCCGGGTGGTACCTGCCCGGAGCCGCCGTCCGGTACTGCGTCCCATTGCCCTTGCAAGCGGGCCGGCAGACGCGCTATCACGACGTTGAGAAAACTGCCGATCGCGAGCGAACCCAGCAGCGTGATTGCAAGCGCCGTGGGGAGATCAAGCACAGACACATGTATCGGTCATCGACTGCTCGGCTTGGCGCCGCAGTCACATCACCGAGGCCATCTTGAATATGGGCAGGTACATCGCCACCACCAGCGTGCCAACAATGCCGCCGAGCATGGTGATCATCAGCGGCTCGATCAATTTACTCATGTTGTCGACCGCCTCGCGCACTTCGCGCTCGTAGAAGTCAGCCGCTTTGTTCAGCATGCTTTCCAGTTCACCGGAGTCTTCGCCGGTGGTGGTCATCTGCAGGATCATGGCCGGGAAGAGGTCGGTGTCGGCCATGGAGGTGGACAGCGCTTGGCCAGTGGTGACTGCTTCGCGAATCTCCAGAGAGGCGTCGTGGTAAACATGGTTGCCGGTGGCACCGGCAACCGAAGTCAGGCCCTCAACCAGCGGTACGCCGGAACCGAACATGGTGGCTAGTGTACGGGCGAAGCGCGCGATGGCCGCCTTGCGCAGGATGGTGCCGAAAATCGGCAGGCGCAGAGACACTCGGTCCACCAGGTGACGGATGGCCAGTGAGCGGCGATAACTGGTGGTGATTATTATGATGGTGCCGACGATCACGCCGGAGACTGCCTGCCAGTGACTGCGAAAGCCCCGGGACAGGCCGATGACGGCGGCCGTCAGTACTGGCAAACTGGCGCCGAAGCCTGTGAACAGCTCCTCAAATTGCGGAATGACCAACACCAGCAGCAGTCCAGTGACGCCAACACCCACCAAGATAACTGCGGCCGGGTACCACAGCGCACCTTTTACCTTGGCCTTGATTTCTTCCAGGTTCTCCATATACAAAGCGACCTTTTCCATCAGGTTATCCAGATTGCCTGAGCGCTCCCCAACCGTCACCAGGCTGATGTACAGCGAATTGAACTGGCGGGGAAACTTGGCCAGCGCTTCACTCAGGCTGGTGCCACCCTCAACGTCCGTGCGTACTTCGCTGAAGATGTTGCGAATGCCTGGATGATCCGTGCCCTCGGCTATGGCTTTGTAGGACTGGGCAATCGGAATGCCGGCACCGAGCATGGTCGCAATTTGGCGGCTCGCAATAGTGATGTCCTTGGGCTTGACCTTTTTTTTGAGCAGAGGGTTCGGCTTTTTGCGAACGCTCTTGGTTGTTATTCCCTGGCGCCTGAGCATGCTGCGCGCATAAGGGAGATTCGGGGCGTCGAGTTCGCCGGTCGCTTTTTTGCCGCGCCGGTCGGTACCAGACCAGATAAAGGTGGTGAGTTTTTTCTGTGGGGCCTTAGCCACGGGAATCAGATATTGGTGACTCGCAGGACTTCGTCCAGGCTGGTTATCCCGGCCCGGACCTTCTGCAGGCCGGCCTGTCGCAGGGGCAAGGTCTTCTCTAAATGCGCTTGCTGCTCGATCTTGTCCTGGCCGGCGCCACGGATAATGAGCCCGGTCATCTCGTCCGAGATGGGAAGCACCTGGAAAATGCCGGTCCGCCCCTTGTAGCCACTGGTGCATTCTTCGCAGCCGACCGGGCCGTATAGTCGCAAATCGTCCAGGTTACCGGACTCAGAGAACCCCGCATTCAGCAGTACTTCCGGCGGATATTTGGCCGGTTTCCTGCAGGCCCGGCACAGGTTACGGACCAGCCGTTGCGCCATGATCAGGTGCACCGAGGAGGCAACGTTGAAAGGCTCCAC
>JASLLH010000097.1:0-7359 GCA_030747115.1 Arenicellales bacterium
CGCATAGCCGGCGCCGATGGTCGCAGAGATCGCTGCGATTTCATCCTCGGTTTGGACCAATCGCCCGCCGCGGCGGGGCATTTCCACAGCCAGGCGTTCCATGATACCTGTGGCCGGAGTGATCGGATAACCGAAAAAGTTCTCAATACCAGCTTCTAGGCAGCCGTGCGCAATGGCACCGTTGCCGGTCATCATACGCACTTCGCCGCCGTTCTTGCGGGCGCGGGGGCGGCCGACTTGCACGTCGTCGAATTTGTAGGTGGACGATCCAGATTTGAAACCGGAGTCGAATGCAGCCAGTGCAGTATCCGCCACTGCTGGGGCCTTGGCCTCAAATTTGGCGGCAATGGCCTGGTGGAAGGCCTGCTGTGGCAGTTGGTAGAGGCCGGCAATAAAACCGAGTGCGACGATATTGCGTGAGCGGTTGGCACCGGTGGCGAGTTCCGACAGTTCCCGTATAGGCAGGGCATAGGGAAGATGGCCTGGCATCAGGTGGCCAGAGATATGCGCACCCTCTGCAACCGCACTCATCGGTGCGGAGTCGTAGATAATCGCTCCGTAGTCGCGCACTTCACCTACGTGGGGTATGGCGTGCAGATCGTTGAGCGATACCAGCACGTCGGAATAAGACTTCATCGAGTACACTTGGTTATTGGATATCCGGGTGCGCGATATACACTTGCCAAAGCCGCGAATCTCGGCGGGATAATGGTCGAAGGCGATTACCCGGTAGCCGGCCCTGGCCATGGCCCGTTTGAAAATATCACCGACGGCAATGGTCCCATCACCAGCAGAGCCGCAGATCGAGATCTGAATGTCGGTTTGTTTAGCCACGTTGATCGTATTCCCAGAAGGGTGAGTGCAACAGGCCCTTACTGGTAACTTCCAAGGCTTCATCGACGGTCGATTCGAACGGCGACTGCTCACCGGTCATGTTGTAGGCGGCCACTTCGCCCATCATCTTCACGTTACGGTAGCCGTAGTAAAAGCGGTAGGCGTTGCTTGTGGCCGACCAGATTTGGCAGACATCACCGGCCGCCCAGATGTTGTTTCGGGCGGTCTGCAGTTGTGGGTTGACCAGAATTCCCCGCTCCATGTCGATACCTGAAGTGGCCAGGAAGTCAACGGTAGGAACGAGGCCAAAAAAAGGCATGACGACATCGCCGCGGATCTCATTGCCATCCTCAAAGAATACTTGCCTCGCCGGGCCTTTGCTGTTGCCAGCCGCGATGTGGTCCACTTTGCCGTGGTCCCGCACATCCAGCCCCATGTTCTCCAGTGCCTGCAGGTAACGCGCGCGCTCACTTTGCGCGATTTCGTGTGGCCAAAAGGTGCGGTTGTCGAGCGCCACGATTACGCGGTGCCCGGTGGCAATGATGGTGCGGGCGAGGTCAAGGCCCATTACGTCACCGCCGAGCATGATCACAGTGCCGTTTTTGCGAACTGCACTTTGCACCTGCATCGCAACACGGAAGTTGTGAAAACTGTGCATCAGGCCAACATCGTCGAGCAGTCGCGCCGGGATGTAGGCGTGTCCACCGGTTGCTATCAGCAACTTATCGTAGTGCAGGGCCTCACGGTGGGCGAGCGACAAGGTTTGGGCTTGCGGATCAAGCTCAACGACCCGGGTCTTTCGGCGCAGCGTAATGTTTTGTGATTCGTAGTACTCGGGTGGGTGAACCAGGTAATCGACCCACTGGTGCTGGCCCCTAAATACGTTCGGCAAGTCGTAGCGGTTGTAGAAAAGCAGGGCTCCTGCCGAGATGATGGTGATCCGGGAATTCGGGTCACGTTTACGGATCACATCGGCCGCATGGTTGCCGGCGATACCGTTTCCCAGTACAACGTGATGAGTAGATGTGGGCATGGATCAGGCGCTTTGGGTGATGATCTCGTTTTTGCTGATCGATATGCAGCGGGTCGGGCAGACTTTGTAGCAGGCCCCGCAGCGGATGCACTCATCGTTGTCGATCCAGATTGCCGCCGTATCGCGCCAGACGTTGGTCTCCCGCAACTCTCCGTAGGTACCGTCATCGTTGATTTCCACGCCTTTGACCAACTTGATGCAATCCCGTGGTGCTGCCTCGATGCAGGCGCGACAGTAGATACAGTTGTCGACGTCGATCTCGTACTTGAGGTAACAGAGGTAACAGCGCTTGGCTTCTTCCAAGCTATGGTCGGTGTCGAGCCCTTGTTCGACCTCAGTGGTGAGTCCCTCGAAGCGATCAACAACGGTAGTGGTCGGCATACTTTGTCGTTCGATAAAGTCGAACTGCCGTTCGCGCACGGGCTTGTCTACGGACTCGATGCGAACCACTTTTCGTTGGCGCACCCGCTGCATCAGCCAGCTGTCCAACTTGCCGGCAGTTTCCCGGCCATGGCCTATAGCTTCAATTACGGTGGATGAACCGTTGACAAAATCACCGGTGGCGAACAGGCCTTTGACTGAAGTCATGCCATCTTCGCCGACGCGGACACTGCCCCAGCGATCGAGTTCGACTGGCAGGTCGAGGTAATCGTTAATAGACCTCTGGCCGATGGCGACCAGCAGTGTGTCGAAGGGTTCAACGAACTCCGAGTCTGGTATTGGGATGGCCTCGCGCCGGCCACCGGCGCGCCAGCCGCCAAGCCGGTTCTGTACAAAGCAGATACCAGTGCCCAGGCCGTTGTCATCAACCTGTAGTGCAACCGGGGTGCGTAGCCCCCGGATCGGAATTCCTTCGCGCTTGGCTTCCAGAATTTCCTCATCCATGACCGGAATGTAGTTTTCACTGGTACGTATGTGGATGGTGACCCGCTCGGCGCCGAGCCGCCGCGCGACCCGGGCACAATCGAGTGACGTGAAGCCCGCACCGACTACCGCCACCCGCCGACCGACCGTTTTCTTTTCACCCCGGTGCAGGTCGAGCAAGAAGTTCAGACCATACTCTGCGTTGGGCAGCTCCTGTACGAGGTCGCGGCCGTCGAGTTGGTCACGCAGCGGCAGTGGCATGGCTGCCATGCAGCCGGTCGCGAGCAGCACTGCGTCGAATCGGTCAAGCAGTTCCGATAGTGGAATATCGCCCTCATTACAGCCTACGGTGACACCGGTCTGTAGCGTTACCCCCATCCGGGTCGCGTTTTGAACCTCGATGTCCAGGACCTCGCGCGGCAAGCGGAATTCGGGAATACCGTAGCGCAGCATGCCGCCGGCGCGGGCCTCGCGTTCATAGATGGTGACGTTGTGGCCTAGTATCGACAGGTCGTGGGCTGCCGCGATGCCGGCCGGGCCGCCGCCGACGATTGCAATCCTGCGGCCGGTCGGGGTATAGAGATCCTCGCTGATCCGGTGGCTTTCGGTTTTCAGGCTGGCGGCAGAACGCTTGAGGTGGCAGATACTGACCGGCTCGCCGTTCCCGGGCCAGCCGTGGCGGCAGACTGGCTCGCAGGGGCGGGAGCAGATGCGCCCGAGCACGCCAGGCAGGATATTGGCGATGCGGTTGAGTTCGTAGGAGCGGCCGTAGCGGCCTTCGACGATGGTGCGGATATAGCCGGGAATGTTGGTATCGGCAGGGCAGGCTGCCTGGCACGGCACGTTTTCCCGCACCCAGCCGATGTCCCGCGGGTCGGTGGAGAAGCGGACGGTGGTGACGACCCGCTCCCCAAAATACTGCAGCTGTGAGAGGTCCTCGTCCTCGCTGAGGTAATCCTTGCGGACGCGTTCGTTGCCCACTATGTATGGCTGGCCTGTTTCCTGGTAGGCGCTTTCGGCTGGCGGGCGTACTCTAACGGAGACGGCCGGGTGGGGGAAGCCCTAGCCTGATAATAGTTAGGAATTTTTCTCCGGATTGTTGCTTAATCGACGCGGTGTCAGGGGTGGTCGGTAGCAGTTGTGGCCGACGGGCGAGTTATCGAAAGCCGTTTACATAAGCAACTGTAGAATACCTTGGCGTGAGCCAATCTCGCCCGATCCTTAATCTTGGCAGCGGCCGGCCAGCTAGCAGTCTGCCTCTCGAACTGGCCGACCTGCACGGGTCCCTCGCCACCGGCGAGTGCATCAGTTGCCGACTGGAACCATTGCTGGAAGAGGGTTGGGGCTCCGTGCGGGGTGTTGATCTGTTGGCCGGAGCCGGTTTCAGTATCGAGGGGGCTCCCCGGACCCAAGGCTCGGCTGTGTGTGCTCGGGCTGTGCGCATTCGCAGCCTGCCGGATACGGTAGGGCCGGGCATGCGCCTGCTCATCGTTGGGCTGAATCCCAGCCCCTATTCGGCCGATCACGGAGTGGCTTACGCTCGGCCCGGCAACCGTTTCTGGCCGGCGGTGCTCGCTGCCGGTATCGCCAGCATCGACCGCGATCCGCGCCACGCCTTGCGCAGTCATGGCTTGGGTATGACGGACCTGGTGCGCCGGACCACCCGCAGGGCCGATCAGGTGGATCTATCGGAGTTCCAGGCGGGGTTTGCACGGGTCAGCCGGCTGGTTGAATGGCTGTGCCCAAAAGCGGTGTGTTTTGTAGGCCTTGGCGGCTGGCGGGCAGTTGTTGAGCGCAAGGCCCAAGCCGGCGTCCAGCAGCGCAACTTAGGTGGCCGGCCGGTCTACGTTATGCCGCATACCAGTGGGCTGAATGCTCACAGCCGCCTCGCAGATTTGACGGTGCATCTGGCTGCAGCCGCAACACTTGCCGACAAGTCCTGAGTGAAATGCCCGCACGGGCGGCGCTGGTGTTGGGTCAGTTCAGGTTTGGCCGGTACTTCTTGCCGTAATCAGCTGGCGTGTTCTGTCGGTACTTGGCTAACGGCTATTCCACCCAGCGAGCAGGTAAAAAATCAGGGCTAAACTGGCCACCAACAAGAGTCGCGGCAACTTTGCGTACGCTCGAGCCGCTCTTGGTTGAGTGCCTTGGGGTGCTATTCTGGTACTGCCTTAGGCAAACCAATGTTGAGTAAAATACGCGGTACAGGTTCCCAAATATGCTCGTGATGGTTGCATGCGCCCGTAGCTCAGTTGGATAGAGTGCTGCCCTCCGAAGGCAGAGGTCACAGGTTCGAATCCTGTCGGGCGCGCCACTTCATGAAGTCTATGTAGCGCACCTAACTTACGGCAGATCAGCGGCTTACGTCAAGTTGTGAGTTCAGCAAATCCTCATCTCTTCAATCTCTTAATCGATCGCAAAAGGTACCGGACCCGTGATGAAGCCAGAGCCGATCTGTTCGACTATATCGAGAGGTTCTACAATCCCGAGCGACGGCACTCAACACTGGGGTACGTAAGTCCGATGAACTATGAAAACCAAGGCACATTAGCTTAGCGAAGTGTACGCAGAACTTGGGGCAGGCGAAAGATTACCTTCAGACTACTGACTATGACCGACAAAACCTTTTAAATCGTAGAAGAAACAAACGCACTACTGGACGAAACCGGCAATCCATCAGGAACAGTTGATGTTCGCTTTAACATCACCCAGTACCCGCAGGGAAAGCGTACTCTTGCCCTCCATTTTGCCCTCCACTACACAACGTTCTAGGGTTTCATTGACGATCACTTGGATCAACAGCCTTAATTCTCCAACTGTCAAATCCGTGATCGGTTTATCCTCAAGCCTCTTATCGGTATCTGCCCAAATGGGGCCACAAATAAAAACCCCGAGTACCAGTATCATCACTTTCATCTTGGTTCTCCCAATTGCGCCGTCTCATTATTCCGCTAGGGTATTTCTGCTTGGTGGAACTATAACGGAGGGGTGATATGACCGTCCACGCCTACGAATTAGTCGAGAAAACCGAAGTCCTGATTGACGAGACGCAACGCCTCAAAGACCAGTGGTACGCATCCAAAGATTCCATTGAATCAGCCAAGCAGATGAAGATCACTGCGCAAGGCTACATCGACTCACTGGAAGCCACGCAATGGCGTTATCAGATTGTGTTGTGGAGTTGTACAACATGACAAGACCGCCTGAATACACGGCGGCAAAGTTGAAGGGTTTGCTGAGAACAATGACTCCTAAGTAATCTCAACTAACTCCAGTGTTCCACACACGCTCCTATAATGCTTCCGATGTGAAAGGTCTTATCGAAGTTATTTGCCGCCTTGGGACCATCCTGATATGGGGTTCCGCCATTGCTTGGACTGGTTTTTTTTGGTTTGATGGTGTTTGAAAGACCTTCTCTCTTTGGGTTCCTATTCACTCTTGCAAGTTTGCCGATAGCCTTTGTGGCGCATTGGGGTTTAAGGCTGAAACTGGCTCCAAATATTCCTAGACGGCAGTCCATGCAGAAATGGTTAGGAGGTATTACTGACTTCCAAAACCGTGTTAGTGGGCTGTTGGGAATGAACTAAACAGGGCACCCTGGCCCTACCCGCCACCCATACGCCTCTGTGAACTGATACTTTATTAACATGGGTCAAATAAAAGAATCGGTAACCCCTTTTTCCCTTTGTATCGCGTTATTACTCATATAAACCATTTCTAACTGGACCAATCAGTGGGGGCGGGTCAATTGCCTGAAATCGCCAATCCAATCGCCTCACCAAATCCCCTGCTCTTAAATGGGTATAGCGCAGCAGCATCTTGGATGCTCCTGTTGAGGGCCCGATTGCCCGAGATTGACATCCACTTTTCTCTCGCTTATTGTCGTATGGCATTACAAAAAAGGAGATATATGCTATGAATATTTTAAAAACGTCGATTTCCGCTGCAACACTATTGTTTGCAATGAGTAACTTTGCAGCGGCTGGAACAGCAGTTCCATCTGCTGGGTATGGCCTTAATACCACAACCTCTTCAACAGCGACCCCGCTAGCGGATGGCTCCACGTTGATGCAGCAGACGAGTCACGGGTTTTGGGTTGAGACTACAACCGAAGCAGGGTTTCCTTCTGAGAAAGCAGCTGATTGCAATGTGACTATGTTGTTGTCAGCAGAAGGGGCGCCTATAGTTTATAGATCAGTTTGTACAGCCACTGACATGGACGGGGATCTTTTAGTAGTAACACTTGGTGCAACGAAACCTGATTTTAGTGACTGCAGTTGGCAAATGCATGGTGGAACCGGTAAATATGCTGGTGTGTCAGGCGATGGGCAATGTGCGCCAGCTGGAAATATCACTAAAGATGGTAACAGCTCGAAAAGCACATGGACGGGTGAATGGGTGCTTCCATAACACGCTTAAGGTAATCCAACGGATAAAGCCCCGCTTCGGCGGGGCTTTTCTTATCCCAGCCTCCTCACCAAATCCTCTGCTCTTAAATGGGTATAGCGCAGCAGCATTACCCTCTAGTTACCTCTGTGTAACAGGAATA
The DNA here is from genome assembly GCA_030747115.1 of Arenicellales bacterium. GTDB lineage: Bacteria > Pseudomonadota > Gammaproteobacteria > Arenicellales > UBA868 > UBA12578. The sequence goes on from JASLLH010000097.1 coordinate 7,281, forward strand.
AAATACCCGAAGTCTTAACTCAGAAAAGGAAGGAACAATGAAAAAGCTATCCATCATTCGCTTCAAGCCCAAGCCAGAG
>JASLLH010000098.1:0-7244 GCA_030747115.1 Arenicellales bacterium
ATGGATGACGTCGACCGAAAGCGTTTCGTCGTTCACTTCGATACCACGCACCATGCGCATGACTGAGCCGTTGAGATCGTCATCTATGACGTATTGCTCGTATGCCACTGTCGCCATCGAATCCAGGAAGCCGGCGGACTGGTGAATGTAGTTCGCACCGGCTAAAGCTGCGGCCGCGCTGCTTAGCCCCTTCTCATAGCCCGCCTGGATATCGGGGAACTTGCTGTCAGTCAGGGCGGCGGAATTGTAGATCGGCACGCCGAGATGTTGCGTAAGTTGGGCCGCTGCCGCATTCATCAGGGCAAACTCAGGGCTGCCTCCAGAGAAACTGCCTGTACGCAGATCGACAACGCAGGGCACAAAGCCTAGAACGACGGGATGGCCGGGACGCAGCAGGTTGAGATAAGTGAGCCCGGAGAGCTGCTCAGCGGTTAATTGGACCAAGGTTCCAGCCAGTGCAGCCGGGGAGGTCGCCCCAGCCTGGGGCGCAGAGGAGATCACCACTGGCATCTGCTGACGCACGATCTCATCCAGCACTTCAACGGTTTCCGCTGCATACCGCAATGGGCTGACCATCCAGCAGTTGGTCCAGGAGATGATGGGACGCTCGCGCAGCGCACCTTCTCCACCGGTAATCATGGCAGCCAGGCGTACGATCTCTTGCACTTTCTCAGGAGAATACGAATTGCCCATGACATGCTTACGAGTCGCGGTAAGACAAGCATAGTAAGAGTTGAGGTCGAGAGCCTCCAGCGGAATGTCTCGCGCGACCACCGGGCGCAAGTAGAAGTGAATATTTCTCAGCGAATCCACCAGGCGTCCAATATCGTACAAGTCCTGAAGACGAGTCTCGCGCACCTGTCCGTCAAGCGCCAAAACGTTGATAGCGGCGCCCCCGGTTCCCATGTGCACACGCGCACCCCCCAGAGTAAGATCATGCTCGGAATCCTGACCACACAGGCGTACCTCCCGTGCTGCTGTGGCAACTGCAGCGGTTATCAGGCTGGGCGGAATAAAGACCCGGTTGCGGTCAGCATCTATCCGAGCTCCGGCCCGGCGCCACACTTCGCGACATGGAGAAGGCATGACTTCGATTCCAGTTTCCTCCAGTACCACCAGTGCGGCTTGGTAGATGCGCTCTACCTGTTCCGCGGTAAGTGGGCGATAGCGGCCACCCGCCAGGCCGGGCGGCGCTACCTTGAATTCTGGTTTAGCGACCGCGGCCGCTGCCCGCTTACGCCGTCTGCGTTTTTCTGGCTTAGCCGGGCGGCTGGTGATAGTTGTCATGAGCAAAATACTCCCTTGTTGTATTCCAAGTCTCTACCATCACACCAGGCCTGCACCTGACGTTTGTGTTCCCGTTCCAATTCTGAGGTGAAACTGGGACCGGCTGTAACAGCCTAGCAGGTAACGGTCAGCTTGGGTTATAGATGATAGCCTCTTAGGAGTTCGGCTTTAATCCAATCCAAAGACTTTCTTTCTGTCATTTGCCCAGGTTCGGATCACTTGATCAACTGCGAGGCCAATAAAGGCAACACAAAGGCCAAGTGTTAATCCATTACCCGTTCCATTCTTATCGGACAAGGCTTTCAAAATATACTGACCAAGATCATCGGTACCTATCATGGCGCCGATGATTACCATGAATAACGCAAAAACAACAGTTTGATTAACGCCCAACGCCATGTGCGGAAAAGACATGGGCAATTCAATTTTGATCCATCTTTGCAGCCGATTGACACCTGACATTGATCCCGCATCATGCAAATCTGGTGGCACACTGCGCAATCCTTCCACGGTATAACGGGTAGCAGGAATCGTGGCATAAACGATAACTGCGATTAATACGGAAGTATCGGTTACGCCAAAAAGCATAATCACAGGGATTAAATATATAAACGAGGGAAAAGTCTGGAAGGTATCACACACCAATAAAATGAATTTTGTCGTATAAGAATTCTGAGCACATAAAGTGCCAACCGTAATGCCGATAATGGCTGACACAATAACCCCAAAGCTCATTAAGTACATCGTAATAAGCGCTCTATCCCACCATTCGGTCAAAGCGATAAACAACAAAAAGCCGCCAACAATAGCTGCCGATCGTATACCACCTATGATGTAACCAATGCCCATTGCTAAAACAAAAGTTGCCGTAACGGGCATACTGAGATACGCAGCTTTCATTGGCATCAGGACATCAATAATGAGCCATTCATTAAACCCTTTTAATGTGAAGAAGAAAGTATCCCATATCCAATCAACGCCGGTTTGCAGAATACTTTCAATTGTGATGCCTTTGTTGTGGGGAACAATATACAAATAATTAAAACCTTCTCTAAAGAAGAAAGTGCCAATGTAGGCTAGTACAGTGCCTATTACAAAGATACCGAGAAACAGTAATGAATATTTATGGCGTCTAATAAATGTAAGATCAGCAAAATAATCTGTTTGTTTATTGGCCCACGCTAAAGACAATTTATCCAAAACAACCGCGATCAGCACAATGCAAATACCTTGCTCAATCGCTTGTCCAATCTTAAGCCCATTCAGTGCCAGCAATAAATTAAAACCTAATCCTTTGGCGCCAATAAAAGAGGCGATTACCGCCATAGCCAAACATTGCATGATGACCTGGTTGACGCCAATCAAAATATCTCGTCGTGCAGTTGGAATTAATACTTTATGCAAGAGTTGAAAATTGCCGCAGCCGCTCATCATGCCCGCTTCTAATACTTCCGGCGACACCCTTTTCAGTCCTAATACAGTCAGGCGCACCATCGGCGGTGTGGCAAAAATAATGGTGGCAATTGCACCTGCATGATCCCCAATGCCAAAAAACACCATGACTGGTACTAAATAGGAAAAATGCGGCATCGTCTGCATGACATTGAGCAGAGGATTGAGTGCCGCTTCGAGCTTCCTATTTTTGTAAGCCCAGATGCCTAGAACTAATCCTAGGATAAACGAGACAGGCGCCGCAATCAGTACAAATGACAGCGTTTGCATGGACGGTTCCCATTGACCAAAAACGGAAATGTAGATTGTTGAAAAGCCTGCCAGCATTGCGAGGCCTTTTCCTTGGAGCTTATAGCCCAAAAGAATTGCGCCGCCGGCAACCACAGTCCAGGGAAGCGCGGGCCAGCGCGCCCAGTTATTTTCACTAACAAAATCCCAACTGGTAAAAGTAACAATGGTTTTAACGCCGCCCAGAAGAATTTCACGAATTAACCCAATTAAAAAAAGAATGCTCGCTGAGATTGCTCTTGTCACTATTTTTAATAACGCCTCTTGCTCAAATTCTTCAATTTCTGGGTCATAGACCTGAACAGGCATCCAGTCGTACATCAAATACTCGACCGAGTTATTAATCAGTAATGGCAGGCCTGCAATAAGTGAAGGCAGACGCCAGAGATAACTGTCCTCTGATGGATGAATAAAGAGGCAGAGTAAGATGAAGACAACCAACAAACCAATAAATTGAGATAATTTGGGATGGTCTATTAGGTAGTTCATCGCGGTAGAGTTAAGCGTTATTTTTCGTCTCAGCTCTGCTGCCGAACAACACATGAATTACCCTAGAAAAGTGCACGGTTCCAACAACTTCATTGTTCGCATCTACAACGGCAACTGGTTTCTGCTCACTCAACACTGCTTCCGCAACCGTCTCGATAATTGCATCTTTGGAAACCTTGAGATCACTTAGCGCTTCTAAGTTGTTTATAGGATCCATCACAGATTCGATTCTTAGCACTTTCTCTCTGGGTACTTCTTCGGTAAATTTGCGCACGTACTCGGTAGCTGGATTAAGAACGATGTTGGCGGGTGTATCGAGTTGCTCGATAACACCCTCCTTCATAATAGCGATACGATCAGCGAGGCGTAACGCCTCATCAAAGTCATGCGTTATGAACAAAATCGTTTTGTTTAAAACACCTTGTAATCGAAGGAATTCATCCTGCATCTCTTTGCGAATTAATGGATCAAGCGCTGAAAAAGGCTCATCCAAAAACCATATGTCGGGCTCAACGGCGAGCGAGCGAGCGATGCCTACCCGCTGCTGCTGACCGCCGGACAATTCTCTTGGGAAGTAGTTCTCTCTACCATCAAGGCCGACAAGATCCACCATGGCTTTAGCTCTTTTGATGCTGTCTTGGGTGCTATTGCCTTTAACCTGCAAGGGGAAGGCAATATTCTCGAGAACGGTTTTGTGGGGTAATAGGGCAAAACTCTGAAATACCATACCCATCTTGTTGCGCCGAAGCTCGATGAGCTTTTTCGTGCTCATGGCCAGCAAATCTTCACCGTCGATATAAATATCACCGGCAGTGGCGTCTGTTAGCCTTGATATACAACGAAGCAGTGTTGATTTGCCTGAGCCAGACAAACCCATTACAACCAAGAGGTCGCCTTTGTGGACCTCAAAAGAGGCATTGTTAACCCCGACAATGCAGCCTGCCTCCTGGAACGCCTTGGCGTCTACATTGTCCTTAGAATCCCGAAGCAATTTCTTGGCATTCTCGCCAAAAATCTTGTAGACCGAATCGCACTGAATAACAGGCTGCACGTTTTGTGTTGTATGGTCCGGGGACGACATAATTGGTTTTCAAAAGGAGTATTTGCCGGTAAAGATACCATGAATTTACGACAATTAAACTATTATAAAACTCAAAAAAAACCCCTCCTGGCTAAAACCTAGGAGGGGGTTAGAGATTAGAGATCTATCAGTTTTACATGCCTACTCCAGTCATTGGCTTCCAGATATCCTCGTTGTCAGCCAGCCACTTTTTACCAGCATCTTCATGGCTCATTCCATCAATGTCGACCAGGGCTGCCATTTGGCCGATCATCCCCGCGGTAAATGACATTCGGGAGAACGCCATATAGGCTGCCGGATGCGTTTTCGGAAACTTATAGTTAGCGGCTTTCTTCAGCCAGCCTTTGGGCGAACCGCATTTGCTGTCACCACCATCTTGTTTTCTGCAACCAAGATAGTATGGCGGCCACTCGATAAAGACAAAGCCGTCAGCATCGGTGAAGTTCGGTGTCCAGTTAAAGGTCAGTGTCGCACGCCCTTCTTTCTTCGCAGCCGCATGATCAGCCCATATGGCATCAGCGCTGCCCGCAAACTTAACGGTCCAAGTGTCGCCTAATAGGGCTTCAACACGATCAACATATTCCGCGCCATGCCAACTTTGAGGGCCTTCTAAGATACGACCCTTGCCGCCAGAGTCAGGCGTTGCAAAGACGTCTGCACAGTTCAGTAGTGCTTTGTAATCCGGCAGACCGGGACACAAGTTTTTGTCAACAACCCATTGAGGGACACCCACTTCTTCCAGTGTCATCGCAGCATGTGTTCCGGCATCAATTAATCCGCCTTTTGCCATTGCGGCATAAAAGGATTTTCCAAAAGTCGACTGCCAGACTTCATGCGATATCGTGACGTCACCGTTGCGAATAGACTCATAAACCGCTTGAGTATCTGCCGATACGTATTCGACATTGTTGCCCATACTTTCAAAAATCCCACCGATAACATAGGCCATTACCACCTGGCTTGACCAGTTATGTGTCGGGATGACGATGGGTGCGCTGCTATCAGCTGCTCGAGCTGTCCCTGATAATGAAAATAGGGACATAAATACAGCCCCAAGCAAGGTCTTAAAAGATTTTGAATATAAAAATTTCATACGATCCTCCTTGTGTTGGCAATCGCTGCTTGCCTATGGTTCAACTCATGTGCACTGGAACACCCCATTAGCCAGATCCGTGCGCTTTCACTTATTTGCCTTTCTCAAAGGTCAAGCCCCCTTGACCATGGGCCAGATAACGTAGACGTCTGAGGCCTGGTCACAAGTGCTTCTGTTCAGGCGTTTCTTGCCTGATGATTTGATTACTGCAGGGAACTGGCTTCCAACTGAATTCCGGCGCTATATGGTTGTTGCGTTACCCTCCTGCCTGCCATTAACTGGCAGTCAAGGGTTAAGTTTAGTCGGATTTTCGGGTGTTTGACCATAGGCCAAAACTACACCTTTTTTTGATTATCCGTTGTCGGGGAATCGGGCAGAAAAGGCTAAGAAAATAACCTGATAGAGCATATGGGTTCTGTGGGGCGGATTACCTGGAGCAGGCGAATTTGACCGCCAGCGCTTGGGCTCGGTCGCTACAGCAAGGGGGCTCAAGCGCGGACCCGTTCTTTTTTCGGATCATAGAAGGGGAAAGTCACTACGGTCGCGGTCAGGCGCTTCTGCTGGCCATCGAGTTTGCCGACTTCGACCTCGGTGCCGGGTTGAGCATGGGAAGTATCCAGCCTGCACAGAGCAATGTTTTTCCGCAATATGGGCGAGCGGGTAGCGCTGGTGATAGTGCCCACCTGCGCCCGCCCTACGTGGACGCAGTCACCATGGGCAGCGGGTTCGTTGCCTGCGAGCTCAAGCCCAACCAGTTTGCGCTGCGGGTTGGCTTTTCGTTTGGCCAGCGCATCGCGCCCAACAAAGTCATCTTCTTTTGTTTTGAGTGGCACGGTGAAGCCGATTCCGGCTTCGAAGGGATCGGTCTGATCACAGAACTCGTAGCCGGCGAAGACCAGGCCGGCCTCGATACGTACCATGTCGAGCGCCTCCAGGCCGAGCGGCGCCAGGCCGTGAGACTGGCCAGCTTCCCACACCGCATCCCACACCGCGGGAGCATCCGTGGGGTGACAGAAGATTTCAAAGCCCAGTTCCCCGGTATAGCCCGTACGCGAAACCATAACGGGTACACCGTTCAGGTCACTCAGGCGGCCGACAGTGAAGCGGAACCACTCGAGTTCTGCCAGCGTCGGCTGGGCCGCTGGCGTCCAGATAATTTCCTTGAGGATGTCCCGACTGGCTGGGCCTTGTACCGCCACGTTGTGCAACTGGTCGGTGGAGGACTTAACCAGCGCCCGGAGACCCAGTTTTTCAGCCTGCTCGCGCAGCCAGATACCACCGTAATCGTCACCACCGATCCAACGAAAGTTGTCTGGTCCCAGGCGCAGGGCGGTGCCATCATCCAGCATGCCCCCGTGCGGATAGCACATGGCCGAATATACGACCTGGCCCACTGCCAAGCGACGGATGTTTCGGGTCAGTACGTGTTGCAACAGCGTCTCTGCATCCGGACCTAGCACCTCGAACTTGCGCAACGGCGAGAGGTCCATGATCACGGCCCGTTCCCGGCAGGCCCAGTATTCGTCCACGGCACCGACATTATTGAAAACGGTC
>JASLLH010000099.1:0-7166 GCA_030747115.1 Arenicellales bacterium
TCGGGTGAGGCTATTCGATCACTATAAGTCGTAATATGACTAAAATACTTGGGCCATTTATTCGATTGGATTTATCTCTGATTTGATTTATTCTGTATACAACGCTAAAGGCCAGCGCTAAGGAATCTAGCTGATAAATTGAAGGATGATCGTAACATTTAAAAGTGCATTACCGTCCCGCAAGTTGTGGCCGGATTGCAAGACAAAGGAGCGAGCGCATGACAACTGTAGAACAAGCCGTACTGGTTAGCCGTGATGCGGCCCACCTGGTGCACCCGTTGCACAGCCCATCCGCCCATTCAGGTGCACGGGTGTGGGTTGGTGGCGAGGGGGCATACCTGGTAGATGCCGATGGCAATCGTTTTATCGACTGCCTGTCTGGCCTTTGGAATAACACCGCGGGTAATGGCCGCACCGAGCTGGCCGACGCGGCTGCCCAGCAGATGCGCCAAATGGGCTTTGCCTCTGGCTACGTAGGCAGTTCTAACCCGCGAGCGATTGAGCTCGCCGAAAGGCTTGCTGCGATCACTTACCCGGACATTAATCACTTTTACCTGACTTCGGGTGGCGGTGAGGCGACTGACAGCAACATTAAACTGGCCCGCTACTACTGGAAACTCAAGGGCAAGCCGCAAAAGACCAAGGTCATATCCCGCATTTGGGGCTACCACGGGGTGACTTTTGCCGGCATGTGTGCAACCGGCATCGCACCCTACTGGGAGATGTTTAAACCGTTGATTCCCGGGTTTGTGCATATCCCGAGCCCCTATCCGTATCTTTACGAGGCGCCTGCAGGTGCGGCCAGCCAGGGAATTGCCGCGGCTGATGAGCTGGAGAAAAAGATCCTTGAGGAAGGCCCTGATACGGTGGCCCTGTTCATCGCCGAGCCAGTGCAGGGTGCCGGCGGGGTGCTGGTGCCGCAGGACGATTACTTCCCGCGGATCAGAGAGATTTGCGATAAGTACGAAGTTCTGCTGGTCTCAGATGAGGTAATTACCGGCTTTGGCCGCACCGGCCGCATGTTTGGCCTGGAGCACTGGGGTGTACAGCCAGACCTCATCCAGTTCGCCAAGGCCATCACCTCGGGGTATTTTCCACTTGGCGGCATTGGTATCAGCGACGAGATTGCCAGCGTGATGAACGAAAGCGGCTCGCCGTGGATGCACGCTTATACCTACAGTTCCCATCCGGTCGGTTGTGCGGTGGCGCTCGCCATGTTGGATATCATCGAACAAGAGGATTTTGTCGGCCAGGCCAGAGAAAAAGGTAAGCGGCTGCTGGTAAAGCTCAAGGAAGCATTGGCCGATCACCCCAACGTGGGTGATGTGCGGGGCCTCGGACTCATGTGCGGCGTCGAATTCGTTAAGGATAAGCCCAGCAAAACCATGTTCGAGGCCAGCGAGGCCATTGGTCCGAAGATTCACGCAGCGACCGTAGAGCGCGGAATGTTCAGCCGGGTGCGCGGCGACGCCTACTGTATCGCGCCGCCAATTGTCACCGACGAAGATACGCTGGATCGTATTCCGCAAATTCTGGCTGAGGCGGTGAACTCAGTGTTGGGCTAACTGCCTGACGAGTTCACTGGTGTTGGGATATTGGTCGGGGACTGGCAGAGCGCGGTGGCATCCGCGGCAACGCTCGACCCGGCGCTCATGGATTCAATGCTCTTTGAGCAGCGGTTGCAGGGCCGCCCAGACCTTCTCTAGGATCAGGGGTTGGGCAGCCGCGTTGGGGTGAAGGCGATCGGGTTGCATCAGGCTCGGCTGGCTGGCAATGCCCTCGAGCAGAAATGGCAACAAGGTGACGTTGGTATTCTTGGCAACCGCCGCGTACACCCGGCGAACAGCGGTACGGTAAGCGTCGCCGTAGTTCGCCGGAATATCCATACCAAGCAGCAGCACCCGCGCGCCACGAGCCCGTGCCGCTCGCACCATAGCCTCGAGGTTTTTTTGGATAGCAAAGGGTGGGTGGCCGCGCAGGCCGTCGTTGGCGCCGAGTTCAATAATGACAATTTCGGGCCGGTAGCGCTCCAGCAGGCCGGGCATCTTGGTGAGACCCTGGGCGGTGGTATCCCCGGAAGTAGAGCCATTGATTACCCGCACTGCGGGTGCTACTTTTGTTTTCAGTAATGCGACCCATCCTACCGCCAGCGGCATGTTGTAGGCAGAACTCAGGCTATCGCCAATTACCAGTAAGGTACGTTCGGCCATTGCCAATGTCGGGTTACTGAGCAGCAGCAGTAACAACAACAATCTTATGAGTGACTTCATTTTGCAGGCTGTAGGTGTCGATCGCGAAGTTGAGGGACCTTCGGGGCCGCTGACTATACTTCAGGACATCGACCTTGACATCGTGGCCGGCTCGGCCACGGTAATCTCCGGGCCTTCGGGGTCGGGCAAGTCCACTCTGATTGGTTTACTCGCGGGACTCGATCTGCCAACCCGTGGTCAGATATTTTTTCGGGGCAATGAGATCACGGCGCTTGACGAGGATCAACGGGCACGGCTACGGGCCGGGCAGGTGGGTTTTGTTTTCCAATCGTTTTACCTGATGGAAAGCCTCACGGCGCTCGAGAACGTGATGTTGCCGCTGGAACTTGCCGCCGCCGCTGACGCCCGGCTCCAAGCTCGGCAATGGCTCTGTGAAGTCGGACTCGGACAACGCTTGCATCACTATCCCAGGCAATTGTCAGGTGGTGAGCAGCAGCGGGTCGCGATCGCTCGGGGCTTCGCGGTGGAGCCTGCGGTGTTGTTTGCCGACGAGCCAACTGGCAATCTCGATCGGGAAGCCGCCAGCCAGATCAAGGAACTGCTTTTTTCACTGCAGGCTGAGCAGAAAACATCCCTGGTGCTGGTGACCCATGACCTGGCACTGGCCGAACAATGTCAGCGACGGTTGCGGCTGGAAAACGGCCGCATAGTGGAACAACACTGATGAGGATTGGCACCGGCCACGCGCTCAGGCAACTGCGGCGTGAGTGGCGTTCAGGGGAACTGGTAGCGCTGGCATTGTCACTGCTGGTTGCAGTGGGTGCTGTTACCGCCGTTAGTGCACACGGGGAGCGCATAGAGCGTAGCCTCATGCGCGGTGCCGGTGAGATCATTGCAGCGGACCTTAAGGTAGCAGGACGCCGGCCGATACCGGACAACTGGTTGGCGCGGGCAAATACTGCCGGCCTTGCCAGTGCAGAGGTGGCGACTTTTCCAAGCGTTATCTTCTCTGACGGTATTACGCAATTGATCGCGGTCAAGGGTGTTTCGTCAGGTTATCCACTGCGTGGAGAGTTGAGTATCCGCAGCGCGGACCCAGGGCCTGCGTCGGATGTGAACTGGGGCCCGACTGGTGGCGAGGCCTGGGTTGAGACCAGGTTGCTGTCAGTGCTGGGGCTGGAGTTAGGGGATCAATTGGAGCTTGGCTCGGCTCAGTTCACGGTAAGCGCGGTAATCGCCTACGAACCGGATAAGGGGGAGAGCTTTGTCAGCCTCGCACCACGGGTCATGGTGCGCCTTGCTGATCTAAAAAAAAGCGGCCTGTTGGGGCCGGCCAGCCGGGCCCAATATGCGCTGTTGGTGGCTGGGACCGAGTTGGCAGTAGAGCGCTTTCGCCAGGGTATCGCGCCTTTACTGGGCCTGGATTACCGGATTATTGACCTGAAAGAGGCGCAACTACAGGTGGGGTCGACACTGCAGCGGGCCCAGAATTTCATTGGCCTGGCGGCGTTGGGCGCCATCTTGCTGGCTGGTATCGCGATTGCCGTGTCGGCTGGGCGTTACGCGGCGCGACACCGAACCAACGTCGCGCTGCTGCGCTGTTTCGGTGCTGACCGTGCAGCCGTGTTAGGCCTGCATGTGCGGGTATTGCTGTTGTTGGCACTGCTGGTGGGCAGTATCGGGGTGGCGCTTGGCTACGGCGTTGAGAGCGTTATCGCGCAGATCGCACGGCAGGTTCTGACTGGCGAGCTTGGCTCTACCGGCTGGCGCTCGGCGGCGACCTCGCTTGGCCTGGGTGTTGTGCTGTTGCTTGGCTTTTCGGTGCCGGCGCTGGCAACTTTGAATACGGTTACACCGATTCAGGTGCTGCAACGGGGGGCAGTGACGGCGGCTGCGCGCTGGCGACACCTGTATTACGTTTTGCCGGTAGCGGCATTGGCGCTACTGGCACTTGCTCAATCGACCGATATAAAAATTGTCACCTATGTTCTTGGCGGGTCGATAGCGGGTCTGCTGGCAATGATGGGGCTGTCGGTCGTACTGCTAAGGGCGCTTAAAGCGATTTCCCGGGGTGTTGGTGTTTCCTGGCGTTTTGGCCTGGCACGCCTTTTCCGCCACACCTTGAGCAGTAGTCTGCAAATCGCGTCAATCAGCCTTGGCTTGACAATCATTTTGCTGTTGACCCTGGTACGCGCCCAGCTATTTGCCACCTGGCAGACTCGCTTAGCTGCAGACGCGCCGAACTATTTTCTGGCCAACATTCAGCCGCATGAGCAAGCGGGTGTGGATGAGCTGTTTACGCAGGCCGGGGTAAGCGCTACTTATGCGCCCATGGCGGTAGGCCGGCTGGTATCCATCAATGGCCAAATACCAGATCCGGCGCAATATCCGGACGCCAGAGCATCGAGCCGCATCGAGGGTAACTTGAATTTCTCCTGGGCAGAGGATTTGCCATCGGGCAATAGCCTTGAAGCGGGCACCTGGTGGGACGAGGGCCCACGCCATGGCCAGGTATCGCTGGCCCGTAGTTGGGCCGAACCGCTCGGCGTGCACATTGGTGACCAGTTAGGTTTCCGGGTTGGCGCGCAGGAGTTGCAAGCCACCATATCCAGCATCCGCAGCGTGACTTGGGATTCGTTCGAGCCGAACTTTTTCATTCTGTTTCCACCGGGCGCATTCCCGCTAACGCCGCGCACGCTGCTGACGGCAATACACCTGGATGAACCACAAGAAATACTACTGGCCGATCTGGCGCGGGGTTTTCCGACTGTTAACATCATCGATATCGGTGCAATTCTGGCACAGGTACGGCGTATCATCGATATCGTCAGCCTGGGGTTAAACCTGGTTTTTGGCTTCACTGTGGCAGGCGGCGCCCTGGTGCTGGTCGCCGCCCTTTTGGCTACGCGGGACGCCCGGGTGTATGAGGCCGCTGTGCTGAAAGCGCTGGGCTGTGATCGGCGTCGATTGCTGGCCAGCCTCAATACCGAGTTCCTGGTGATGGGGGTGCTCGCTGGTACCGTAGCCGCGGTGGCTGCTGCGCTGATTGGCAGAATACTTGCCGCCAGGGTCTTTTATATTGATTACACACCGAATTTACAGTTGTTGCTGGTGTCAGTATCGGTGGCAGTGCTGTTGGTGTGGCTGGTCAGTAGGGTCGGAATGAGAAATGTGCTGGCCACGCCGCCGGCCTTGGTGCTGAAGGAGGCCTAAACGCGGCCTCGCCTGCATGGAAGCCCCGGCCGGTGCGGAGGCAGTCTGGCTCGGGGTGCCGCCGCCGCCAGAGATCTTGCCGGACACGGGTCTGTCTGGCTTGTGCGCTCGGCGAGATTTAAATAGTGGTGATTGCCGGAAAGATCATGTCTGTGATTAACTGGGCCATGGTTAGATAGTGTTTTACTAATCTGGGGAGAGAATTTCATGCCTATCGAGTCGGTGCGGGCTGCGCGCAAGCGGCCACGCCAGCATGGCGCCATGGAGTACAGTGAGGCGCCGGTTGATCTGGATGTTGTTCGTCGCTATCGCTTGGCACGGTTGCGTGAGCAAATGGAGCTGGTCGACGCAGCGGGCTTACTGCTTTTTGATCAAATCAATACACGCTATGCGACCGATGCGACGAATATGCAGGTGTGGTGTACGCACTACGAGACGCGCTGTGTTTTTATTGCCCTCGACGGTCCAGTGGTGCTTTTTGACTACGCCAACCTGCCACACTTGGCCGAAGATTTGCCAGGGGTGGACGAGTACCGCGCCATTCCCTCGTTTTACTTTTTTTCCGCTGGCGATAACGGCGCGGCCAAAGCCAGGGTGTTTGCCGGCCAGATTGACGAGCTGATGCAGGCTCATGGTGGCGGTAACCGACGCCTGGCGGTTGATCGATTGTCCTATGCCGCGACTGATGCCCTGCGCGAGAAGGGCCTGGTAATGGTTGATGGGGAGGCGGTCGCTGAGCGTGCGCGGGTAATCAAATCGAGCGAGGAGCTGATTCTGATGCGTGCGTCGATGGCTGTTTGCGAAGCAGGTTGTCGTGCTATGGAGGAAGCCTTGCGACCCGGCATTACGGAGAATGCATTGTGGGCCAAGCTACACGAGACCAATATTCGTCTCGGCGGCGAATGGATCGAGACGCGGTTGTTATCCTCTGGTCCTCGCACCAATCCCTGGTTTCGTGAGTGCTCGATGCGGGAGATTGAAAAAAATGATCTGGTCAGTTTCGATACTGACCTCATCGGCCCCTACGGTTATTGCTCAGATATATCTCGTTCGTGGCTGTGTGGCGACAAGCCCAGCGATGAGCAGCGCCGGCTCTATGCCGCTGCCTACGAGCAGATCGAGGCCAATATCGCCGTGCTCAAAGCGGGCCTGACTTTTCGCGAACTGTCAGAGCGGTGTTGGCCGATTCCCGAAGAGTTTTTGTCCAACCGATATTCCTGCCTGATGCATGGGGTAGGCCTTGCCGATGAGTACCCCAGTATTAAGCATTCGGTAGACCTTCGAAGCGGGGCATACGATGGGATAGTTGAGCCGGGGATGACCCTGTGTGTTGAGTCGTTTATCGGTGCGCAGGGCGGTCGTGAAGGGGTCAAGCTCGAGGAGCAGGTGATTGTCACAGAAACCGGCCTCGAGCGTATGTCGAGCTACCCGTTCCAGACCGATTGGCTGTAAGGGATACGTTTGCGCCAATGCTGGCTGTAGGCCGTTGGTGGAAACTGGCCGGTGTCTGGTTGCTCTACACCGCTTTTGGCATGCATCTTGCGAGCCTTGCTCCGCTGGTTGCAGTTATTGAGCCAGATCTGGGGATGAGCCACGCCGCCATGGGTGCGGTGCTGGGTGCCTGGCAATTTGTCTACATTTTTGCTGCTATTCCGTGTGGCCTGTTGCTGGACCGATTGGGTACTCGTCCGGCGTTGTTCATCGGTGCATTGCTGATGGCCGCCTCGGGCCTTGCCCGGGGAT
>JASLLH010000009.1:0-37235 GCA_030747115.1 Arenicellales bacterium
ACGGCTTTTATTTCAGATCAGCGGTTTCTCGACCACGATACCGGTGCCGGCCACCCCGAGCGGCCAGCACGACTGTCTCATACGCTGAAACTCCTGCAGGCGCAGAACTGGTTCGGGCAACTGCAGCAACTCGACGCCCAGGCGTGTGCTAGGCAGTGGCTCCGGTCGGTGCACGACAGCGCGTTACTTGAACGGGCAAAGGACAGTTGTGCGCGGGGATTACCGTACCTCGATACTCCCGATGTCGCCATCAGTACCGGCTCTTATGACATTGCCCTGTTAGCCGCGGGCAGCGTGCTGGTGCTGGCCGATCAGATCGCGAGCGGCGCATGCGACAATGGTTTTGCTCTGGTCCGGCCACCCGGCCACCATGCGGAGCGGGATGCGGCACTGGGATTTTGTCTTTTTAACAACATTGCTATTGCGGCCCGCTACCTGCAGCGCCAGCATGGCCTCGAGCGAATACTCATTCTCGACTGGGACGTGCATCACGGCAACGGTACCCAACACTTGTTCGAGAAGGATCCAAACGTGTTCTACATCAGCCTGCACCAGTATCCGCATTACCCGGGTACCGGTGCACGCACCGAGAACGGCAGTGGCAGTGGCCGGGGAGCTACCCTCAACTGTCCAATGCCGGCTGGTGCCGGAGATGCAGCTTATGCCCAGGCCTTCAGCGAAAAAGTATTACCCGCTATCGACCACTTCCAGCCTGATATTATCCTGATCTCGGCCGGCTTCGATGCCCATCAGGCCGATCCCTTGGGGGACATCGATCTTTCGACCGACCATTACCACTGGATGACTGAGCGGCTGCTGGAGATGACGGCCAAGCACTGCGATAACCGCTTGCTGTCCGTGCTCGAGGGCGGCTATCACCTTGACGCGCTGGCCCAGAGTGTGGCCACACACCTAGAGGCGCTCGCCGGTATCCCGGTCCGGCCCTGACAAAACCACCAGCCTGGCAAACTTCGCTACAGCGGTAGTTTCAGCGCGGCCAACACTAACGAGATCGTGAGCACGGATACGGCGGTACTTAAAACCGTCGCGGTGCCCCCTACTGCCACAGCACTGTCGTAGCGCTCGGCAAAAAGGTAGGTATTGATGCCAACCGGCAGCGCAGCCATCAGCACCATGACTGCCTGCCACAGGGGCTCGAGCCCCAGCCAGTGTTCGGCGATCTGCCAGATAGCAAGTGGTAGGGCCACGTTCTTGATCATTACCATGGTGACCGCAGCCGGCAGCGCACCACTGATGCGGTAGTAACTGAGCGACGCACCCAGCGCGAACAGGGCGCAGGGCACGGCTGAACGGCCCACCAGAGCGAGAATGTCGTCGACGGGGCCAGGCAGAGAAACCCCAGCAAAGTTGACCAGTGCCCCCAGCACGATACCGGCAAGATACTGGTTGGCAACCACACCTTTGAGAGCGGCCGCCACGGCCACACCGGCAACGCTACCCTGCCGGGCGCCCTCCTGCACTGCGATCATGAGCGGAAAGAACAACGGCGCCTGTATCGCCACCATCATAAAGAGCGGTACCGCGGCTTGTTCACCAAACGCTGTCAGCACCAACGGTATTCCCAACGGTATGAAGTTGCCGTAACTGCAGCCGAAAGCGAACACGCCCGACTCGGCCAGTGTATGGCTGAACAACCGCCGTGCCAGCCACAGGCAAGAGCCAAAAAAAACGAGCGCACAGCCAAAATAACCGGCGATATATCGCCATGGTATGCTGTCGGGAAGGTCCACGATCGCCATGGAGCGAAACAGCAGCAATGGGATAGCGATGTTGAAAACGTACAACGACAGGCCGCGCACGGCGGCCCGATCCAGCCAGCGCAGAGCACCAACCACGTAGCCGAGCACTACCACGCCGAAAACCGGCAACACCACCAGTACCACGGCCTCTGCGATCAGCACCGGCGTATCGGGCCCGGGCCATCACGGCGGGCTGCTGCTGTCGATGGGGAAAAAGGCATCAGGCTCATGCATGCAGGAGTCTACTGCCGTACCCGATAATGAAGAAACCAGTACTGCCCTGGGATCATGCGCGGGCGGAGATTTGCCAGCAGCGGGTCGTCAGAGTAGATTTGCGCCCACTGTCGCCGACAGGGCCTTGCGCTCTGTTGCGGCGAACCAGGCGTTGACGGGGACAAGTAGCCGGGCGCGCCCGCGAGAAAAGAGACCGGGGGACGGTGAAATCTCCGGCCGGGCTCCAGCAAAAATCACCCCTGAGCCGTTGACCGAACCGCCGTTTGGCGCAGTAGGCTCAACCGGCTGACCCCCGAAACCGGGTCCGGGCAGCGTGCCTGCCTTTAAGACCACGACCACCAAAGGGTCGCGGTGAAGCCGGGTGGTACCGCGCGCGAATCTTCTGCCCCCAGCCGATTCGAGTCGCCCCGGATGCCGCGATGACGGCAACCGGGGCTTTTTACGCCGCCAAGGTGGACAAAATGACCTTCAGGACTGCTGATAGCCGTTACCACGGACCTACACTGGAGCAGCGCATTCTCGATTTCTGGCGCAGTGAACGGGTCTTTGCCCGCACGCTGGCACAGAGCGAGGGACAACCACTTTACACCTTTAATGAAGGCCCGCCCACGGCCAATGGGCAGCCTGGCATCCACCACGTGCTGGCCCGTACCTTCAAGGACATCTACCCGCGCTACAAGACCATGTGCGGCTTCCACGCACCGCGCAAAGCCGGCTGGGATACCCATGGTCTACCAGTGGAGCACGAGATAGAAAAAGAACTCGGCATATTCGATAAGCAACAAATCGAGGCCGAAGTTGGTGTCGCCGAGTTCACCCGCCGCTGCCGTGAGTCAGTGCTGCGCTACATTGGTGACTGGGAGAAAATGACCGAACGTATGGGCTTCTGGGTAGACCTGGACCAAGCCTATTACACGCTGAACAACGACTACATCGAGTCGGTCTGGCACCTGCTTAAGATCATATGGGACAAGGGTTTGATCTACCAGGATTACAAGGTGGTGCCGTACGACCCGCGGATCGGTGCAACATTATCCTCGCACGAGGTAGCGCAGGGCTACCGTGAAATCGAGGACCCCTCGGTAACGGTCCGCTTCTGCCTCGCTGATGACAGCGCCGCCTTCCTGGTCTGGACCACCACGCCTTGGACACTGCCCGCCAACCTGGCGCTGGCCGTAGGCGAGGATATCGACTACGTCTTTGTCGATCACGCGGGCGAGACCCTGATCCTGGCTGAGGCCCTCATGGAGGCCGTTCTCGGGGAGGGCCCCTATAAGGTTTTACAAAGAGTCAAGGGCGCGGAACTGGTCGGCCTGAATTACCAGCGATTGTTTAATTACCTTGAAGCACCAGGTGAGATTTGCCGGGTGTTGCCGGCCGATTTCGTCAGCACTGCCGATGGCACCGGCGTCGTCCATGTAGCACCGGCTTACGGAGTAGATGATCTGGCATTGGGCCAGGCATATGGCCTCCCAGTAATTCACGGGGTCGGCCTAGACGGCTACTTCAAGGAAGAGGTCACCCCCGTCGCAGGAAAATTCTTCAAAGATGCCGACCCGGTCATCATCGATCTGTTGCGCACAAGGGGCCTTCTTTTCAAGGCCGAAAGCTACACACATAACTATCCCTTCGGCTGGCGCACTGGTGACCCGCTTATCTATTACGCCAAGAACGCCTGGTATATCCGCACCAGCGCCGTCCGCGACCGTATGGTCACGCTCAATCAAACCATCAATTGGGTGCCGCAGACCATCCGCGACGGGCGCTTCGGCAACTGGCTGGAGCACAACGTCGACTGGGCTTTGTCACGCGAGCGTTTCTGGGGAACGCCGTTACCCCTATGGACTGACGGCGAGGGAGATTTCATCTGCATCGGTTCGCTGGCGGAACTCGAGACATTGTGCGGGCATTCGCTTAAGGCACTCGACCTGCACCGCCCGGCAGTGGATGAGATCATTTTCAACCACCCGGATAACGGCCGGCAATATCGACGGGTGCCGGAAGTTATCGATTGCTGGTTTGATTCCGGTGCCATGTCCTACGCCCAATGGCATTACCCGTTCGAGAACCAACAGACTTTCGACCAGCACTTCCCGGCCGACTACATTTGTGAAGCCATAGACCAGACCCGCGGCTGGTTCTACAGTCTGCACGCAATCGCTACCCTGGTGTCGGACAGCGTGGCCTACCGCAACTGTGTGTGCCTAAGCCACATCGTTGACAAGGACGGCAAGAAAATGTCGAAGTCACTAGGCAACATCGTCGACCCCTACGATGTCTTCGACCACATCGGCGCTGATCCTCTGCGCTGGTACTTCCTCGCCCGGCTGGCACCGGAAAGCCAGAAGCGCATCTCGGTGGATATTATTCGTGAAGTGGCGAGTTCTTTCGTCAACACCCTGTGGAATACCTACGCCTTCTTTGTCATGTATGCCCGCCTCGATGAAGTCGACCTGCAGAACGACGTGCCGCTATCGCGACGGCCGGAGATAGATATCTGGGCACTGGCTCTGCTACATCGCACAGTTAGCAGCGTCACCCACTCGCTGGAAACCTACGATGCGCGCGCTGCCGGTCAGACCATCGAGGACTTCGTGGACCAGCTTAGCAACTGGTACATTCGCCGCAACCGGCGGCGTTTCTGGAAAAGTGAGGCCGGGGAAGACAAGCAGTCAGCCTACCTGACTCTGTTCCAGTGTCTCGATACTGTGCACCGGCTGCTCGCCCCGTTCATGCCGTTCCTGGCCGAGGAGATGTACCAGAACCTGATTCGCAGTCGCCACGACTCGGAGCCGGTCAGTGTACACCTGACCCACTGGCCACAAGCCGACGATGCCTGGCAGAATGACGCACTGATTGAAGCTGTCGCCGTGCTGCAAAAGATCGTGGCCCTGGGCCGCTCTGCCCGTGAGGCCAGCCGTATACGGGTGCGCCAGCCACTGGCAGAGCTGCTGGTGCGGGTGCCCGACCAGCCCACTGCCCGGGCAGTGACTGAGCACGAGGACCAGGTGCTCGAAGAGTTGAACGTTAAACGCCTGTCTCTTATCGCAACTGACGCCCAGTTGGTCAGTTACCGGATCAAACCGAACCTGCCGCGGGTGGGCAAACATCATGGCAAGCTGATACCGGCGATCCGTGAGGCACTCGCTGAGGCCAACGGCGGCACCATTGCTTCGGCCCACGCGCGCGGTGAGTCGATTACCCTGATCGTGTGCGGCCAGCAGATCACCTTCGAACCCGAGGATCTGCTGATCGAGACCGAGTCTGCCGAGGGGTACTCCTGTGCCGAGTCGGAGGGTTATCTGGTAGCGCTGGACACGGCCCTTACCCCGGAACTCGAGCGTGAAGGCGTTGCTCGCGAGATCGTGCGAACCGTGCAGGACGCGCGCAAGCAGGCTGGCCTGGAGGTATCCGACCGCATCCACCTGCACGTGGTCGGGACCGGTGTGGCGGCCGAGGCTATTGCCGCCCACCGCGAGTGGATCATGGCCGAGACCCTGGCTGCCCACTGGCCAACAACAGCCATAGACGACGGATTTGCAGCGGCCCATACACTGGACGAGAGCGGTTGGCAGATCACACTGGCCCGAGTACCCGTCCATTGATGAGTCGCCAAGGTGTTTTCTCGTTGCTGGCGCGGGCAGTCCCCGCGGTTAACGGGCTGTAGTTTGGTAGAATCGCCCGGTTTTCGGCGACAGCCACAACAGGCGTAATTGGAGAACCCACATGTCACGCAGCTTCCTCTTTACTTCGGAGTCGGTATCCGAGGGCCATCCCGACAAGATGGCCGATCAGATATCCGATGCCGTCCTCGATGCCATGCTCGCACAAGACAAAAACTCGCGCGTAGCTTGTGAAACACTTGTGAATACGGGCCTGGCCGTGATCTCCGGTGAGGTAACCAGCACCGCTGAGGTCGATCTCGCCCAGACCGTGCGTGACACTGTGTGTGACATTGGCTATACCTCTTCAGAGCTGGGTTTCGATCATGCCAGTTGTGCAGTCATGGTCACGCTGGACAAGCAGTCGGGCGATATTGCCCAGGGTGTGAATGAGGGTCAGGGGCTGGACCGCGACCAGGGTGCCGGTGACCAGGGCTTGATGTTCGGCTTTGCCTGTAGTGAAACCGATGTGCTCATGCCCTTCCCGATTACCTACGCCCACCGCCTGGTCAAGCGCCAGGCCGAAGTCAGAAAGACTGGGCGACTGCCGTGGCTGCGCCCAGATGCCAAGAGCCAAGTCACGGTGCGTTACGAAGACGGCAAGCCGCAGTCGGTGGACACAGTTGTACTATCGACCCAGCACGGTGCCGAAATCGATCACGTGACTCTGAGCGAAGCGGTTATCGATGAGATCATCAAGCCAGTGCTGCCCGAGAACATGGTCACCAGCGCAACCCGCTTTCTGGTCAACCCTACCGGTCGGTTCGTTATCGGCGGGCCGCACGGCGACTGTGGACTTACCGGGCGCAAGATTATCGTTGACACCTACGGCGGCTCCGCCCACCACGGCGGCGGCGCCTTCTCCGGCAAGGATCCATCCAAGGTCGATCGCTCCGCTGCTTATGCCATGCGCTACGTAGCCAAAAACATTGTCGCGGCGGGCCTGGCCGATCAGTGCGAGGTGCAGGTAGCCTACGCCATTGGGGTCGCCCAACCCGTCTCGCTTACGGTCAACACCCACGGTACAGCGGTCATCGCAGAGGAGAAGATCGAAGAACTGGTGCAGGCACATTTCGACCTGCGCCCGAAGGGCATCATCGAGGAACTCGACCTGTTGCGGCCAATCTATCGTGATACCGCCGCTTACGGCCATTTCGGACGCACTGAACACTCGTTTTCCTGGGAGCGGACAGACAAGGCAGACGAGCTGCGCGCTGCCGCGGGACTGGCGGTGGCGTAAAATTCCGTTGCCCGCATCCGGAAGGGGTGTAAACGCTTTAGTTCAAGGCCACAGCGGCCAGCAGACACTGCCGAGGAGCGCTGCAACGGGCAATCGGCCCGCCAGGCTCGGGATACCCGGTGTCTCCATTATTAGAACGGCGCTCAGTGAACATGGAGATTCAGACCATGAACGCTGCAGTGGAACCACAATTGTCCGACTACCACGTTGCTGACCTTAGCCTTGCTGAATGGGGGCGTAAGGAAATAACTATCGCCGAGACCGAGATGCCGGGGCTGATGGCGCTGCGTGAGAAATACGCCGGGGCACAACCTTTGCAGGGCGCCCGCATCGCTGGCAGCCTGCACATGACCATCCAGACGGCAGTGCTGATCGAGACGTTACGGGCGCTCGGCGCCGAGGTACGCTGGGCATCGTGCAACATTTTTTCGACTCAAGATCACGCAGCTGCGGCCATCGCCGCGAGCGCCGTCCCGGTATTTGCCTACAAGGGCGAAACCCTGGCCGAGTACTGGGAATACAGCCACCGCATCATGGAGTGGGGTGACGGTGGTACCCCGAACATGATTCTCGACGACGGTGGTGATGCCACACTGCTGGTAAACCTTGGTGCCAGGGCAGAACAGGATACGAGCTTGCTCGATAACCCAGGCAGCGAGGAAGAACAAGCCCTGTTTGCAGCAATCCGCAGCCGACTCAAACATCACAATGGCTGGTACTCCAGAATCCAGCAGAATATCCAGGGTGTGACCGAGGAGACCACTACTGGCGTCAAGCGTCTGTACCAAATGGAAGCTGCGGGTGAGTTGCCGTTCCCGGCCATCAACGTCAATGACTCGGTCACCAAGTCGAAGTTTGACAACCTTTATGGCTGCCGGGAATCACTGGTAGACGGTATCAAACGGGCGACCGACGTGATGGTCGCGGGCAAGGTCGCGGTGGTCCTCGGTTACGGTGACGTCGGCAAGGGTTGTGCACAGTCGCTGCGCGGCCTCGGCGCCACAGTTTGGATCACCGAGATTGACCCAATCTGCGCCCTGCAGGCGGCCATGGAAGGCTACCGCGTGGTGACCATGGATAAGGTGGCCGGTCAGGCCGACATTTTCGTTACCGCTACCGGCAACTATCAGGTAATCACGCACGATCACATGGCACAGATGAAGGACCAGGCCATCGTCTGCAACATTGGCCACTTCGACAACGAGATCGACTGCGCCTCCCTGCGCCAGTACCAGTGGGAGAACATCAAACCACAAGTCGACCACATCATTTTTCCCGACGGCAAACGCATCATTTTGCTGGCTGAAGGACGGCTGGTAAACCTCGGTTGTGCTACTGGCCACCCGAGTTTTGTCATGTCTAACTCCTTCAGCAATCAGGTACTGGCACAAATGGAGCTGTTTAATCATCCTGATCAATACCAAAACAAGGTTTACGTGCTGCCGAAAAAACTAGACGAGATGGTGGCGCGACTACACCTTGAGAAAATTGGCGCAGACCTGTCCAGCCTGAGTGAAGAACAGGCTGCTTATATCGGCATTCCCGTCGAGGGGCCCTACAAACCCGATCACTACCGTTACTGAAATTGCCGGCGGCGCGAAAATGAAAACGCCCCCGTCTAGGCGGGGGCGTTTCTATCACTCAACCGGTGGACGACTCAAGCGAGCAGGTTAGGTATTAGTTTACTTTCGAGGTTGGTGAACGTGTCTTTAAGCAAAAGTTTGCGTTTCTTTAAGCGCTTAATAGTGAGTTGATCAGCCGTACCCGTGCCGGCAACGATGTCTTGCAGTTCTTTATCCAGCGCCCGGTGCTCTGATTTAAGTTCTTCGATTTTAATACCAAGATCCGTCTGCTGTTCTTCGGTCATATAGTGTCAGTCTCCCTCACGCGTTGGTTGTTGGTGAGTGTGTTCCTAGCGCGGCAAAGGGCGGGGGGCGTCAAAGCCGGACTATCCCCCGACAACCTGTCCGCCCCTTATCGTACTCCTTTTTCGCGGCATTTTCATCATCCTCCAGGGGTTGGTTCGAAAACGCCACCGGCTTCTTACTGTGATGCATTTTCTTCCGCAAAATCATATAGTTATAGACGATTTAGCACAAGGGATGAATGCCCGTGCAGCCCGCCTCGCCCTTTTGCCAAGCAGTCGCCGGCCAACTGGGAAACTGCTGCTCGGCATGGTTGCGTTGCTGCTGGTGCTGTGGGCCGTTGCCGGTATTCGAACGATGCTCCAGCAGAGCAGCGATGCGCAAAAACACTGGCCAGTACTGCTGTTACCATTGGCCGCCGTCTTCGTCATTATCCCAATCGCCCATACCAAAAATTATCCTGTTGACCCCACTATCGTCCGGCACTGAAGATAGATATTGGGTACCGCAACTACGTCGCGGCTCCCCGCAGTCTCTGGTTACGTCAGGTGCTGTCCTGATACGGCACCTGCAGGCCCCGTCAACACACCAATGGTCGAGGGTATCCCCCGCTCAACGGTCGCTGGTGCCAGCAACATCATGAGCAATCGGGCTGCCAGCAGTGGCCGCACCTATCTCACCGACTATCAGCCGCCGGCTTTTGCCATACCGAGCGTTCAACTCACGTTCGACCTTGGTGACACCCGCACCCATGTTCACGCCCTGTTGTCGATAACCCGACAAGGGGCTCACCAGCAACCACTGGTCCTCGACGGTGAACAAATCGAACTCCTGTCCCTGGCACTTGACGGTGCGCCGCTCGAGCCGGATCAATGGCTGGTTGACGAACATACGCTGACCCTGCGTGAAGTGCCTGACCAGTTCCAACTTGAAATTGAAACCTGCCTAGACCCCTCGGCCAATACTGCACTGAGCGGCCTGTA
Organism: Arenicellales bacterium; assembly: GCA_030747115.1. Taxonomy (GTDB): domain Bacteria; phylum Pseudomonadota; class Gammaproteobacteria; order Arenicellales; family UBA868; genus UBA12578. The sequence goes on from JASLLH010000009.1 coordinate 9,745, forward strand.
TCTGTCCGCCGACACCCTCTGCACCCAGTGTGAGCCCGAGGGGTTTCGCCGCATAACCTACTTTCTAGATCGCCCAGACGTGCTATCGACCTACCGGGTTACCCTGCAGGCTGACCGGGGCCGCCACCCGATGTTGCTGGCCAACGGTAATCTGGTAAAGAGTCACAAGATAGACGGTGGCCGCCACCAGGCTACCTGGTACGACCCCCACCCCAAACCCAGTTATCTCTTTGCCCTGGTCGCAGGCCAACTCGGGCACCTCGAAGACCGCTTTATCACCAACTCGGGCCGTGCAGTGACGCTGCGGGTCTACGCCCATGACCGTGATCTGCCCCAGTGTGGCCACGCGCTGGCCGCTTTGGGTGAAGCCATGCGCTGGGATGAACAAGCCTATGGCCGCGAGTATGACCTCGACCGGTACAACATCGTCGCAGTCGAGGATTTCAACATGGGGGCTATGGAAAACAAGGGCCTCAATATATTCAACACTAAGTACGTACTGGCCTTGCCCGCTACCGCCACCGACCGCGACTACCAAGCCGTGACCAGCGTCATCGGCCACGAGTACTTCCACAACTGGTCGGGCAATCGGGTTACGTTGCGGGACTGGTTCCAGCTCAGCCTCAAAGAGGCCTTCACTGTCTTTCGTGATCAACAATTCAGTGCCGTTCAGGGGTCCAGCGGGGTCAAGCGAATTGAGGACGCGAACCTGCTCCGCACCCAGCAGTTCCGCGAGGACGCGGGCCCTATGGCCCATCCAGTCCAGCCTGATTCCTATATCGAGATCAACAATTTCTACACCCTGACCGTCTATATTAAGGGCGCTGAGATCGTACGCATGCTGCACTGCTTGCTTGGTGCAGAGACTTTCCGCAAAGGTTGCGACCTGTACTTCGATCGGCACGACGGGCAGGCTGTCACCACGAATGAATTCATATGTGCCATGGAGGACGCGGCCGGCATTGACCTGGCGCAGTTCCGGCGCTGGTATCAGCAGGCCGGTACCCCCCGGCTGGTGGCACGTGGCCGGTTTGATTCGGCCACTCGCTGTTACACCCTCCACCTTCAGCAGAGTTGCCCCGCAACACCGGACCAGGCAGAAAAAACACCCTTTCACATCCCGGTGGTCACTGCGCTGTTCGGCCGCGACGGCAAGCCACTTACCACCAGCTGTACCGCGCAAGGCCCGGCCCGACACGAACACACCTTGAGTCTGACCGAGCGTGAGCAACACTTCGTTTTCCATGGCCTTACCGAGCCACCCGTAGCCTCGGTGCTGCGCGGCTTCTCGGCCCCAGTGATGCTGGAGACCGACCGCAACGATACGGAATTCGCCATCCTCATGGGCCACGACGACGATCCGTTTATCCGCTGGGATGCCGGCCAGCACCTGGCGCGCAAGCAGATTCTTGCCGCACTGACGCAGCCGCAGGCGGTTACGCTAAATGATGCTTTTGCCGGTGCTTTTGGCCATACCCTGCACGGCGAATTCAAAGACCGCTCATTCCAGGCGTTGGCCTTGCAGTTGCCGAACGAAAATTACCTTGCTGAGTTCGTCGAGATAATCGAGCCCGAATCTCTGCACCTTGCCCGCCAGTCGGTCAAGCGAGCACTGGCAACACGTTACCGGCAAGATTTTTTCACGCTGTACCGGAAGCTCACGCCAGAAGGACCCAGTAGCCTCGACTCCGCCAGCATCGGCAACAGGGCTCTGCGCAACATCTGCCTGTCTTACTTGATGGCGCTTGGGGAGGACAACGTCGTCAGCCTCACGCTAGAACAACTGGAAACAACCGACAACATGACCGATGCCCTGGCCGCCCTGGTCGAGCTCGCCCACAATGCGTATCCGGCGCGGCTGCAGGCGCTGGCCGATTTCTATGCGCGCTGGCAGGATTATCCACTGGTGGTCGACAAGTGGTTACAGGCACAGGCCATCTCCAATCTGGCCGGTACCGTGGCAAATGTCGCTGCGCTGACCCGGCACCCGGCATACCAGGGTGATAATCCCAACAAAATCCATGCTCTCATCGGCACCTTTTGTCACGCTAACCCACTGCGTTTTCATCAACCCGACGGCAGCGGCTATCGCCTGGTGGCCGGGCAAATTCTGGATATCGACCCGCGCAATCCACAGGTCGCAGCACGGCTGGTGTCGGCCTTCAACCTGTGGCGACGTTTTGAACCCGGGCGCCGGGCACTGATGCGCACGACCTTGGAGGGTATCCGCAACAGCGCAACCCTGTCACGAGATGTCGCCGAGATCGTCGACCGGGCGCTGGCCAGCGAATAACGCCGCCAGCCGCATCGGAGCCGATGTTAAGATTCTTCCCGAGTACGCCCGCAGTTTCCCATACGCCGTGACCCCATCATCAAGTAAGAACCCGCTCAGCAACTCCAGCCGCAAGACGGTCGATGCCTTCTTGCAGGAAGTACGCTCGACGCCACCGGTCAAGAGCACCAGGAGCCGTGGCCGGCTGCTGTTCGCCATGGATGCCACCGCCAGCCGCCAGCCACTATGGGACCGAGCCTGCCACATCCAGGCCCAGATGTTTGAGGAGACCGAGGTACTGGGTGGCCTCGACGTGCAACTCGCCTACTACCGGGGGTTCATGGAGTTCCATGCCACGCCCTGGACTGGTGCTGCCCACGACTTGCTCAGGCACATGACTGCTATCCGCTGCGCGGCCGGCCAGACCCAGATTGGGCGGGTACTGCAGCACGCGGCAACCCAAACCTGTGAGGAGAAAATCAACGCCCTGGTCTTCGTCGGCGACAGCATGGAAGAGGACCCGGACCGGCTCGGCAAGCTGGCCGGCGAACTCGGTATTCTCGGTGTGCCAGTTTTCGTGTTCCAGGACGGCTACGACCCGATCGCCGAGCGTGCCTTTCGCAATATCGCCCGCCTGACCCGGGGCGCGTATTGCCGGTTTGATGCGACCAGCGCGGCCCAGTTGCGCGACCTGTTGTGTGCGGTGGCGGTATACGCCGCCGGCGGCCAGCGGGCGCTCGAAGATTTCGGTGCCCGGCGTGGTGGTGGTGTGCTCAGGCTGAGCCAGCAACTGACTGGCGGGGACTGACACCTTGGTGCGATTGTTGCTGGGGCTGGCCGCGCTCGTCGGTCTGATGTGGTTGGCGGCATGGTTGGGTAAGGCCACGCCCGCGCAACGTAGCCGCGCACTCAAGTTGATCGTCCTGTATGGGGTTGCCGGTGCACTGTTGCTGCTGGTCATCACCGGGCGCATCCATTGGATGTTCGCTGCCATCAGCGCCGCAGTGCCCTGGCTGCAGCGGGTTTTGCTGGCACGTCAGGCGTGGCACCTTTTCAAGTCGAGCCGGGGACCGAGGCCCGGCCAGACCTCGAAAGTCCAGACCGCCTTTTTACACATGACACTGAACCATGACAGTGGCCAGTTGCATGGCGAGGTCACCAGCGGCCGGTTCGCCGGACGTACCCTGGAGAGCCTCTCCCTGGAAGAGCTGCTGAGGTTGCTCGAGGAATGCCGCCAGGGCGACAGTCAGTCGGCGGCATTGCTAGAGGCCTACCTCGACCGCACCCACAGTGACAGTTGGCGCGAACAGGCCAGTGCCGATCGCACCACGGTGCCAGCCCAAGGCCCGATGTCGACCGGGCAGGCAGCTGACATACTTGGTGTTAGCGAAGAAGCCACGCCAGAAGAAATCACCGAGGCGCACCGACGCCTAATCCAGCGCCTGCATACCGATCGTGGCGGCACTGATTATCTGGCTGCCCTGATCAACCAAGCGCGCGACACCCTGACGTCCAAAGGGTGATTGCCATCAGCGCAGCAACCTCTATTGGCCAACAGAACAGCCGACGACTGTCATGGGGCTGGCGGGTCTCACTTTCAGTTACGCTGCTTATGGCAGGACTGGTCATCGCTCCGCAACAAATCAGTACCCGCCTGTGGCAACGCGAGGATGCCTGGGGCGTCGACCAGGCGCTGGTGCGCGAAACCCTGGCACCCGCGATCCAGGCCAACCGCTATTTGCAGCGGATCGTCATCCACCACGAGGGAAAACAGTTCCCAGCCACGGTCCACTACACCCTGGACCCTGGCCTGCAGGATGCGGCCAAAGCGGCATTCGAACAACAAGGCGGTCCGGACTACGGTGTTTTTGCTGCGCTCGACCCCGACAGCGGCCGGATACTGGCCCTGGTCAGCCACCGGCGTGAAGCGGACAACGACCAGAACCTCGCCCTGCGGGCGAGCTATCCGGCTGCTTCCGTTTTCAAAATCGTCACGGCCGCGGCGGCCGTTGACCTGGGCCAGGCCAGCGCCGCAACCGAACTGCCTTTCAACGGCAAAACTACCAGCCTCTACCGCAGGAACGTCCTGCATCACCGCGACACCAAGTGGACCCGCCGGTTACCGCTCAAGACCGCTTTTGCCAAGTCGGTCAACACCGTGTTCGGGCGGCTGGGGCTTTACTCGGTGGGTGGCACTGCACTGGCAGATTACGCCAGCCGCTTCGGCTTCGGCCAGGCACTTGACACCGACCTGGCGCTGGAACCGAGCGTCACCGGTCTGGACCCGGCCGATGACTGGTCGGTGGTCGAAACTGCCGCCGGCTATACCCGCACCACCACCCTGTCACCAGTTCATGGTGCGCTGCTTGCCGCCAGCGCTGCCAACGGCGGCCACCTGCTGCCAGCCACCCTGGTCGACACCATCGTCGATGACAACGGGCTGATCATCTATGACCGGGGCAACCTGGGTGGTCACGCGATAATCAGCCCGCATACCGCGGCCGAGATTCGCACCATGCTGCGCGAAACAGTTCAGGCCGGTTCGGCCAGATCGTCTTTTGCCGGGTTCTTCCATGGCGCCATGGCGCAGGTCGAAGTCGGCGGCAAGACCGGTAGTCTCAGCGGCCTTGACCCGCAGGGGCGCTATGACTGGTTCGTCGGTTATGCTACGGCCGGGCCAAAAAAACTCGCTTACGCGGCGCTTTGTATCAACCGTGATTTCTGGTATGTAAAATCGGCTTTTATCGCCCGCAAAGCAATTGAGCACTACTTCGGGACAGTCGATTGAGCCAGTCACTTCGCTCAACCTCCACAGCCGGGGACAGCGCATGAAACAGTACCTGGATGTCGTACGCCGCGTGCTCGATAGCGGCCAGCGCAAGTCCAATCGCACCGGGGTCGATACCATCTCGACATTCAATGTCAATTACCAGATGGACCTGCGGCAGGGCTTCCCATTGCTGACCACCAAGGAGATCTCCTGGAAGAACATCGTGGTGGAGAACTTGTGGTTTCTCTCCGGTGAGACCGATATCGACCTGCTGCGCCGGCACGGTTGCCGCTTTTGGGAACCGTGGACTGACGCGGCTGGCAAAGTGCCCAGCGCCTACGGTAATTTCTGGCGCCATTTTCCAATCCACGATGATGGGCATGGCGCTTTCAACGACCAGGTCGCCTGGGTAATCGACGAGTTAAAAAATAACCCCGACAGCCGGCGCCTGGTAGTTTCCGCCTGGGCCCCGGGTAACGCCCAAACTAGTGCTCTACCGCCTTGCCACGCCTTCTGGGTGCTGAATGTCCAGCGCGACAGTGCGGGTAAAGGGCTGCTGTGCTTGCACTTGACTCAGCGTAGTTGTGACGTGGCCCTGGGCCTACCCTACAACATCGCCGGCTATGCCTTCCTGCTATCGCTCATCTCACACTTCAGTGGCATTCCAGCCGCATTTTTTGGCCACACCCTGGTCGACGCCCACGTCTACACCGCCAAACTGGACGGCTCGATGGCAGACTATGACCACGTGCCGGGGTTGCAGGAGCAACTGACCCGCAAACCGCTGCCGTTGCCCCAGTTGGAAATCGATCCCGCGGTTACCCAGCTCGCAGACCTCCAGGGCCTGCTCGAAGCCGACACCGACACGCTGCTGAATTCCTTCCGCCTGAGTGGCTACACACCGCACCAGGCCATTGGCTTCAAGGTTGCCGTTTAAAGGTCGTGGCCCGCCACGCTCTGCCGTGACTCCCAAGATGGGACTGCGCGGTGCCATCGTCGCAATGTCGCCCGAGCGGGTAATCGGTCAGCACGGCGGCCTTCCCTGGCACTACCCGGCAGATCTCAAGCGCTTCAAGCGCCTGACTCTCGGCGCCACCATCATCATGGGCCGCCATACCTGGGAATCTATAGGCAGCCGGCCATTACCGGGCCGGCGCAATGTTGTCGTCACCAGCAAGCAACTTACCGAGGTGGAATGCTTTGCCTCCATAGACGATGCTCTGGCCACCTGTAGCGGCGATGTCTGGTTCATCGGTGGGGCACAACTCTACGCCGAAGCGCTTGCCCATTGTGGCCTGATAGACGTTACGCTGGTTCCCGACCAAGTCGCTGGCGATGAGGTCGTATTCTTTCCGGAACTCAACCCCGAACAGTGGCAAGCCGGCCCGTTACAGACATTTTCTGACGATGGGCGGTTGTCCCGACAGCGTTATTGGCGGCGCGCCGGAACCTGAGAACGTGGATATCTCACACATATTCGAGCCATTGAACGAGGCCCAGCGTGAAGCCGTGGGTGCGGCGCCTGGTCCGGTGCTGGTGCTGGCTGGTGCTGGGAGCGGTAAAACGCGCGTGCTCACGTACCGTATCGCTTACCTGGTGCAAGCCCTGGAGGTCTCTCCACTGTCGGTACTGGCGGTTACTTTCACCAACAAAGCAGCCAACGAGATGCGCCGGCGCATTGAGGAGATGTTGGGCTTTTCAGTACGCGGTATGTGGATTGGCACTTTTCACGGCCTCTCACACCGGTTGCTGCGCTCCCACTTTGAGGCAGCCGGCCTGCCTGACTCGTTCGAGATACTCGACGCTGACGACCAGTACCGCCTGATCCGTCGGGCCCTACGAGAACTCAGCCTGGATGAGGGTTATTGGCCGCCCCGGCAGGTGCAGTGGTTCATCAACAGCCACAAGGAGGAAGGTCGTCGGTCGGTCGGCCTCGAGGCCGCGGCTGACCAGCAGCAACAGACCCTGCTGCGCGTCTATGCACACTACGAATCCATCTGTCAGCGTCTCGGCCTGGTAGATTTTGCCGAATTACTGTTGCGGACGCTGGAGTTGCTGCAGAACAACGAAGCCCTGTGCGAGACCTATCGCGAGCGCTTCCAACATGTGCTGGTAGACGAATTTCAGGACACCAACGCCATCCAGTACCGCTGGCTCAAATTGCTGGCCGCACCGCGCAATCAGATCACTGCGGTGGGGGACGACGACCAGTCTATCTATGGGTGGCGTGGTGCCCGGGTGGAGAACATGGACCTGCTGCAGCAGGACTTTCCAGGCACCCGCATCGTGCGTCTGGAGCAGAACTACCGCTCGACCGGCAATATCCTGAAAGCGGCCAATACCGTCATCGACCAGAACGTGGGACGCCTAGGCAAAAACCTGTGGACCAACGGCAAAGCGGGTGCGCTGGTGCAGTTGTATGGTGCTTTGGACGAGATCGATGAAGGTCGCTTTGTGGTGGACCACGTGCAGGACTGGCAGCGCCAGGGTCACCGCCGCGACTCGGTCGCGATCCTGTATCGTTCCAATGCCCAGTCCCGGGTGTTCGAAGAACTGCTGCTCGCAGCTGGCGTACCTTATCGTGTCTACGGGGGTCTGCGCTTTTTTGAGCGCGCCGAGATCAAGGACGCTTTAGCCTACTTGCGGCTGGTCACTAACCGTGAGTCAGACCCTTCCTTCGAGCGTGTGGTCAACGTGCCGCCCCGGGGTATCGGTGCGCGTACCGTCGAAGCGGTTCGTCAGCAAGCCCGAACCGAGGGGCTCTCGTTGTGGGCCGCCGCACGGGCGCTGACAGCCACTGACGTCATGCCCGGCCGAGCACGCTCGGCGCTTACTCGTTTCATCGATCTCGTCGACACTCTGGCTGCAGACTGCGAGAACCTCGAACTCGCCGAGCAGACTGATCTGGTCATCGCTCGCAGCGGCTTGATCGAGCACTACCGCAGGGAGCGCGGTGAAAAAGCCTTGACCCGGGTGGAAAACCTCGAGGAACTGGTCAGTGCCGCCCGTAACTTCGGCAATGAAAGCGAACTGCCCGGGGAGACTGACCTGCTGACAGAGTTTCTGGCCCACGCTGCGCTGGAAGCGGGCGAGGGCCAAGCCGAGGCCTGGGAGGATTGCGTGCAACTTATGAGCCTGCACTCGGCCAAAGGGCTGGAGTTTCCGCTGGTGTTCTTGTGTGGCCTGGAGGAAGGGCTGTTTCCTCACCAGCGCTCACTGGATGAGCCTGGCGGCCTGGAAGAGGAAAGGCGGTTGTGCTACGTCGGCATGACTCGGGCCATGCAGCGGCTAGTACTGAGTTGGGCCGAGGTACGGCGTCTGCACGGCCGCGAACACTACACCAGCCCTTCGCGCTTTCTAGCCGAGATGCCCCCGGAATTGATCGAGGAGATCCGGGTCGGTATCAGCGGGCGTCGGCGCAGCGCGGCCGACCCAGCGCGAGACACAGTTGCCCCGTCGGGCCCGACACAAGCGTCAGCAGACGCCATCCAGTTGGGTGGTCGGGTGCAGCATGCCCGGTTCGGGCCGGGTACTGTAGTAATGGTAGAAGGTCAGGGCGAGCATGCTCGGGTCCAGGTGTGTTTTGAAAAAGCCGGCAGCAAGTGGCTGGTTCTGGCCTATGCAAAACTGGAGCCGTGTTAAGGGCCCAACATCTTTCCCCCCGCTGTCTAAACGAGATAACAGTCAGCAGATGCTGCTTGCCTCGTAAACTGTCAGCACTGGTAATTTATTGACCTAATTCAGCCAAAGCTTTTTTTGCTTTGCCTGATACTGACTTTCTTTTGTCCGAAGAGAGCCGTTGTAAATGAGGAATGAGCCACCTCTTCAACGCTGTATCTTTTTTCGACCAGTTGCTTAAAGTTTCTATGGTCTTGTTCAGAACAATCCAATCCGAATGCGTCGCCAGGTTATGTTTCATTAGGGTCTTCGATTGTTCTATTTGCCTGTCGGTCATATCTTCTTTTAACATGCCAAATAACTGGGAGAGCGTCCATTGAGTCGATGCTTGGTCAATATAGGCAACATCAGTTAAGAGCCTGTCAATGTATGGCACTAGAAGTTTTCTGTTCTCTTTGCAGATACGTTTCATCGCGTTGGATATTCGCAATCTGACAACTTCGTCATTGCAAAAATAACAGTCGAATAACTCCCCAAAGAATTCATTGCCTTTCAATACTTCTTCAACAACTTCTACTGTGTTACCCAAAGAATTTGGATGTCCACCTTTAAGACGCTGTTCAAAACGTTTCATTGCTCAGCGAAGATTGATTCATCTTTTTGCCGACAGGTGGCAACGGTGATCAGAGATAGGCCAGCACGATACCGGCAAAGACCGACCCACCGAACCAGGTATTGTTAAGGAATGCTTTCAGGCACAGGTCGCGGTCGCGGTCACGGCACAGCCAGCCCTGATAAACGGCCGTAGCACCGGCCCCTAGGAGGCCGAGATAAAACCAGGCATTGAGCTCGAGATGGACGCCAATAGCAGCCAGCACCGCCAACGCTAACGCCTGCAGTACAGCGTTCAGCGGCAGGTCTAAGCGGCCGAACAGAATCGCCGTGGACTTGACTCCGATCTTAAGATCATCGGGCCGGTCGGCCATCGCGTACATGGTGTCGTAGGCCACCGTCCACAACAGGTTGGCCAGGAGCAGCCACCATGCCAGCACTGGGACCGTTTCGGTCTGGGCCGCAAACGCTATTGGGATACCCCAGGAAAACGCGATGCCGAGGTACAACTGGGCCAGGTGGGTAAAGCGCTTGAACAGCGGATAAGTCACCGCAATCCCGGCACCGGCAACCGCCAGCCACAGTGCCAGGCGGTTCAGCATCAGCACCAAGATAAACGCGATAGTCAGCAGCACCAAGAACAGCACCAATGCCTCGCGCAGGCTAACCGTGCCGGCCGCTAGTGGTCGGCCACGGGTTCGCACTACATGAGGGTCAAAGCCGCGATCCAGATAATCGTTGATTACGCAGCCCGCTGCCCGCATCACCACCACACCGGCGACAAATATCACCACAATAAAGGGCCGCGGCCTACCAGCAGCCGCGATCCACACAGCCCACAGCGTGGGCCATAGTAATAGCAGCCAGCCAATCGGGCGGTCCAGTCGGGCGAGGCGCCAGTACTGTGCGAACCGCTTACGCATCGGAGAACTGCAGGCCTGTGCCTAGCCAACGGTCGAGCAGGGGCGCCACTGCTTCGGGGTGGGCGGCCAGTAACGTATCCGCGGCAGTTTGAACCGATGGTAACAACGCCCGGTCCCTGGCAATATCCGCCACCCGCAGTTGCGGCAAACCGCTCTGGCGAGTACCCAACAATTCGCCGGGACCGCGTAACTCGAGGTCCTTGTTAGCGATAGCAAAACCGTCCGTAGTCTGGCGCAGCGTGGCCAGACGCTGGCGGGCCGAGGTGCCCAGCGGCGGCTGATACATGAGTACACAGACCGACTGTTGACCGCCGCGGCCAACCCGGCCGCGCAACTGGTGCAATTGTGCAAGACCTAGTCGTTCGGCATTCTCGATTACCATCAGGGTAGCCTCGGGCACATCCACGCCGACCTCGATCACCGTGGTTGCAACCAGTAGGTCGATCCGTCCGGCCCGGAAATCGGCCATCACCGCGTCTTTCTCCGCTGATGGTATTCGGCCATGCAGCAGGGCAATGACCAGGTTCGGCAGGTCGGCGCGCAATGCTTCGGCGCGGCTGGTCGCGGCCTGTGCCTGGAGCAGGTCGGAATCCTCCACCAGCGGGCACACCCAGTAGGCCCGGCGGCCCCTGGCACAGGCCTCCTGGATGCGCGCCTGCACATCGTCCCGGCGAGAGTTAGGCAGGACTACAGTCTCCACCGGCTGGCGCCCGGGCGGCATCTGGTCAATCACGGAAACGTCCATGTCGGCATACATCACCATGGTCAGCGAGCGGGGGATCGGGGTTGCGCTCATCACCAGTTGGTGCGGTGCCTGGCCGGCTGCGCGACCTTTGTCGCGCAGCGCCAGGCGTTGCGCCACACCAAAACGGTGCTGCTCATCTACCACTACCAGCCCTAGATCAGCATAGTGGACTTCATCCTGAAACAAAGCATGGGTCCCGATCGCGACGCTGGCCTCGCCGCTGGCTAGGCGGGCACAGACTTCCTGGCGCTCACGGGCCCCGAGACGACCGGTCAGCCAGACAGGCTCAAGCTCGACAACTGCCAGCCATTGCTGAAAACTGCCCAGGTGTTGCTCGGCCAACAATTCGGTGGGCGCCATGATGACAGCTTGTTGTCCTGCTTCTATTGCCGAGAGCACGGCCGCGGCCGCAACGACCGTCTTGCCTGAGCCAACATCGCCCTGTAGTAACCGCAGCGCGGGCCGAGCCCGACCCATATCGTCGAGTATCTCGTCGATCACCCGCTGCTGGGCAGCAGTCAAGTCGAAACCGAGCCGAGTGCGTAGTTGCGGCCACAGGCGCGTCGACGGTGGGGTCTGCGGTGCCGTCAACGCCTCGCGTTGCTGGCGCCGCTGGCGTACCGCTAGATGATGGGCCAGCAGTTCCTCAAATACCAGCCGCGCCTGTGCCGGATGCTTGCCGGCTTGCAATGCAACCACGTCCGTCTCCGGCGGCGGCCGGTGCAGCAGCGCCAACGCAGCGGCTAACGAGATGCCAGGCCGTGGGGCAGCAAAAGTATCTGGTAGTAGTTCGGGAATGTCCTGCCCGCACATGACCAGGGCCTGGCTGGTCAGATCGCGCCACTTGCGCTGCCCTAGCCCCTCGGTGCTGGGATAGACCGGGGTTAGCGCGTCTTCTGTCTGCCCCGCGGTGGGAGCATTGAGCAACCGGTACTCGGGGTGCACCATCTCCAGCCCCGCCGGCCCTGCGCGCACTTCACCGTAACACTGTATCCAACTGCCGCGCTGCAGCCCGCGCTGCTGATTGCTGCTGAAGTGAAACTGACGCATGGTCAACTGCCCAGTGTCATCAGAGATGATGGTCACCAGGCTGCGGCGGCGACCAAAGCGCGTGCCCGACAATTCAATCTGGCCACGCACCAGCGCTTCTCGGCCTGCCTGCAGGCTGCCGATCGGGCTCACGCGGGTACGATTCTGGTAGCGCAGTGGCAAATGAAACAACACATCCACAACACTGTGGATACCGAGCCGGGCGAGTTTTTCTGCCAGTTGCGGACCTACACCTTTCAGCTCAGTGACAGGTGAGTCGTTGGGCCCACTCATGCTGCCATTGCTCCATAGCGCGCACGAGCCAGGTGCTGACCGCCACAACTTAGGTGGGAAGTTGCAGGACCGCTTCGACCTCGATTGGCGCCCCCTTGGGTAGGCTGGCGACACCCACTGTCGCCCGCGCGGGGTAAGGTGGCTTGAAATACCCAGCCATGACCTCGTTGACCCGTGCAAACTGGTCGAGATCGGTCAGAAAAATGGTCAACTTGACAATGTCGTCGAGGCTGCCTCCGGCGGCGTGCGCCACTGCGGCCAGGCTGTCGAACACTCGCCGGGCCAGTGCCTCGATATCGCCCGGGATGATCTCCATGGTTGCAGGGTCGAGCGGTATCTGACCCGAGATGAACACCAGTTGCCCCGTCTTGATCGCCTGTGAGTAGGGGCCGATCGCGCCAGGCGCTTGTTCGGTACTGATTGCCAACTTGCCTGTCATGCTGCATTTTCCTGCTGTTGTCGAAAAACGATCAGCCCCGGGTTCTTGAAACGCGGATCACCGAGCGGCGCGCACGCAGACGGCGGATGATCTGTGCCAGGTGCTTGCGATCGCGTACCTCGATGGTAAAGCGGATGGCAGAGTTACGGTCATCCCGCGCTGTAACCAGCACATGGTTGATATTGGAATCTTCTTCGGCAATTACCGATGCGAGCGTGGCGAAGACACCGCGCCGGTTCACCACTTCCAGCCTGATGTCGGCCTCGAAAGTGGTCTTGATATCCTCGGCCCACTCCACCTCGATCCAGTTGTCCGGGCGCTTGCCCTGCTTATCCACGTTGCGGCAGGTCTTGTTGTTCATACTGCTCGCTTTATGGATGACGATGCCGCGGCCGTGGGAAAAAAGGCCAACGATGGTATCCCCGGGTATAGGCCGGCAACAGCGCGCATAGGATATGCTCATGCCTTCGATGCCCTTGATCGGCAACGGCTCCGCAGTCGTGGACGCCCGATTGTTGCTGCTGCCGGGCAACAACTGCTTTGCCACTATCTTGGGCAGGCGGCGGCCAGTACCGATATCAGCCAGTAACTCGTTCCAGTCTTCACGACCAATCCGCTTTAGCAACTCGATCTTCTGATCGGTCCGGAGACGCGTTTTCAGTCCCTCCGATTTTAACGCCCGGTCCAGCAATTGCCGGCCCAGTTTTACCGCGTCACCTTCCTGTTGGGTTTTTAGGAAATTGCGGATCGCCGCCCGTGCCTTGCCGGTGACGGCGTAGTTCAGCCACAAAGGTGTGGGTACGGCTGAGCGGGCGGTCAGAATCTCGACGTGGTTACCGTTGCCCAACGGTTGGTGCAACGGCACCGATTCGTTGTTGATGCGGGCACCGATACAGTGATTGCCGATGTCCGAGTGGACGGCATAGGCGAAGTCCAGAGCACTGGCGCCCTTGGGTAGTTTCTTGATGTCGCCTTGGGGGGTGAACACATAGACCTCATCGGGGATAAGGTCAGTTTTCAGGTGCTCAAGGAAGTCCGATGGGTCGCCGGCCTGCTGCGTGTCCAGTAGATCGACCAGCCAGCTATGGGTCGGCATCTGCGGCCCGCTCTTTGCCTTGCCGGTTTTGTAGCGCCAGTGAGAGGCCACACCAGTTTCCGCCACCCGGTGCATTTCCTCGGTCCGTATCTGCACCTCGATGCTCTGACCGAAAGTGCCAAACAGCAATGTGTGCAAAGATCGGTAACCGTTGGCTTTGGGGATGGCGATATAGTCCTTGAACCCCCCTGGCACCGGCTTGTAGGTATTGTGAACCGTACCCAGAGCCCGGTAACAGTCATCAACCGTGGACACTCTGATGCGGATAGCGAAGAAGTCGCGCATCTCCGACAACGGCACCCCTCTCTCCCGCCGCTTGCGGTAAATGCTGTAGATACTCTTCTCGCGCCCCTCCACTGTGCCCTCAAGGCCGGCCTCGGCTAGCTCCGACTCGATCTTGGCCATGGTCTTTCCGATGATCGCGCGGTGGTCGCGGCGGCGTTTGTCGAGCTCCTTGCGGATGGTGTTGTAGCGTTTCGGGTAAAGGTTGCAAAAACTTAAGTCTTCCAGTTCCTGGGTCCACTCGTGCATGCCTAGGCGATTGGCAATTGGCGCGAAAATATCCTGTGTCTGCTGTGAAATACGCTTACGTCGATCTGCGCGTAATGCCTCGAGTGTGCGCATGTTGTGGATTCGGTCGGCCAACTTGATCAGGATGATCCGGATATCCTTAGACATCGCCAACAGCATCTTGCGGAAGTTCTCCGCCTCGGCGTGCTCGGGTGAGTCAAATTCAATCTGGTCGATTTTGCTGACCCCGTCGACCAGTTGCGCAACGTCCTTGCCGAACTGGGCCACCAGTTCTTTTTTTGCGGTCGGGGTGTCCTCTATGACGTCGTGTAGCAGGGCGGCGATGATGCTGCGGCTATCCAGACGCATGTCGGCCAGAATCCTGGCGACAGACAATGGGTGGAAAATGTAGGCTTCGCCACTATGCCGCACCTGTCCTTCGTGGGCTTCCGCCCCGAACAGGTACGCCCGGTAAATGGCCTTGACCTCCTTGGAATCGAGATACTGCTCGACGATCTGCAGGAGATCGCTGATCAGCAGGCGCCCCTCGGTGACATCGGGGGCGCTCCGCCCTTGGTCAGGCCGAGGGTTTTTCCTCCGCGCCGGTGCCGGTGTCGTCGGCATCTTCTGCATCCTCGTCACTGGCCGTTTCTTTCTCAAGGCCAGCCTCAGTCACAGGTATTTCAACCGCTGTGGCGTTGGCCGCTACTGCAACAGGTGCCTCTTCAGCCACTGCCGTTGCCGCGTCCGCTCCTCCATCCATCGTCTCGTCGTTAATCTCGCCCAGCGCTGCAAAGGCCTCCTCGGCCTCCTGGTAGGGGTCTATTTCCTTCTCGTTGAGAATTTCATTGGTAATCAGGCCCTCGGCGATCTCGCGCAGCGCGATCACCGTGGACTTGTCGCGATCCTCCGGTACCAGCGGATCCGCACCCAGGTGCAACTGGCGGGTGCGCTTGGCAGCGACCAACACCAGTTCGAAGCGGTTTTCAACGTTCTCGAGGCAATCCTCGACTGTAATCCTTGCCATCAAACAGTCTCCAGAAAAAAGCATCCAGCCCGAATGATCCTGGCGTGGATCGTGGGCAGTGATAACGGGCAGTACCCTCAAATGGCGCCCCCACTACGGGAGATTTCGCTAAAGGTTTGCCGCGTCTAGGTTTTTTAGTCTAACGCTTTTTGCAGAATGCACAAGCGCCTCGATGTCGAGCCCGCTGGCGGATAGCGGTGGCCGGCCGGCCAGGACCACCTGGCGCAACTCGGTCAACGCCGCCGCAAAGTCGCCGTTGACCATGGCGTGATCATACTCGCCGTAGTGGCTCATCTCGTTGGCCGCCTTCTCCATACGGCTGCCGATCTCGCTGGTGCTATCCCGACCCCGGGCCATGAGGCGCGCGGCCAGCACGTCAACGGAAGGCGGCAGGATGTAAATGCTGATTGCCGAGGGTATTGCTGCGCGCACTTCCCGGGCCCCCTGCCAGTCGATCTCGAGAATCACGCTCTTGCCCGCCGCGAGAAAGCCCTCCAGCGCCCCCCGCGAGGTACCATAGTGGTGTTCGAAAACCCTGGCGTATTCCAGAAAATCACCTGCCTCAATCATCTGTTCAAAATCCTTGGGCGCCACGAAATAATAGTCGACCCCTTCCGCCTCTCCCGGCCGCGGCGGCCGCGTAGTGTGGGAAACCGAAATGACCACCTGCTCGCAACTGTCAGCCAGGGCCCGGGCCAGGCTGGTCTTACCGCCACCCGAGGGCGCGGACAGGATGAAGACCTTCGGCTCCTGGTTGCTGGATTTACCATTCATGGTGATTACTCGATATTCTGTACCTGCTCGCGCATCTGCTCGATCAGCACCTTGAGGTCGACCGATGCCGCGGTCATCTCGGGATGGGCGGACTTCGAACCCAGCGTGTTGGCTTCCCGGTTCAATTCCTGCATGAGGAAATCCAAGCGCCGCCCAACCGGCTCATCCTGCCCCAGTACCCTGTCGACTTCATCCAGGTGCAGCACCAGCCGGTCGATTTCCTCTGCCACGTCGCTGCGTGACAGCAGGATTACCATTTCTTGCTCCAAGCGGTCAGGATCCAACTGGGTACGGTAATCCGCCAAACGTTCTGCCAAGCGCTGACGCTGGTGTTGTTCGATCTGCGGGAGCGCCTGCCTGAGGGACTGTACAACAGCATGGGCGGATGCGGCCTTGGCCCGAATGATGTCAGCCAAAGCGCCCCCCTCTCGCGCCCGGCCGGCCACCAGGTCACCGAGCGCTGAATTCAGCAACTCGGTAGCAGCAGTTGCCAGTTCCGTCTCGTCGACCAACGGCGGGCTCACCACGCCCGGCCACTTGAGCGCGTCAACTACCCGCAGGGGTTCGGCCGCCGGCAGGATCGCGCGTACCTGAGTTGCCCACTGCGACAATTGCCGCACAGCACCTTCATCGAAGGTCTTGCGGGCCACGTCCTCGACCGGTGGTGCGTAACGCAGCATGGCGTCGACTCGACCACGGCCAATCTTCGCGCTGATCGCGTCGCGGAAGGCCCCCTCTACAGCGCGTAACTCCTCGGGCAGGCGTATGGCGACCTCCCGGTAGCGGTGGTTGACGCTGCGCATCTCCCAGGTTAATTGCCCGAGGCCACTTTCGGCCGCGCGGCGCGCGAACGCCGTCATACTGTTTACCACGCGTGACTCTCCAGATTTCGGGGATTAGCGGGTTGTTAGGTAGCGCCAGCAGCACCCACTTGAGCCCAGCGCGCGACCCAGGAACGAACTATACTGTAACTTACGCTTGTATCACCCCGCTCCGCGCGAGGTCATCGTTACTCACCATGTCCAGTAGGCTACCGCTCAAGTTAGGTTATATCCTCAAGGGCTATACCATCAGCCAGGTCCTGGGTGGTGGTGGTTTCAGCCTGGTCTACCTTGCATCCAGCGAATTGGACCGCAAGCCGGTGGTCATCAAGGAATACTGCCCCCAGGACCTGGTGGCCAGGCAGCCCGATGGCGCGATCACACCGAACGCGCCGCTCGCACAAACGCCATTTAGGCAGGGGCTAGACCAGTTTCTGCAGGAGGCGGCAGCGCTGGCAAAGATCCGGCACCCGAACGTGCTCAGCGTTACTGACTGTTTCCATGCTAACAGTACTGCCTACATGGTGATGAATCACGAGGCCGGCCGTGACCTGCGCTGGTTCCTCAAGCAACTTGCCGGCAATCTGGACTGGGACTTCCTGCAACAGATTTTCCCGAAAATCGGCGATGGCCTGTGGCGCATGCACCAGCTTGGCGTGATTCATTTAGACGTCAAGCCTGCCAACATCCTATTGCGCACCAGTGGCGAACCTCTGCTGCTGGATTTCGGTGCTGCTAAAACCATCGGCGACCCGGACCGCTTCAGTTCCTTCCAGACCGTAACCCACGGCTTTGCGCCACCCGAGCAATACCTGGACGGCGACCTCGGGCCGTGGACCGACATCTACGCTTTTGCTGCCACTATGTACAACTGCATAACCGGCGCACCGCCGCCGCCAGCTTTAAAGCGCAAGGAAGGTGCATCATTAGGGCAACTGACCGTCAACTATACCGGCCAGTATCCCTACACCCTGCTGAAGACCGTGGAGTCATCGCTGGCAATGGACCGCCACCAGCGACCGGAGGATTTGGGCACTTTTCTGGCGCTTGCTTTTGGTCTGCAAACCACACCGGCGAGCCCCGGCGCAGAGCCCGCCCTTACCGGCGCTGCCCAGCCTTGAGATTGGTCTCGCCGAGTCTTTTCAGTAAGCTGCAGCCGGCAACCAGGTCACGAGTTTCGGGAACAGGATTACGGCAGTCAGCCCGATCATCTGCAGGATGATAAAGGGTGCGACGCCCTTGTAGATATGCGCCAAGGTAATACCCGGCGGCACCACGCCCTTGAGATAAAAAAGCGCAAAGCCCACCGGCGGCGTTAAAAACGAGGTCTGTAAGGTCACCGCCACCAGCATCACGAACCAGACCAGCGCCGGCTCGCCGACCTCACCATACCCTTCGATCTCGAAGCCCAGCCCCGCCACGATGGGCGAGAGCAACGGTAGAATGATCAGCGTGATCTCGATCCAGTCAAGCAGGAACCCCAGCAGGAAGACGATGAGGAGGATGAAGATCAGGATGCCGTAGGGTCCAAAGGGCAAACTGGTAATGGCCCGCTCGACCAGTTCGTCACCGCCGAGTTCCCGCAGCACCAGAGCGAAACAGGTGGCACCGAGGAAGATCGCGAAAATGTAAGCAGTGGTCTTGTAGGCAGCGTAGGTGACCTCTTTCAACACTTTCCAGTTGAGTCTGCCGTTGTAGGCCGCCAGCAGGGTCGCGCCCAGTGCACCTACCCCACTTGCCTCGGTCGGCGTGGTGATGCCGGCAAAGATCGAGCCCAGCACGGCAATGATCAGCAGCGCTGGGGGCAATATCGATTTCACCGCCTCGGCCAGCATGGGCAAACTGAAATGGCGCCGGTCAGGCGACAGCGGCGCAGTCTCAGGGTGCAGGTAGGCCAGCACCAGAATATAGGTGATGTAGAGTCCACCCAGGATCACCCCGGGGAAAACCGCCCCCATGAAAAGATCGCCCACGGACAGCGCCAGTTGGTCGGCCATGATCACCAGCATGATGCTGGGCGGAATCAGGATGCCGAGCGTACCTGCACCGCAGACGGTGCCCGCGGCGAGCGATTTGCTGTAGCCCTGGTTGGTCATGGCCGGCATTGACAACAGCCCCAGCAGCACCACCGAGGCCCCGATGATGCCGGTCGAAGCTGCGAGGATGATACCGATCACAGTCACGGTAACAGCCAGCCCGCCGCGCACTTGGCCAAACAGGTCCTGCATGGCGTGCATCATCCGCTCGGCGATGCCGGACTTGTCCAGCATCAAGCCCATGAAAATGAACATCGGCAACGCGACCAGGACCCAATTGTCCATGATCTTGAAAATCCGGTTGACTACCAGGCCCAGGGTGAGAAAGTCCAGTCCCGTCATGGTGTCCAGGTATATGTCGCTCAAGTAGCCCACGCCAGCAAACAGCATGCCGATGCCGGCCAGCACCCAGGCCACCGGAAAACCGGTGAACAGCATCAGGGCGAAACTCAGGAACATCGCAACCACCAGGATGTCGTTGATTTCCATCTCAGTCGTGCTCCTTGCTGGTGTTGTCAGCCTTGGTTTTGACCAGGAACATCAGGTCACGCGCCAGCCGTGCCAGGACGGCTATCCCCAGCATAGCGAAGCTGACCGGTATCACCGACTTGACCGCCCAGCGCCAGGGCAGCCCCGCCGGTGCGTCGGAGTGCTCGTTGATGCGCCAGGAATCAGCCACGAAATCCAGGCTGTGGATGAAAACCATATAGATAAACGGCAGCAGGAAAAAGATGATACCGAACACCTCCCACTTGCGCACCGTGCGTTCGCTTAATTTCTCCGCGATGATGTCCACCCGGATATGCGAATCGGTCGACTGAGCATAGGACAACCCCATCATCACGGTCAGTGCATAAAGGTGCCACTGCAATTCTTCCAACTTGGGCCCACCGAGGTCCTGGAATAGCCAACTCATCTCGATCCCCAGGTCCTGTTGCATCCAGCGGCCGCCATAGCGCAGGATCACGTTCAGGATGATGACGCCGATCAGAAGCACGTTGGCCCAGGCGATTACCCGACCCACAGCCAGCACAAAATGATCGATACTATCTATCAGCGGATTGTGAATAGCCGCGGTCGAATCCCGCATCGCTCACCTCCTGTTCGATTTTCGGTTGCCGCCTGGCAGCGCTCTGCTGTGCTTGCGGAGCCAGTCTGGTCAGCCAGTGTACACGGAATAATGAGAAAAAACGGGGTGCAACACCTTTTTAGTGTTACACCCCGCAGGTTTTGGTCAAATAACTATAAATTACTGCTAAATCGGATCAGCGTGCTGCCCGCGGCAAGAAGGCGTGGGACTCCCACAGGTCGTAACCGGCTCGGAAAGCGGCCAGATCATCCCAGACTTTCTTGAAGCCCGGATCGCTGGCGCGATTCTCTTCCACAATCGCCATCCACGCGTTACGGTAAACGTCCAGCATCTCATCCGACCAGTACATCTGCTTGACGCCATTGTTCTCGACATTTTCTCTCATCTGATCGAACTGAATCGCCTCGGTGAAAGCCAATGAGTGAACAGTGGCGGCCCGGCAGCCCATATCGACCACCATCTGCTGGTGCTCGGACATGCGGTTCCAGATGTCCTTGTTGATCAGCAGTTCAAATACGGTGGCCTGCTGATGCCAACCGGGGTAGTAGTTGTACTTCACCAGTTTGTAGAAGCCCAGCAACTTGTCGATCGCCGGCATCGAGAACTCGGAAGCGTCGATGGCGCCCTTTTCCAGCGCCGGGAAGATCTCACCACCGGGCAACAGGCTGGTGGTCACGCCCAGGCTCTGCATCACCTGCCCGCCCAGGCCGAAGAAGCGCATTTTCATGCCCTTCAACTGATCGGCACTGGTGATCGGCTCCTTGAACCAGCCCGAGGTTTCCGGTGCGATGATGCCGCAAACGTGAACCTTCACGTTGTAGCCGTTCTCATCATACATCTCCTGGTAGAGTTTGCCGCCATTGCCATACCACAGCCAGGCCAGGTATTCCGGTGCTTCGGGGCCGAACGGTACGGCCGAGAACAGCGCTGCCGCTTTCATCTTGCCAAACCAGTAGCCGGCGGTCGTGTAACCCGCGCTTACCTTTTGGCTGGACACCGCATCTAGGATCTCGAACGGCGCCACCAGCTTCTTCGGCTCGTACACCTTCATTTTCACGCTGCCATTGCTGAGCGTGCCAATGCGATCACCGAGCCATTTGATGGTCTCACCGAGACCCGGCAACTTGGTCGCAAAAGCGATCGGCACTTTCAGCAGAATCTTTCCTTCAGCCGCTATGGCAGTCGACGTCGTAGCCGTAGCCAGAGCACCGGCAACCGCAACGGCCAGAGCAATACGTTTGAACATGTTCATTTCCTCTCTAGTTGTCTCCTTGGGAGTGTGATTGTGACCGGGCCCGGACTGTTAAGGCCTGGCCACAGGACGCGTCGTTCCAACCAACGGTATCGTAACCCATTAACAGCAATGCTGTTCTGGGTGCACGCAAAACCCCGGTTGGAATGGGGCAGTTGACCATTTAGTGGTCAGGCTAATCAACCACTACCGTGAAATTGCGGTAATTTTCTGCCTCCAGCGAAACCATCCAAAGTGTTGGCCACGCCATCAGGCCTTCTTAAATGGCTCGTTTTATCACGATTTTCCCGTTTTCCCATTAAGAGATTTCATGGTAGATTACCGTGCATATTGGTCTTACCAGATAACCAGTAATTCATGGCCCAGGAACGTGTTGCGGAGTCCGTAGTCCGACAGATTGAGTCTCTGATCCTCGAGGGCGCCCTCAAGCCGGGCGACCGCTTGCCGGCCGAGCGCAAGTTCGCGGCCAAACTCGGAGTCTCAAGGCCCTCGCTACGCGAGGGCCTGCAAATCCTGGCGGCGCGCGGGTTGCTTATCAGTCGTCGCGGCGGCGCCACCGAGGTGACCGAGAGCCTGAATCCCTCGTTGGAGGATCCCCTGCTCGAATTGATCAGCGCCTCACCGGATGTCTACGAAGATGTCCTCGAGTTGCGTCACGGGATTGATTCGATGGCCGCTTACTATGCCGCAAAGCGGCGCACCGACACTGACATACTCGTACTGAAGGCTGCCTACAAGCGCATGATCGTCTCCCACGGCCAGGGGGATACTATGGTCGAAGCAGCTGCCGACACCGATTTTCATCTCGTCATCGGTGAGGCCTCCCATAACGTGGTATTGGTGCACGTGATGCGCAGCCTGCACTCATTGTTACAAAAAAGCGTCTATTACAACCTCGAGAACCTGTACCAGCGGCCGGACAACTTCAAGCATCTGCGCGACCAGCACCATCACCTGATGGCCGCGATCCTAGAGGGTAACGCTGACGGTGCCCGCGCCGCTTCCGATGCGCACGTGGACTACGTGGAGAAAACCCTGGACGAGTTGGCCACTCAACGCCAGCGCGAAGACCGAGCTAACCGTCGGGCCGCGGGCCTGGCTGCGTTATGAGCAAAGCACAGGCCACCTTCCGGACCACGGCAGGAAATACTGGCGGGCGGGGATTTTTTAGTGCTGCCGGGCCCGGCACAAAAAAATCCGCGGAATCCGCTGCGCCCAAACAGCGCGACCGGGCTCGCCCCGATCGATCGCAGTCGGTTTGATACGCCTGCTGATTCTCTCTGTTCTGCTGGCTGCTGCCTGGCTGCTGCTCTCGGGCCATTTCGAGCCGCTGCTGCTCGGCCTCGGCGCTTTATCGGTGGCGGGGGTGGTGGCGTGTGTCAGCCGCCTGGGCACAAGCGACGCCGAGGGGCTGCCGCTGCGGCTGTTGCCGGGCCTGGCCCGTTACGCACCCTGGCTTGCCTGGCAGATTATCGTCTCCAGTGTCGACGTCGCCAAGCGCATCGTCCAGCCTCATTTGCCGATCGACCCCGCAGTCATCCGCGTGCCGGCAGACCAGCAAAGTGCTCCCGGGCGGGTCACCTACGCCAATTCGATCACGCTGACCCCGGGCACCATCTCGCTGGACGTGGCCGAGGCTGAAATCGAGGTGCACGCTTTGACCTCAGACGCCGCCAGCGAATTGGCCGGCGGCGAGATGGGCCGGCGCGTACGCGCTATGGAGCGGCGCTGATGCTGGCACTGGCCACCATTGCATTGCTCGTGACCATGGCACTGGCACTGATCCGGGCGGTCAAAGGACCAACCGTCTACGACCGGATCCTGGCCGCAAACGCCTTGGGCACCAAAACCGTGCTGATGATCTCGACCCTGGGGTTCGTGGTGGGTGAGCCGGAACTCTACATAGATATCGCTTTGATGTACGCGCTGATTGGCTTCATCGGCACAGTAGCAGTACTTAAGGTTTCGGAGTTTGGTGACCTCGGCCAAGCTCGGCCGGCGCCACCGGAGGATGCCCGGTGAACAGCCTGCTGGGGGTCTTGAGCGGTGCCCTGCTGCTGCTCGGCGCGGTGTTCACGCTGGTGGGCGGGGTCGGCCTGCTACGCATGCCCGATGTCTTTACCCGCATGCACGCGGCCGGCATCACCGACGCCGTTGCCGCTGCCGCCATCATTCTCGGGCTTGCCTTGCTGGCCGGTTGGAGCCTGTTGTTGGCCAAGCTGCTGCTGGTACTGGCGCTGTTGCTGCTGCTCAACCCCTCGGCCTGCCATGCGCTGGCCCGGGCGGCCATTCACGGTATCCGCCGGCCATGGCTCGGCGGTGCGGCGGACTAAAGTGCTGATCGAGGCGATCAACATCGTGCTGTTGGGCATGCTGGCAGTGACCGCACTCGCCGCTATCCGCCTGCACGACCTGTTCGCAGTGGTGATGCTGTTCGGCATCTACAGCCTGCTGGCCGCGGTGGTGTTCGTGGTGCTCGACGCCGTTGACGTCGCCTTCACCGAAGCCGCGGTGGGGGTGGGCATCTCGACGGTACTGATGCTGGCCACCATTGGTTTGGCCGGCCGCCATGAAAAGCGCCCGGCCCATCGTCCGCTGCTGCCGCTGCTGGTGGTGGTAGTCACCGGCGCGGCGCTGGTCTACGGCACCCTGGACATGCCCCACTTCGGCGATCCAAACGCGCCGGTACACCAGCACGTGGTGCCCCGCTACCTGCAGCGCTCGGCCGACGAGATCGGCATTCCCAACGTGGTGACCAACATACTGGCGAGTTACCGGGGCTACGACACGCTGGGCGAACTGACCGTGATCTTCACTGCCGGGGTCGGCGTACTGGCACTGCTGGGGCTGCGCCGGCGCCGGCGTGAAAGACCCGGGCCCGGGCAGGGCCCGCCATGAAGGATAACCCCGTGTTGCGGGTGGTCACCAAGATCACCCTGCCGCTCATTTTCCTGTTCGCGCTGTACGTGCAGTTTCACGGCGACTTCGGGCCCGGTGGCGGCTTTCAGGCCGGCGTGATATTTGCCGCCGGCTTTATCCTCTATGGCCTGGTGTTCGGCACTGAAGCACTGCGCGCTGCGGTACCGGCGGCCGTGTTGCGGCTGGGCATCGCCCTGGGCCTGATGCTCTACGCCGGCGTCGGTGTCGTGACCCTGGGCCTGGGTGGTGAGTATCTCGCCTACGGCACGCTCGCACACACTGCGGCCCATGGCCAGCACCTGGGTATTTTCCTGGTTGAACTGGGTGTCGGGGTGACGGTGGCAGCAGTGATGGTAGCGGTGTTCCTGGCCTTTGCCGGGCGCGCAGACCCATGAGCGCGGCAGGCCTTTACAACTACTGGATCGTCATCCTGTTGATGATGGCGGGCTTTTACGTGGTCATCTCCAGCGGCAACCTGGTCAAAAAGATCGTCGGCCTCAATTTGTTCCAGGCCTCTGTATTCATCCTTTACATCAGCATGGGCAAGGTTGCAGGCGGCAGCGCACCGATTCTGCGCGAGGGCGTTACCCAGTTCTCCAACCCGCTGCCCCACGTGCTGATTCTGACCGCCATCGTGGTCGGCGTCGCTACCACCGCGCTCGGCCTGGCGCTGGTGGTGCGCATCCGTGAAGCCTACGGCACAGCCGAGGAAGACGAGATTCACCAGCAGGACGAGTCCCTGTGATCGCGGCCCAGTTGCCGGCGCTGCAGGTGGTCGTGCCGCTGCTCGGGGCGCCCCTGTGCCTGCTGGCACGCAAAGGTAATACCGCCTGGGCGCTGACCCTGGCCATAAGCGCCGTGGCGCTGCTGGTCGCAACCCTGTTGCTCGGCCAGGTGCTGGCACAGGGTTCGGTAGCCTACGCCTTCGGTGGTTGGGCCGCACCCTGGGGCATCGAATACCGGCTGGACGCGGTCAACGCCATCGTGCTGCTCATTGTCACCGGTATCAGCACGGTGGTGCTCTTGTTTGCCAAGACCAGCGTAGCCCACGAGATCAGGCCTGAGCAGCAGGTGCTGTTTTACACCTCCTGGTTGCTGTGCCTGACCGGCTTGCTGGGCATCACTATCACCGGGGATGCATTTAACCTTTTCGTGTTTCTTGAGATCTCTTCGCTGTCGAGCTACGTTCTGATATCCCTCGGTTCCGATCGCCGGGCGCTGACCGCCGCGTACCAGTACCTGATCATGGGCACCATTGGCGCTACCTTCATCCTCATCGGTATCGGCCTGCTGTACATGGTGACTGGCACCCTCAACATGGCCGACCTGGCCGGCCGCCTGCCCGAACTCACCGCCAGCCGTACGGTGCGCACCGCGTTTGCCTTTCTCACCGTTGGGATCGGTCTTAAGCTCGCGCTCTTTCCGCTGCACCTGTGGCTACCCAATGCTTACGCCTATGCGCCCTCGGTGGTGACGGCTTTTCTCGCCGCCACCGCCACCAAGGTGGCCATATACATGTTGCTGCGTTTCATGTTTTCGGTCTTTGGCGCCGGCTTTTCCTTTGGCGCCATGCCGTTGCCAACGCTGCTGGTACTGCTCGGCGCGGCGGCGGTGCTGTCGGGCTCTACGGTGGCCATCTTCCAGCACAACATCAAACGTATGCTGGCCTACTCCAGCGTTGCACAGATCGGCTACATGGTCTTAGGCATGAGCCTTGCCAGCAGCGCCGGGCTGACCGCGGCAGTGCTGCACCTGTTTAACCACGCCCTGATGAAAGGCGGGCTATTCCTGGCCCTGGGCTGTATTGCCTGGCGATTGGGTAGCGTCCGGCTGGGTGACCTGGCGGGTCTCGGTTACCGCATGCCCTGGACCATGGCGGCCTTCGTGGCCGGCGGCCTGAGTCTGATCGGGCTGCCGCTGACGGCCGGGTTTATCAGCAAGTGGTACCTGGTATTAGCCGCACTGGAGCAGGGCTGGTGGCCAGTGGTGATGGTGGTAGTGGCCGGCTCGCTGCTGGCCGTGGTCTACATCTGGCGGGTAATCGAGACCGCGTATTTCCGCGACCGCGGCGAGCCCGCGCCGCCCGTGCAGGAAGCGCCGCTATCCATGCTGCTGCCCACCTGGTTACTGGTGGGTGCCAATGTCTACTTTGGCATCTACACCGACCTCAGCGTGGGCGTGGCGAGCCAGGCTGCGCGGGTATTGCTGGGAACAGCGCCGTGAGCGACGCCCATTTACTGGTACTGGCCGTTTTCACGCCGCTCGTGGGCGCAATACTGGTCGCATTAACCGGCAAGTGGGCCAACCTGCGTGAGTCGGTCAGCCTGGCAGCGGGGGTGACCCTGCTGGCGCTGGTCAGCTCGCTCATTCCCGCCATCCTTGCTGGCAAGCAGCCGGGAATTCTGCTGGCGCTACCAGTACCGGACATACCGATCGCGTTGCAGGCCGAGCCACTGGGCCTTTTGTTCGCGTTGCTCGCGTCTTTTCTGTGGATCGTGACCACGGTCTATTCCATTGGCTACATGCGCGCTCACGGTGAGGCTCACCAGACTCGGTTTTATGCTTTCTTTGCCATTGCCATTGGCAGCGCCATCGGCGTGGCCTTCGCGCAGAACCTGTTCACATTGTTTTTGTTCTACGAACTGCTGACGGTTTCCACCTACCCGCTGGTGACCCATGCCGGTACTCCCGAGGCGCGGCAGGGCGGCCGGGTGTACCTCGGCATCCTGATGGCCACCTCGATGGGCTTTCTGCTGCTGGCCGTGGTCTGGACCTGGCACCTGACCGGCTCTGTCTCGTTCCAGGACGGCGGCATTCTCGCCGGCAAAGCGTCGCCGCTGGTCATCGGTGTGCTGTATGCCCTGTTTGCCTTCGGTATCGGCAAGGCGGCGTTGCTGCCTTTTCATCGCTGGCTGCCCGCGGCCATGGTCGCGCCGACCCCAGTCAGCGCGCTGTTGCACGCGGTAGCAGTAGTTAAAGCAGGCGTTTTCGCCATTCTCAAGGTCACGGTGTACATCTTCGGTATCGATCTCCTCGGTCAGACTCACGCGACTGGCTGGCTGCTGTGGGTGGCAGCCGGCACTATCGTCGGCGCCTCACTGGTGGCCATGCACCAGGACAACCTCAAGCGCCGGCTGGCCTACTCCACCATCAGCCAATTGTCCTACGTGGTCCTGGGCGCGTTGCTGGCCAACGCCGCCGGCATTATCGGCGGGGCCATGCACATCGCCATGCACGCTTTTGGCAAGATCACGCTGTTCTTCT